>JBAXMH010000157.1:0-11689 GCA_037134395.1 Chloroflexales bacterium
GCGCAGGCACGCTGGTAGGAACGGCAGTGGGCGCAGGCACGCTGGTAGGAACGGCGGTGGGCGCGCTGGTGGGCGCAGCAGTGCTGCGGTTCTCGTGGCCCTCGGTAGGAACGCTGGTAGGAACGCTGGTAGGAACGCTAGTGGGAACGATGGTATTATGACTCTCGTGGTTATCGGTGGGCTCAGCGGTCGGCACGCGGGTGGGAGCGTCCGTTGGCCTAGTGGTCGGCACGCTGGTGGGAACGCTGGCAGGCACATTTGTGGGCTCAGCGGTCGGCACGCGGGTGGGAGCGTCCGTTGGCTCAGCGGTCGGCACGTTGGCAGGCACATTTGTGGGCTCAGCGGTCGGCACGCGGGTGGGAGCGTCCGTTGGCTCAGCGGTCGGCACGTAGCGAGTGGGCACGTCCGTGGGCTCAGCGGTCGGCACGCGGCGAGTGGGTACGTCCGTGGGCTCAGCGGTCGGCACGTGGCGAGTGGGCACGTCCGTGGGCTCAGCGGTCGGCACGCGGGTGGGAGCGTCCGTTGGCTCAGCGGTCGGCGCATGGGTGGGCACGCTGGTACTGTGGCTCGCGTGGTCGTCGGTCGGCACGCTGGTGCTGTGGCTCGCGTGGTCGTCGGTCGGCTTCACCGTAGATCTGGCCGTGGGCTCGCTGGTGCTACGGCCATTGTGGTCGTTGGTAGGCTTGGAAGTGGGCGATAGCTCCACCGTTGGCGGCTTGGCAGTCGGGTTGAGCACAAAGGTGGGCCGCAGCGAGGGCGTGGATGTCGCCTGAACTTCCGAGCGCGGACGCTCCGTGCGGGTTGAGGTTGGCTCCGTGGTCAGCAACGCAGTGGGGTCCATCGGCTCCGGCACGCTCGTGAGTGTCGGCTTCGGCGTACTCACGAGTGTCGGTTCTGCCGTATACGTAGCGGAAGGTACCATCGCCGCCGTCGCTCGGCTCGCTGTCGTCGCGGTAGGTATTGGCGCGGTCGAGGATGCAGGAACCCCGCCAAGCACAATCCTCGTCGCGTGGATCGTCTCACCATCCAGACGACCAATGATCGTCACAACAGCGCCAACAGAGATGTCCGCATCAGTCCGGGTATTTGCGTCAATCTGTACCACAAGATCAGCGACCTGGAGACTGCTCTCCGATACCCGCATGACCGTGCCGCTAAACTCCACATCCGCCGAGCGATTCTTGGTGATCAGGGCACTGATTTCATCGCGGCGGCGCTGGGCGATCTCCTGCTCAACCGGTGCCTTATCGCTGGCGAGCGTGATCCGCACCTGCTCAGCGACACGCTTGATTTGGTAGAGTGGGTCGCCGGGTAAAGCCGACGCCGACGCTGCGACTGTCCCGCCACCAGCGATCATCAGGGCGAGCAGGGTTGTCGCCAACACGAGGCCCATACGCAAGGGCAACCCCAGGAAACGCCGCCCGGCGGCAGAGCGCATATCAGCGGCGCGGTTCAGGAAGGCGCGGCGCGAGGTAATCTGGGCACTGGTAGATGGCACAAGGGCGAGAGACGGCAGTGTGGCTGCGGTTTCCAGCATCGGACGAAGTGCAGCGGCGTCAGCGGGATAGCGGGCCAGGATCTGGTTGATTGGCTCTCCGGCATCCAAGGCGTCGAGGCAAAAAATGAGTTTGAGTTCGAGTTCGTTATCCATCACTCCACCATCCCAGGCGCCATCTTTCGTGAGAGCGCAGCAATCGCCCGTGCTTGAAGTTGTTTGATCGCACCCTCGGTCTTCCCTAAGGCCCGCGCAACATCCTGGATCGGTAGCCCCTGACCGTAACGCATAGCGAGGACGTGCTGCTGTTCGCCGGTGAGGGTGGCTACGGCGCGCCGTAGATCCTCACGAGTGGCCGCTTGCTCTGCGATCTCATCAGGGCCGGCCTCCTGGCTCACAATAGCCTCGTCAAGAGACTCCTGAGGGGCGCGGTAACGGCGGCGGTGGTGGTCGCTCACAACATTAGCTGCGACACCAAACAGCCATCCGCGCAGTGTGCTCTGCGGCGCTTTGTTATCGCGCAGGGCAGTGAGAAAGCGGGTAAAAACTTCGCTCACCAGATCCTCCGCCGTGTGTCGGTCGCTGACGCGAAAGGAGACATAACGGAAGAGCGGCCCATAGTAGGCATCATGGATTTGAGCGAGTGCATCTGTATCTTGGATGTGGGCGCGACCCAAAAGCTCAGCTTCATCGAACACAGTGTCGGTTCCTGCTAGAAAGGCCGGATTTTGTGATGAGCGAGTGGCGACCAACGACGACAGAGGCTGTCGTGCATCACATGGTGGTCATCAGGCGCTCGTCATTCGTCGTACCCTAGCAACCGCTCAAGACGAGGAACTAGTGATGGCTGCCGTGGTCGCTCGCACTCATGACCAGTCGATCGTTAGTCTGTTCGCCATAATAACCGTGGTAACACTGATTGTCCATGATATTGCACCCATTGCATTCACTGTACTCTACACTGGAGTATGAGCGTCATGGAGAACGTCGCACCGCTGGGAGAAAAGTAACGGGCGATCTTTATGCACTTTCAACAAAGTACGATACACCACACCTGTCGGGCACACAGTGCGTGCGAGTGTGCTATACTGGCACGACGGTGACAATACTCTAATAAGATTCTAAAGTACACATGAATGTTCTGCTGATTGGCTCAGGTGGCCGTGAGCATGCTCTGGCTTGGAAGATTGCACAATCGCCCCAGATTGGCAAACTGCTCTGCGTGCCCGGCAACACGGGTACGGCGCATCACGGCCATAATGTACCCTTCCCGCTCAACCATATGGATTCGCTCGTCGATCTCGCTCAGCGCGAGGCGATAGACTTGGTTGTGGTCGGCCCAGAGAAACCTCTCGCTGACGGCATCGCTGACCTCTTCACGGCTGCCGGCATCCCCGTCTTTGGCCCGAGCGCAGCGGCAACCCAGATCGAGAGCAGCAAGGCGTTTGCGAAGGAGATCATGGTTGAGGCGGGTATCCCGACGGCTGCCTTTCATGTCTTCGACTCGGCTGATGCCGCCGCTGCGTTTGTGCGCTCCAACGGCGGGGTGTGGGTGGTGAAGGTTGATGGGTTGGCTCAGGGTAAGGGTGTGGTGGTGCCCAACAGCGTTGAGGAGACGTTGGCCGCGATTGAGCAACTCAACAACGACCTGCCCGACCAGCACTTTCTGCTTGAGGAACGCCTTGTGGGCCGCGAGGTCTCGGTGCTGGCACTCTGTGACGGCAGTCGGCTGGTGGTGCTGCCGCCCGCCCGCGATCACAAACGCCTTGGCGATGGCGATGTCGGGCCGAATACCGGCGGGATGGGCGTGGTCGCCCCGGTTGACGATGTTTCGCTGGGTCTGCTTGACCAGATTGCGCTCACCTGCATTCAGCCCGCCATAGACGCTCTAGCCGCACGCGGCACGCCCTTCCGTGGGGTGATCTACGTCGGGATTATGCTTACCGAGACTGGCCCGAAGGTGCTGGAGTATAACGCCCGCTTTGGCGATCCGGAGGCACAGGCGCTGGTGCCGCTGATTGAGGGCGATCTGCTGGAGGCGCTCTACGGCTGCGCTACAGGCAAGCTCCAGCCCGAGAAGCTGCGCCGCCGTAAGGGCTATGCGGTTTGTGTAGTTCTCTGCGCTGCTGGCTACCCTGATCGCCCGCGCAAGGGCGACGCGATCCGTGGCGTTGAGGCGCTCGATGACGATAAGGTAATCATCTTCCACGCCGGCACGGCTCTGGGCCCCACCGGGCTCTGCACCGCCGGCGGACGCGTCATGGGTGTCACGGGCCTGGGTACCACTCTGCGCCAAGCCCGCGAGCGGGCCTACGAGGCCGCCGCAGGCATTCGCTTTGATGGCAAACACCACCGTATGGACATCGGCAAGGAAGGCTCGTCGTAACAGGATTGCAGATTGTGGATTGTGGATTGTGGATTGCCCATCGGACGCTCCACAATCCACAATCTACAATCTACAATCTGCAATCTGCAATTGCGAGGGCCGCTTTGTACACTGTTGCCGTTCTGATCAGCGGCTCTGGCAGCAATCTCCAAGCACTCTTTGATGCGCAGGACGCCGGAGATCTTGGCGGTGCCGAAGTGCATGTGGTTGTCAGCGACCGGAGCGATGCCTTCGGACTCCAGCGGGCGCTGGCGCGGGGCATGGCCGCCGCATGCGTTCCGCTCCCCGCCGCACCCAGCGGCCCCTCGCGCCATGCCGTTCGCGCCGCCTGGGAGCGGCGTCTCGCCGAGGTCGTCGCCGCCTTTGCCCCCGATCTGGTGGTGCTGGCCGGGTTCATGCGGATCCTCTCGTCGGGTTTCCTGCAGCACTTCCCCAACCGCGTGATCAATCAGCACCCCGCCCTGCTCCCCGCCGACGGCAGCGATACCGTAACTACCAGCACCGGCCTCGTCATCCCGGCCCTGCGCGGTGCCCACGTGGTGCCCGACGCCCTGCGCCTGGGGATGCCGGTCACTGGCTGTACCATCCACCGCGTCACTCCCCGCGTTGATGACGGCCCGATCCTGGCGCGCACCGAGGTGCCTATTCTCCCCGACGATGATGAAGTCAGCCTGCACGAGCGGATCAAGGCCCACGAGCGCCGGATGATCGTCCAGGTCGTGCGCGATCTTGCCGTCGGTAGGTGAGTTCTGTGTGATGACGGACAACGGGCAGCCCTCACCCCCCAGCCCCCTCTCCCAGAACGGGAGAGGGGGAGCCGAACCCGCTCTGGTGCGAAATCTCCCCTCTCCCCCGGTGGGAGAGGGGCAGGGGGTGAGGGGGTACGATATTAACTAATCGTAACCTGGCACCCGCAGGCTAAGTCAATGCTAGTGGGGACGGTAAGCGTCCGTCGTTCGTGACCCAGTGCGTCGTGGTACACGATGCTGGCCCCTGGGTCTACGATGAGTACGTTGCGTACCCCGTAGGCCAGATAAAAAGGCGCACCGTCAGCCCCGAGATCTTTCTCCTCGTAGCCCAGGCTGATCACCTCGACCACCGCCTCTGGAATTATCTCTAAAGCCTCGTCGGAGTCGGGTGGTTCGGTGCAGAAAATCGCAAGGTCGGGCCGCTTGATTGAACGATCAGGGTCGCCGAAGCGAATAAGCGTGTCGGCCAGGGCAAAGCATCCGCAGCCGTCTGGACGTCCTGGGATGGGCCGGAGCGACCGCTCAATACGCTGGAGTGTCTTCTGATGTCGGCTTGCCGGTGACGCTTCCCACTTCGCCCGCCCACGCACGTACTCCAGTCGCACCGGGGCCTTGGACGCATCGGTGTGGGCGATCAGTTTTGCAATATCAATGCCGGTAACCATGTATCTCCTCCCGTTCTCGTGATGCCGGGGCTAACGTGAAAATAGCCGATAGCCGATAGTACGACAGGTGTCGTTTGAATCACCCCCCCTAGCCCCCCCGCACGCGGGGGGGAACAACGCATTGGTTCCCCCCCGCGTGCGGGGGGGCTAGGGGGGGTAGTCGGCGGGAGCCTTTCTGCGAAGATATTTACAACTGTAGTACTATCGGCTATCGGCTATCGGCTATCGGCTATTGGCTATTGGTCGGCTCTTCCTCGCGCCGGAATTGGCTCATGTAGAGGTCGTAGTAGGCTCCCTGGCGGGCCAGCAGCTCGGGGTGCGTGCCGCGCTCGACGATCTGGCCGTCCTTGACCATGAGGACTTGGTCGGCGTTGCGGATGGTGCTCAGGCGATGGGCGATCACGAAGCTGGTGCGGCCTTCGAGCAATTGGTCAAAGGCCCGCTGGATCAGCCGCTCGGTGCGGGTGTCCACGCTGCTGGTGGCCTCGTCGAGAATGAGGATGCGCGGGTTGGCCAGGGCCGCACGGGCAATCGAGATCAGTTGGCGCTGGCCTTGACTCAGTCCGCCGCCCCGTTCGCCTAGCACGGTCTGGTAGCCCTGCGGTAGCCGTTCGATGAAGGTGTCGGCGGAGGCTAACGTGGCCGCCACGATCACCTCGGCGTCGGTGGCGTCAAGCCGACCGTAGCGGATATTGTTCATGACCGTGTCCGAAAACAGGAACGAGTCCTGAAGGACAATGCCGATCTGACGGCGCAGGCTGGCCGCCGTCACGTCACGCACGTCCGCGCCGTCAATCAGCACCCGCCCGGCGCTCACGTCGTAGAAGCGCGGGATCAGGTTGATGATCGTGGTTTTGCCCGCCCCGGTTGGCCCGACAATCGCCACGGTCTGGCCCGGTTCGGCCGTAAAACTCACCCCGCGCAGCACCGGCTGGCCCCGCGTATACTCGGCGGTGACGCCCTCGAAGGTGACGCGGCCTGCGATGGGCGGTAGAGTTTGGGCATTCGGACAGTCCAGCAGCTCGGGTTTTTCATCTAGTAGTCCAAAGATGCGTTCGCCCCCGGCGATCGCGCTCTGGATGTTCGTCCAGAGGACAGCAATCTGTTGGATGGGCTGGTTGAAACGCTGGACATATTGCACGAAAGCAAAAATCGTCCCCAGCGAAATGACGGTGCCACCCAGGATTGGCTGGCCGCGCATGGCGCTCAGGGAACCTACCACCACCACAATCGCGATGGCCACATAGCCGAGCGCCTCCAGCACCGGGTTGAGGGCGCTGGTGAAGCTGGCCGCACGCACGTTGGCGTCGCGGTTGGCCGCGTTGGTGCGCCGAAATTGCTCAATGCTCTCATCCTCGCGGTTGAACGCCTGCACCTCGCGTACCCCGGCGATGCTCTCCTGGAGGCCCGCATTCACGCTGCCCATCTGGAGACGGCTGGCCCGAAACGCTTTGCGGGCCTGGTTTGAGAAGTAGAAGGTGGCCAGGGCCATCAATGGCACCACGCTCAGACTGAGCAGGGCGTAGGTCACGTTGAGCCGCAGCATCACGGCCATCGTCAGGACGATTTGGAGGGAGCCGCTGACCACGTTCAGCAGGGCAAAGCCAATCGCCTGCTGGATCGTATCGGTATCGCTGGTGATTCGGCTCATGACATTACCGGCCTCGTTGCGGCTGTAGTAGCCCAGCGAGAGCCGGTGAATCTGGTCGAAGGTATCCTCGCGGATGGCCCGCAGGGCGTACTGGCCCGACCAGTTCATGCAGTAAAAAGCGAAACCCTGGAGGAACGATCCGCCCACAAACAGGCCCACCAGCAGGCCCACCAATCCGCCCAGGCCACGCAGCCGCGCCGCTATATCGGCACTAGGCGGCAGAACGGTGTACCAGCAGGCTCCCGCCTGCGGCACTAGATAGCAGTCCACCGCCTGGCCAATCAGATTAGGCGATGCCACCTGCATCACCACGCTGGCAATGGTCAAGAAGACCGTGAGGGCCACGGCGTACCAGTAGGGCCGGAAGTAGTGCCAGAAGCGGGCCAAGGTTGCGACCGCGTTTTTGGGCTTTTCGGTCTCGGTATTGAGCATGCGGCCAGGGCCGCCATGTCCCATCATCATAGGGGTATCCTTATTTTATCCACCGTTGGGACGCAGATGCTCGGGCTAGTGTACAGTCTACGCCCCCCACCCCCAGCCCCTCCCCCACGCGGGGGGAGGGGAGCCGGACAGCTTTCTGGTGCGGAATACCCCCTCTCCCCTCGTGGGAGAGGGGGCAGGGGGAGAGGGGGCGTACTGAACACATCAGACTGCCCGTGGCTCCACATCGCCGATGAGCTGCGAGTGGTAGATCTCGGCGTAGATCGGGCTATCCTCCAGTAGTTCCTCGTGGGTGCCACGGGCCACGATTTGGCCCTTGTCGAGTACCAGGATCTGATCTGCGTTCAGCACTGTGCTGATGCGCTGGGCAATCACGAAGCTGGTGCGCCCCTTCATCAGACGATCAAGAGCCTGCTGGATGTGGTACTCGGTCTGGAGATCCACGCTGCTGGTGCTGTCATCGAGGATGAGCAGGCGCGGGCTGAGCAGCAGGGCGCGGGCGATGGCGATGCGCTGCTTCTGGCCACCGGAGAGCGTGGCTCCGCGCTCGCCGACTTTGGTATTGTAGCCGTCGGGGAATCCTAGAATAAAATCGTGGGCCGAGGCGGCCTGGGCCGCTGCGACGACCTGTTCATCACTGGCATCCGACCGGCCAAAGGCAATGTTGTCGCGGATGCTGCCGCTGAACAGGTTCGTCTCCTGCAGCACAATGCCGATCTGCGAGCGCAAACTATCAATGCTGACATCACGCACGTCGTGGCCGTCAATCAGGATTGCGCCATCGGCTGCGTCGTAGAAGCGCGGCAGCAGGTTGATGATCGTGGTTTTGCCGCTGCCCGTCGCCCCCAGCAGCGCGATGGTCTGGCCCGGCTCGGCCACAAAACTCACGTTCCTCAGCACTGGGTCGCTGCTGCCGAAGTAGCGAAAGGTGACGCCACGAAACTCAACCCGGCCAGTGATCGCGGGCAAGATCTGGGCGTCGGGCTTGTCGCTGATCTCGTTTGTGGCGTCGAGAACCTCGAAGATCCGCCCGGCTGAGGCAGCGGCCTGGGCCATCATCGCGACGATGAAGCCAAGTTGGCCGAGGGGGAAGAAGATGTAGACCAGGTAGAGGCTAAATTTCTGGTACTCGCCCAGGTTCAAGGTGCCGCCCAGGATCTGCGCGCCGCCGAAGTAGAGGATGGCGGCCTGTCCGATCTGAGCCACCAAGAAGATGACCGGAAAGAGCAGGGAGAAAATTCGGTTGATCCGCAGCTGTTGGGCCATAAGATCGGTAGCGGTGGCGTCGAATCGTCCCTTCTCGTAGGGCTCACGGGCAAACGCCTTGACCACCTTGATCCCGGCCAGATTCTCTTGAAGCACCGTGTTCAGGGCGGAAAGCCGCACCTGAACGGTCATAAAAAGCGGACGGCTGATTTTGCCGAAGCCCATAAACAGGCCCAGGGCAATCGGCAGCAGCGGCAGCACTACCAGAGTCAGTTGCCAGTTGGTGAAGGCCAGAACTAGCAGTGTGCCGATCAGCAACATAAAGGATTGTGCAGTCAGCACGAGTCCCTGAGCCACAAACGTGCGCAGCCGCTCAACATCATCGGTGGCGCGGATCATAAGTTGCCCGGTCTGAGTCTGGTCGTAGTAGCTGAACGAGAGCCGCTGGATCTTCGAGAAGATCGCATTGCGCATGTCAAAAGCCACATCCTGCGAAGTCTTCTCAGACATAAACGCCTGGACAAACGAGAAGACGCCGCGCATGACCGCAAAGGCGATGATCAGCAGGGCGGCATTGATCAGCAGCGACTCGGCATGTGCCAAATTGGCCCCAGGGACAAAGCTCGTGGAGGCCGCGTCAATCATGTTCTGTACCAGTTGCGGCACAGCCATCTGGGTCAAGGTGGCCACCATGAGGGCACCGTAGGTAATCGCCACGTTACGGCGATGTTTGTCGAGGTAGCCAATGGCACGCCCGAGGGAGCCACGCGGGGCACCTGGCTGGCGCGGGCCGGAGTTCATCTGTGGTTGCACGAGATTCCTCTTTTAGACAAGATTTCAGATACTTTACAGTTTGTTGCCGAACAACCCCCACCCCCAGCCCCTCCCCCACACGGGGGGAGGGGAGCCAATCTTGCGCATCCTGATGCGACATCTCCCCCTCTCCCCTGGTGGGAGAGGGGGCAGGGGGGTGAGGGGGCCAGCACGAACTGTCACGCTGACACCTGAAACCTTCCCTTAGCGCGTAATCATGGGCAGGTAGGTTTGCTGGAACTGAAGGGTCGAGTCAACGCGGAAGCTGAGGGTCTGTACCGGCGACTCATTTCCGGCAGCGTCTACCGCCGTGTAGTGCAGGGTGTAATTGCCGTCTACTAAGCTGTTTAGGGTAAACACGCTGCCCTGTATATCATTCCAGGTGATCCCGTCGAACGACACGCGCAACTTTACCACACCGGAGCCACCTTGGTCGTCGGCGGCGATGGTGAGACCGTGCAACTGCGCAAATGTGGAGCCTGAGCGCATGTCAACATCAGAATTTGACCCGCCCAGCCCGTCAATGATGCCGCTGAAGCTGGCAGCGCCCGGCATCTTCACGCTATAGCCGGCGACCGCTTCCCCACTGCGATCAAAGTATTTGAACGAGAGAACATGGCGACCCGCCGTCAGGCTGATTGTCCCGGTGAGGCTTGTGGTTGCGTGAAGACCGCTGTTCGCAACCACGGCTGTGCTGTCTACCCAGAGCCACGACCCATCGGAACTAGTGGTCTGGAAGGCATATTCTCCCGCCGTCGGTGCGACGAAGACGCGGCTCTGCTCGATAATGAAACTGTCGTTCAGGTTGGCCACTGGCCCGCCCTGGCCCCAGTCAATCAAGTGGCCGTCCCACGCGAAGCTACCGGCCAGGGCACCCTTCACCACCGAGAGCGAGTCCTGGGTGCGGGCCAGGAGGTTGTCTGGCACGCTGCCCATATGGTAGACGTGGGCCACGGGCCGGAGTTGGTCATCGTAGCTGATCGGGCTGGGGGCCAGGAGTTCCTGCGTAACGGTGATCGCCTGTGAGAAGCGGTCGAGGGCCGCGTAGCTCACGTACTCCTCAATGGCCCCGGCGTGCAAGGTGAAGCTCCCCGGCGTGCGAAAGCGTATGTACCCGACGACATCACGTGTCTCGCCGGGAGCCAGGGTTCCGTTCAGCCCCCAGCGCCACGGGTAGCCGCCATTGTTTCCCCTGCACGCCGGGGCACGCGCCGTCTCCACGGGGCCAAGCATCAGGCGGAAGCGCCCGGCCTCTTTCGGGTAGGCTGCGTAGCTCTGGCCGGTATCTCCCAGGAAGCACTCGCCCTCGTCGTAGACGTAGCTGTTGCTCAGGTCGAAGCTGGCAGCCTGATCGGCCTTGGTGCCCGCTTGCGGATCCTGGCTTTCGATGGGCGTACTGCCGCTGTTGCTCACCGTAAACGTGACCTTGAGCAGATCGCCCGCCGCCACGCTTGTGCGGTCGTACTGCACGTTCACCAGATCAATGCGCTGCGCGGAAGGAACCACCGGCACCCATTTTACGCTGTCGAAAAAGATCGCCCGCCCCTGGCTAAAGGGTTCGCCCGTAATATCGGTCAGCGTCACCGAGCCAACCTTCCCGGCGACGAAGGTAAAGACGCCGAGAGAAGCCCACTCGTCGCCCGTATTCTGGTTGATCGTGACATCGTAATCTTGGGTGGCGTGGATGTGGTAGCGGGCGCTGGCGGTAATGGCGGTGATGCCGCAGCCCTGGGGGATGTGGGCAAATACCTGGTAACTGCCAGCGGTAGGGATATTTGGCGTCCAGGTGCCGCTATTAGTACTTGGCTCGTCACCCGCTAACCCGCTGGTGGTATACGTGTAGAAGCTGTGGCCGCCATAGCCGCAGGCGGCATCGTGCCAGTTCGTGTCCGTGCGCGAAAACCCGGCCTCTAGCTCATCAATATTCAGGTCGCCGTCGTCAGGCGCGGTGGGTGTCGGGTTAACGACGCCGTTCATCTGGGCCTGGACGCGCTGGCGGATGCTGGGCAGAAAGGCAAACAGGGTGTCGCCGGGGCAACTGGTGTGGGTGGGTGTTACCTGACGGTGTCCGGCGATATTCGCCACGATGGCGTTAGGGTTGTGGGGCGCGCAGTAGGTTGAGTGGGCGCAGCCGTAGTAGTAGGAACTGCCCAGGGGGTCAATCCGCTTCTGCTCACTCTTCCATGCCAGCAAATCTACCAGGCTGCTGGCGGCGGCCTGGGTTGGCTCCACGCTGGTGTAGGTGCCGATCACCACAACGCCCATCGAGCCGTAGTTGGCGGT
>JBAXMH010000158.1:0-11644 GCA_037134395.1 Chloroflexales bacterium
CTTGCAGGGCCGGAGCAAAGTCCTCAGATTGCCGCCCCCCACCCTCTCCCATATTTTTGCTATCTCTGCACCTATCGAGGGATGCACCCACTTCAGTTAGGGATGGGGAGATTTTTAAGTATCCCAGCGTCATGTCACGCTGAGCGAAGCGAAGCGTCCCGGCGGGCGATATGGATGCCGGGACGCTTCGCTTCGCTCAGCGTGACATATCACTCGTAATGGGACAATTAAAAAATTCCGTGACCCTTAGCGCAATCGCCTCGGGGACAAAATCAATGCAGTCGGCTTCCCATCCGTGCGTCGTAAGAAAGACGCTGGCCCGTGCCCTGCCACATCCCAGGTCAAGGGGAAGGTACTCGGCCACGGCAATGATCTCAGGTGGCGGTATTCCTGTGAACACGGCAGCATACCGTACCGTGGGGACGTTTTCCGTCAGTATTTCGCACCGAAATCATTGTTCGGCCCCCGCGAATCATTGTTCGGCCCCCGCGAATCATTGTTCGGCCCCCGCGAATTATTGATCCGCAACCTGCACAGGGGGAAGCGGGGATTTTTGTTAGACATGGTTTCAGAGTGACCAATTTTACTTTACAGTCTTGACACGCTCTACCCCCCTAGCCCCAATACTTTTCGAATAAGCAGATCTCATGCCGACCTTTCCCCCTCACCCCCTGCCCCTCTCCCACCAGGGGAGAGGGGAGATTCTGCACCAGAGTGCGTTCGGCTCCCCCTCTCCCGTTCTGGGAGAGGGGGCTGGGGGGTGAGGGCTGACCGGCGGTAGACTCCTTATTTGAAAAGTATTGCCCCTAGCCCCCCGCAAGCGGGGGGAACCAATGCGTTGTCCCCCCCGCTTGCGGGGGGGCTAGGGGGGGTAGAACTGTAAAGTATCTACGAACCTTGTCTTAGTGCGAATGAGTCCTGGGCTAAGGTAATCGCGCCAGCGCGCCCCCCTGATGACATCCCCGATGTCACCTTGGCGCCACTGGCCCGCCGGCCATTGGGTACTCAGTATGACATGGCGAGTTTTGCGGACTGAATCAGCTCTGGCGCAACCAACTGCTGGCTCTGGCCATCGAGGATCAGGGAACCTTCAAACATGTGAACTTCTCGGTGATACGCCACCCGCAGAACACGGCGCTCAACGACTCGCTGATCTGTTCCACATATCAACTGGCACACACTGGAACTGAACGACTTCGCTATTGCCGAAGAGGTGACGCTCAAAGGCAATCACACGGAGAAGCGCCCGATCTCGTTTGGCCGGTGATCTGGCGCATACCTCCATCGGGCCTCCACGGGATCTTCACACTTGGCTGCTATGCTGAAGGTGAGCAATCGCTCACCCTAACATGCGGTTGCCAACAAGGAGACCCACGATGCGACGCACGATCATTATCTCTTCCCTGGTGCTGGGCCTGGCCCTGAGCGCCTGTGCTGCTCCCGTCAGTACCACAACGATCACCGGGCCAACCGCGCCCATTGTCAGTACCGCAACGACCACCGGGCCAACTGCGCCTATTGTCAGTACCACAACGACCACCGGGCCAACCACGCCTATTGTCAGTACCACAAGCCAGCCAATTGCCCCGACAGGCATGGGCGCGGCTCAGGGCAACGGGAGTCAGAACAACCCAGACAGCGGTATGGCTCAGAGTACCCGTGTGGCTCAGAACAATCAGGGCGCGGGGATGGGTCAGGGCAACGGTGGACAGGGCATGGGGATGGGCCAGGGCAATCAGGGAAATGGTGGTCAGAGCATGGGGATGGGCCGAGGTAACGGCACTCAGTCCACCGCTCCGACAACAGTTCTGCCTACGAATCTGCCCGAAACCCCTTGCCGGATGTGCGACACCGACATGAGCCAGTATACAGGCCCGCTGAGCGCAGCCGAGATTGATGGCCTGCTCCTCGCACTCAATGACGAGTACCACGCATGGGCCGTGTATCAGCAGGTCGTCGCTGATTTCGGCGATGTGCGACCCTTCGCCAACATCATCTCGTCCGAGGCCAGTCACATCAACCGCCTGGAGGCGCTGTTCCGCACCTACGGCGTACCGCTGCCCGCCGCGAACCCCTGGGTTGGCCAGGCTCCGCGCTTCGCCAGCGTGAACGAGGCATGTACGGTTGGCGTGGATGCCGAGATCGTCAACGTAAACCTCTACACACGTCTCGTCACCAGCACCAGCCGCACCGACATTTTACAGGTGTACAATCTGCTCCAGGCAGCCTCA
Organism: Chloroflexales bacterium; assembly: GCA_037134395.1. Taxonomy (GTDB): domain Bacteria; phylum Chloroflexota; class Chloroflexia; order Chloroflexales; family Chloroflexaceae; genus Oscillochloris. The sequence continues at coordinate 2,232 of JBAXMH010000158.1, forward strand.
CGCGACAATCACCTGCCATCCTTCCAGCGCTGCGCGTAGGTTATCGCAGATCCCGTTGCCATTCCGCATCCACAACGATGTACGGACACAGAAGCACACAGAATTTTTTCTGTGTGCTTCTGTGTCTTTCTGTGGCTGTACATCGCGAAAATCTCGTCGCCGTACTGAAATGATCACATACGGCATTATTCAATTGCTCATCAGCTATAGCAATCCTCTTGGGGTTGTTGCGTGGAGTCGAGGCTTTAGCCGGATAAGGCCGGCTAAAGCCTTGACTCCTCCTTCACAACTGGAATAGGATTGCTATACACTCATCATCATGCGTAGTTGTATCATAAGACAAGGTTCGCAGATACTTTACAGTTCAGGCCAGAATGTGGCATCTTGACGAGCTGTACCTGAAACCTGAAACCTCACACCTGAAATCTTGTCTAAGGAGCAAACCGATGCAGTGTGCAACTTGTGACGCCACCATTCCCAATGACGCCCAGTTCTGTATTATCTGCGGTGCCCCGGTTGCCCCGGCAACAACCGGCAAGACCCAGCGCATCGCGAGCGCGCCCGCCATCGCCCTTAACCCGGCGATGGTTACGTCGGCGTTTACTCTGCCGGGCTTCCGCATTGTGCGCTCGCTGGGCATTGTGCGTGGCCTGACGGTGCGCTCGGCTAGCCTCGGCGGGCAGATCGTGGCCGGGTTCAAGTCGCTGGTTGGCGGGAATATTCGCACGATGATGAACGTCTGCGAACACGCCCGCACCGACGCCTTCCTGATGACCTTGGAGCACGCCGCACAGCTTGGGGCAAACGCTATCGTCAGCTTTGGCTACGATACGACGGAGATCGCTCAGGGTATGACCGAAGTGCTGGCCTACGGCACGGCGGTTGTGGTTGAGCCAGAGAGCGATGGCTCATGGGCACGGTAGTGTCTCCCGATCAGCCGGTGATTGTGGTGGGCGGCGGACTGGCAGGGCTGACGGCGGCGCTGCATCTGGCTGAGCGCGGGCTGGATCCGCTGGTGCTGGAGGCAGATCTACACTTTGGCGGGCGGATGGGGGGCGGTGAGACGGTAGAACTTGATCATGGCGGGCAGCGCTGGTATTTCCCGGCGGAACATGGCATCCACGGCATATGGGGTCAGTACCATAATCTGCGGGCGATGCTCGACCGTCACGGTATTGCGTCCGACCGGGTGGCGGCCCGCCACGAGGATTGGGTTCACCGCGAGAGGGGCCGAACATCCCGTGCCGAGGCGGGTAGCGCGGTGCGCCGCAGCTTAGTACCCGCACCGCTGCACTACATGGGACTGCTGGTGCGACCCGACTTTATCGCCATGCTCACGCTGCGCGACTGGATTGGCTTGCCGCGAGTCGTGGGTTCGCTCTATATGGCGCTGGCCTACGATCCGCTGATCGAGCCGACACCACTGGCCGATCACACCTTGGCCGAACTGTTTGCGCACTGGCCGCCGCGATTACGGGCATTCATGACGGCCCTGATGCGCAACGGGTTGGCCGCTCACCCTGAGGAGGCGTCGCTGGGAGGTTCGCTAGCCTTCCTGCGCTTCTACACGCTGCTGCGCCGCGATTCCTGGGCCTTCGAGTATCTTTCCGCCGACGCTGAGTGCGCGCTGATCGCGCCGTTGGTGGCGGCGATCACGGCCCACGGCGGTGAACTGCTGAACCGCGCCCATGTTGATCGGCTGGAGCCGGTGCCGGGTGGCTGGCGGGTACATTGGCAGCGTGCCGATGGCGGCAGGCAGGTGGCCACAACGGCTCAGGTGGTACTGGCCCTTGATGCGCCGTCGGCGCGCCGCCTGCTCGCGGCGAGCCCCGCTACCGCCGATGCGGTTTCGGCCCTGGCCTGGCCATGTGGCCTGACCAACGGGATTGTGCGCCTCTGGTTCGATACCGCGCCCACTAGACGAGCCGAGTCAGGGATCTGTAGCGGCGACTTCAGCATTGATAATTTCTTCTGGATCCACCGTATCCAGCGCGATTGCGCCGCATGGCATGCGGCCACCGGCGGCGCGCTAGTGGAAGCCCACATCTACGGCCCGCCCGAACTGATCGATCTGCCCGATACGGCGGTGCTGGCCCTCGCCCTCAACGACATAGCGTATATCTACCCCGAGTTGCGCGGACACATGATCCACGCAACGGTTCAGCGCAATCCCGCCACCCATACCCGCTTTGAGACAGGCAGCGATCTGCGCTACCCCGGCGTTGAGAGTCCCTGGTCGGCAATCAGCATGTGCGGCGATTGGCTGCGTTACCCGCACCCGGCCCTATTCCTCGAACGGGCATGCGTCACCGCCATCGCTGCCGCCACACGGGTTAGCGTGGCGCTTGGCGGCGAACCCTGTCCGATCATCCCGGCCCTGCCCCCCGAGCCGCTCGCCGGGGTGTTCCAGCGGGGATTGCGCGGCGTGCGCCGTATGCTTCGCTACTTCTCAGGAATATGCTAAACTAGAGATACCCAAGTGGCCCTCGTGAAGCAGATCATAATAGTTACGCGCAGGAGAGCGCCCATGACGACGCTGGACACCGACACGCTGGAGATGGTACTGACGACTCTTCGTGAATACGCAGCGAAGGAACTCAAACCCGAGTATCTTCGTGAACTCGACGAGCATGATGAGTTCCCTGCCAAGGTACTGAAGGATCTCTACAACCCTGAGAAAATCGGGCTGCACCTGATCTTCATTCCCGAAGAGTATGGCGGGCTCGGTGGCGGTGCCTACGATATCTACCGCGTCTCGGAACTGATGGCCCGGATCGATCTCGGCATCGCCACTGGGGTGCTAGCGACCTTCCTGGGCACCGATCCGATTACGGTGGGTGGCACCGAGGAGCAGAAAGCTCACTGGATGGGCCGTATTGCGGATGAGGGTCTGCTGGTGGCCTACGGGGCCACCGAGCCGCAGGCCGGCAGCGATCTGGGAACCCTGAGTACGAAGGCGGAGCCGGTGGTCGAGGATGGTCAGGTAGTTGGCTACAAGATTAGCGGGCGCAAACAGTGGATCAGCAACGGCGGCGTGGCCGAGATCTACACGGTGCTGGCCAACGCCCCCGGTGGACTCTCCTGGTTTGTGGTTGAGAAGGACGCTGCTGGTTTCGGCAAGGGCAAGCACGAGGATAAGCACGGCATCCGCGCCTCGAACACCTCCGCCCTGTTCCTCGACGATGTTTATGTGACCGCTGACCGGCTGGTTGGCGGGGTCGAGGGTCGCGGCCTCGCCCAGGCCCAGGCCGTCTTCGGCTATACCCGCCTGATGGTGGCAGCCTTTGGCCTGGGCGGCGGCTGGTCGGCGCTGGAGCGGGCCATCCGCTACAGCCAGACCCGCGTGCAGGGCGGCGGGCTGCTCTCGACCAAGCAGGCGTACACGCATAAGCTGCTGGTGCCGAACGCGGTGCGCCTAGAGGCTGCCCGCGCCTATATTGAGTGGACGGCGGCGCGGATTGATGCTGGTGAGCCCGACCTCCAGACCGAAGGGGCCATCGCCAAGTTCCTGGCCACCGAGGGCGGCAACAAGGCGGCGGAGGATGCTATCCAGGCCCACGGCGGCTATGGCTACACCAAAGAGTACATGGTCGAGAAGATCAAGCGCGACGTGCGAATCACCTGCATCTACGAGGGTACCTCGGAGATTATGGAGTGGACGATTGCCCGCGACCGCTGGCAGATCCACCTGAAGACCCAGGGCGCGTACTACCGCGACTGGGCCGTCCGCCTCGATAAGCTGGCCACCACCAGCCCGGCTGGCGGCGCAGCCACGGCTGCTTTGGCCTTGCGCGCCCTGGCCAACGTGCTTGAGCGCTGTCGGCTCGACCGACTCACCCGCAACCAACACGTGCTCTTCCGCCTCGGCGAGCTGATCGCCATGGGTGAGACGGCGGCGATCTTTGCCGAGTACGCCGCTACTCCCAGCCGGGCCATCCCGCTCGGAGCCGAGACGCGCCTGGCCATGGCCCGCATCCACGCCCGCGAGGCGGCCCTGAAGATCGCCACCGATGGTCTGGCCTGGACAATCGGGGCCGGACAGACAGACCCGCAGTTGGCGAATACTCTTGGTCTGCCGGCAATCTACGCCGCTCAGGCTGGCCGGATCGAGGACATGAACCGAGTCGCCGCCGACCTTATCGCAGCGTTCCCTGCCGAATAGTCATTACCCCCTCACCCCAGCCCTCTCCCACAAGGGGAGAGGGAGCGAGATCACCCCTCTCCCCTTGTGGGAGAGGGGAAGGGGGTGAGGGGGAATCACATAGGAGTCGCTCCCATGGATCAGGTTGCTAGGCGCGCTGTGGCCATTGTTGGCCTCGGCGCGATCCTTCCCGATGCGCCAAACGCCCGGGCCTTCTGGGCAAATATCATCAATCGGCGCTATAGCATTATCGAGACTCCCCCCGACCGCTGGCGACTCGCCGATTATTACGACCCCGACCCGACGGCACCTGACAAGACCTACTCGAAAATCGGTGGCTGGGTGCGCGATTATAAGTTCGATTGGCAGCGCTATCGCATGCCGCCGAAGGTTGCCCAGGCCATGGATCCGAGTCAGCAGTGGGCAACCACCGCTGCCGCTGAAGCACTTGGCGACTATGGCTACCCCGACCGGCCACTCAACACCGAGAATACGGGCGTTATTCTCGGCACGGCCATGGGCGGCGAACTGCACTACAAGACCAACCAGCGGGTGATCTTTCCCGACTTCGCGGCATGGCTACGGGCCACGCCGATCTTCCGCACCATGCCCCCCGCCGCCCAGGCCGAGCTGATCTCGCAGTTCCATAACCAGATGGATCGGGCACTCCCGCAGATCACCGAAGACTCGATGCCCGGTGAACTGGCCAACATTGTGGCCGGACGTGTGGCCAACCTGCTGAACCTGCGCGGCCCGAATTTCATTGCCGATGCCGCCTGCGCCTCCACCTTCGCCGCAATTGATGCCGCTGTGGAACTGCTCACCGACGACCGGGTGGACGCCGTGCTGACCGGCGGCATTGACCGGAACATGGGACCGTCCACCTTTATCAAATTCTGCAAGATCGGCGCACTCAGCGCCACGGGCACCCGCCCCTTCGGCGATGGGGCCGATGGCTTTGTGATGGGCGAGGGCGGCGCGGTTTTCCTGCTCAAGCGCCTGGAAGATGCCGAGCGCGACGGCGATACGATCTACGCGGTCATCCGTGGCCTGGGAGCCTCGTCCGACGGCAAGGGCAAGGGCATCACCGCACCCAACCCGGTCGGTCAGGTCTACGCCATCGAGCGAGCCTGGCGCAATGCCGGGCTTGATCCGGCTACCTGTACGCTGGTCGAGGCCCACGGCACCAGCACCCGCGTCGGCGACCTGACCGAAGTCGAGAGTCTGAGTAAGGTCTTTGGGGTGGCGGAACGCGGCAGCATCGGGCTTGGCTCGGCCAAGAGCAATATCGGCCACCTGAAGGCTGGGGCCGGTGCGGCAGGTATGCTCAAGGCGATTTTCGCCGTTCACGAGAAGGTGCTGCCGCCCACGCTCAACTCCGAGCGACCAAACCCGCACATTGATTTCGCCGCCAGCCCGTTCCGCCTCATCCACGAGGCTGAGCAGTGGCAGCGTCGGGGCACCACCCCGCGCCGCGCCGGAGTCAGCGCCTACGGATTCGGCGGCACTAACTTCCACCTCGTTCTGGAGGAATATATGCCGGGGATGATTCGGACACAGCCGAAGGCATACGCGGGCTTCTCCGGCGCGGCTGCCTCCGGCGACGGTGCCCAGCCAGCGGTGACGGCGGCTGCGCCCCTGCGTGGCATCCTGGCCATTGGTGCCACCACACCCGCCGACCTCACCACGCGGATCTCTTCGACCCTGGAACGGGTCGCCGGTGGCTGGACGCCGCCCCTGACCCTGCCCGCACCGAGCGACCTGCACGCCGCCGAGCGTCTGCTGGTTGACTTCGCCGATCGGGCCGACCTGCACGATAAGCTGACCAAGGCGGCCAAGGCAGCCGGGCTGGGCAGCGCCGCTGCCTGGAAGTCACTCCAGGCCCAGGGCATCTACCGGGGCAGCGGTGCGGCCGCCGGCAAGGTCGCTATGCTCTTCCCCGGCCAGGGTAGCCAGTACCTGAACATGGGCCGCGAGTTGGCCCAGCTCTCGCCTGAGGTCGCCGCTGTCTTCACCGAGGCCGATGCGGTGATGACGCCCATTCTCGGACGCCCGCTCACCAGTTACCTCTTTGTGGACAGCGAGGATCCGGCGGTGCTGAAGAAGGCCGAGCGCGAGCTGATGCAGACGGCGATCACCCAGCCGGCTATGCTCACCCTCGACATCGCCATGATGAAGCTCCTGGCGACCTACGGTGTCCACCCGGATATGGTGATGGGCCACTCGCTCGGCGAGTACGCGGCCCTGGTGGCAGCGGGGATCATGCCTTTTGCCGAAGCACTGGAGGCCGCCGCCGCCCGTGGCGCCGAGATGACCCGCGTCAGCATGGCCGATAACGGCTGGATGGCGGCGGTGATGGCTCCCCTCGACGTTGTTCAATCCACCCTAGCCGAGATTGACGGCTACGTGGTGGCCGCGAACATCAACAGCTACGGCCAAGCCGTCATTGGCGGTGAGAGCAAGGCCGTCGAGACGGCCATCGCCAGCTTTACAGCCAAGGGCTTCCAGGCCCAGCGCATCCCCGTCAGCCACGCCTTCCATACCCGCATCGTCGCCCCGGCGGCCAAGCCGCTGCGCAACGTCCTCAACCGCCTGCATATCGCCGAGCCCGCCCTGCCCCTGGTGGCCAACGTCACCGGCGACCTCTACCCGACCACGGTTGAGGGCATCAAGGATATTCTTGAGCAGCAGATCGCCTCGCCCGTGCAGTGGGTGAAGGGATTGGAGACGCTCTACGCACAGGGATGCCGGGTCTTTATCGAGTGCGGCCCGAAAAAGGCGCTCAAGGGCTTTGTTGATGACGTGATCGGCCGCAAGCCCGACATGGTCTCACTCTTTACAAACCACCCGAAGACCGGCGAGATCGCCAGCTTCAACCAGGCTCTCTGCGGCCTCTACGCCGCCGGGGTTGAGCCGCAACCTGCGAAAGTTAAGCCGATGCCTACGAATAATCACGTTGCGCCGGTCGCCGTAGGGGCGTCTCGCGAGACGCCCCTACCTGCGTCGCCCCTACCCGCGCCGGTTGCTGCGCTGCCCCCGGCTGGCATGGACGCCCTCAGCGCCCTGCTGGCCCAGGCGCTCCAGGCCATGCAGCCGCAGGCTACGGCTAGTGGCCCGCAGCCCTTCGACCGTAACGCTACGCCGCTCGGTTCGATTGTAATCAGCGGCACTGGCCTGGGATTGCCCGGTGCCAGCAAGTCCCTGATGGACCCCGAGAACGTCCTGCGCATTCTGCGCGGCGAGCAGTTCATTGACCTCATCCCCGAGCGCTTCCGCAACCTGATGCTGCGCAAGAACATTATCAGGCTGGTGAAGGGCGAGGACGGCAGCGGCCAGTTTGTCTCGATTGACCAGCCCTCGGATGTCATCCGTCTGGCCGGACGCGCTGGCAGCTTCGACCTACACGCCGAGTATGGTGTGCCGACGGCGCTGATCGAGGCTCTCGACCGCACCACCCAGATGGCCATAGCCGCTGGGCTCGACGCCCTGTGCGAGGCCGGGCTGCCTCTGGTGCAGACCTACCGGCGTACCAGCCGGGGCACCGACCTGCCCGACCGCTGGATGCTCCCCGAGTCCCTGCGCGACGAGACCGGGGTGATTTTCGCCTCGGCCTTCCCCGGCATGGATCGCATGACCGACGAACTGGAGCGCTACCACGCCTTCGAGAATCGGCAGGCCCAGCTTGACCAGCTTGACCAGCTACGTGGCGTGATCAGCGATCCCGCCGCCCTAGACGAGATTGGGCGGCGCATCGCAGCCCTGCGCGAGGAACTGGCCCGCGAGCCCTATACCTTCGACCGACGCTTCCTCTTCCGCGTGCTGGCGATGGGCCACAGCCAGTTTGCGGAGTATATCGGCGCACGCGGCCCGAACACCGCAGTCAATGCGGCATGTGCCAGCACCACCCAGGCTATCGCGGTAGCCGAGGACTGGATCAGGGGCGGGCGCTGTCGGCGCGTGCTGATCGTCGCCAGCGATGAAGTGACCAGCGACAAGCTGATCGAGTGGGTCGGGGCGGGCTTTTTGGCCACCGGTGCTGCCGCCACCGACGATGAGGTTGCCGCCGCCGCCCTGCCCTTCGACAAGCGCCGCCACGGCACGCTGCTCGGCATGGGTGCCTGCGCCCTGGTGGTCGAGAGCGAGGACGCTGTCCGCGAGCGCGGTATGCGCGGTATCGTCGAGTTGCTCTCTAGCGAGACCGCCAACAGCGCCTTCCACGGCACTCGCCTCGATGTGAACCATATCTCACAGGTGATGGATCGGCTGATCACCACCGCCGAGCGCCGCTTCGGCATTGATCGCGCCGCCATCGCCTCGCAGTTGGTCTTCATGTCGCACGAGACCTTCACCCCCGCCCGTGGCGGCAGCGCCGCCGCCGAGGTGGCCGCCCTGCGTAAGAGCTTCGGCCCGGCAGCAGACGCCATCGTTGTCTCGAACACCAAGGGCTTCACCGGCCACCCCATGGGCGTCGGTGTTGAGGACGTGATCGCGGTGAAGATCCTGGAACACGGGATCGTCCCGCCCGTGCCCAATTTCCGCGAAGTGGACCCCGACCTTGGCCAACTCAACCTGAGCCGTGGCGGGCGCTACCCCGTCCAGTACGCCATTCATCTCGCGGCGGGCTTCGGCTCGCAGCTCGCCCTCACCCTGCTGCGCCACATCCCCGGCGGCCTCGACCGGGTTGACTCGCCGGCCCACTACCGCTTCTGGCTTGACCAGGTCAGCGGCTACGACCGCGCCGAGACTGAGGTTGTCCAGCGCGTGCTGCGCATCGCCACCTCAGCCAGCAGCGCCCCGGCACACACGCCCGCGCCGAGCAACTGGCGCTACGGTACCGGCCCGACCGTCCGCGCCGCCGCCTCCGCTCAGGCTGGAGCTGTGACCTCGGCGCGGGTCTACCACGCCGCGCCCCCGGCTCCCGCGCCGGTCGCGCCCGTAGGCGTGTCTCGCGAGACGCCTAAACCGCCCCCCGCGCCTGCGGTCGTCGCGCCGAAACCCGCCCCGACCCCCGCGCCGGTTGCCCCCGCGCCGGTGGCTGTCGCCCCGACCCCCGCGCCTGCGGTTGTGGAAAAGACGCCGGCTGCGCCGGCTCCGACTCCGGCCCAGGCTCCCGTTACTCCGCCGGTTGATAAGGTTACGCAGCAGGTTCTCGCAATCATCGCTCAGAAGACCGGCTACCCCGCCGAGATGCTGGACGTTGATCTGGATCTTGAGGCTGACCTGGGCGTGGATACGGTCAAGCAGGCCGAGACCTTTGTGGCGGTGCGCGAGG
>JBAXMH010000159.1:0-11593 GCA_037134395.1 Chloroflexales bacterium
GGGTATCGGCATCCATAGGGTGACTTGCATTTCTGAGACGACCCGCGTACGCGGGAGATGATCGATATGATACCGCATTCTGATACGAACGTTCCGGCGATGCGGAGGACTTCATTAGGGGGCACATTAGCGACCAATCGCGTCGTATGCTACCATATCTTCGCGTATGCGTTTATGCGAAGGGGTCGCAGGGTGGAGATAACACGCCGAGATCATGCCCGCACCCTCTGGCAGCAACTGGCACTGCGAAATCAGTGGCAGCTTGTTGTTGATGAGGATGCATTCCTTGATGACGTACTCGCTGAGGACGCGGAACTGTCCATCGGGGCAGATTTGGCGGGACGATTACGGATCGCCGTGCAGCGGGCCTATAGCCTCCTGCTGTACCGTGGGCTGACCAACCGTGACGAGCGTGCGGCCTATGAGATGTGGCTGATGTTCATGCGATTGGCGCTGCGCAGTGGCGTGACATCTACCGAAGTTGATGATTTGGCTCAAGAGTCGGTGGCTCGCGTACTCGCGAAGCTCACGGCCTTGCATACTCCGCAGAGCCTGCTTTCCTGGGCGATGATGCTCTTTCGTACCGTACAGCGCGACCTTCGCTTAAAGCGGCAGGAGTCGTCGTTGACCACAGAAACGGGCGATCTCATCCACGATCCCGCCGACCCTAGCGATCTCGTGATAGAGGTTGAGTCCCGGCTGGCAGAGCAGGAGTTTCGCGATAAGCTCCGTGATCCTGTTCCAAACGATTTGGAACGGCTCACGCTCATCCGCTGTGTTATCTTTGATGATGACCCCCGTGATGTTGCCCGTGACCTCGGCCTCCCGCTGTATCGTACACGTGTGGCGAAATCGCGGGCGCTCCAGCGGTTGCGTACGAACCCTGCGTTTATGTCCTTTATTTATTCACTGGGCGTCACGGAGCCACAGGCAGATCGTGTGATAGGAGTTCACCACAATGAATAAACTCCCCCTTACAACCGCAGAGGCATCCGCACGACTAGCCGTAGCACTAAATACGCGTGATGACCTTCCCTGTGAGGATGCCGAGTCCCTGATCCCGGCGCTGCTAGAGGCAGAGTACGCGGGCAAAGATGTCGCGGGCAATGCCATATATGCTTCCCTCACACAACACTTGGATCACTGCGAGTCCTGTCTCAATCTTTATGCGCAACTCGCCGAAGATCTTGAAGCCGTCGTGGGAGAGGCGAAGGTGTTTCCCTCCATTGCGCCAACTCCACCAGTCTTTTTCTCGGCACCGATTCCTAAGGGCGACCATGTGCTGCTTCAGGTGCTGCGCGGGATCATGCGGCGGTTTACGCTAACATTTGACATCCCTCGTCTTGCCCCCGCTCTCGCTACGCTGAGTGGCATGCAGCGAACGCTCTACTCCGATACACTACACGAGGTTGCGGGTACGCCACTGCTGGCGCTTTCGGCGGGACGTGGCCCGGAAGGAGTGTGGCTCCAGGTGGCGGTGCGCGAGCCTGGACAGAAGACGACGTGGCACATTTGGCTAGATCTGGGTGATCAAACGCTGACCGCCACCACCGATGCCCGTGGTGTCGCCCGGTTCATGCTACCCACAGATGCCTTATTTGGCGAGGTGCGGCTCCACTGTGAGGAACTACCCGCTAGCACCCAGCACGAATGAGATGATGACGCCGACGAGGGCCAGCGCCGCAGGCTCGGCGCGAAGCAACCAGCCGAAGGGGCTATTAGGGAGTATGAACACCACCAAGGGAACCGCGATCATGATCAGCGCCGCCACAATGATAATCGCGACACCCGAGCGGGTATAGATTGAGTCGTCAACTGGCGCAATGGACAGACATGATCGCCATTGGGATCGAGCGATAACATAACTGCCCCCAAGTGCCCCTAGCAGCACCCCGATGAAGAGTACCAGGGGCAACGGGACGGGGAGCAACGCGAGCAGACCCAGCGCCCACAGCGAAACCCACCCGAAGAGTCCGAGTAGCCCGCTCAGCGCATAGCCAAGGTATGCCCCACCCCATTGGGCATACCTCGCCGCACGCAGAACGGGAAGCGATAGATCGTCGCGTCCACGTGCGCCACGCTGTGCGGTGGCGATAATCGCAGGTCCAACCAGTCCAACCCCGATCCAGGCTCCTAGTGGTCGCGCCAGCGCAGCCAGATCAGCCCCGGCGCTGATTGGCCCGATCAGCCAGCGAGACACTCCTCCCGCCAGGAGAACCAACGCCCAAGCCAGCAATGCCCCCCGGAATGTGCGAGTGGCGACAGGCTCGCGGATCGCGGCGTCTATGCGATCCGCAACCTGCGTGTACCACGTTGCCACCTCTGTCTGTCCGCTACCCTGGTACACAACCGGGATACTCCAATCAACCCATCCCTGTGCTGCACGCATCGCTGTGCGGCTGGCAGCCACCGCACGATCAAGGCTGCTCCCTCGCGCAAATTCCTCGTAGAGTACCTGCACAAAAGTGCCAGCAGCCTCCTGCCCGATCTCGCCCTGCATCGCGATCACGGCGGGAATCCCCTGGCGCACCAGGGTGAGTGCAATACTCTCAATTGTGCGCCGCTCACCTTCTACCTGATTGGCAGTATCATCAGTCGCTCCTGTTCGGGGCAGGCTGCCAGAATGACAAGCCTGAAGCACGACGATCTGGAGTTGTGGTGCCAGGGAGAGTAGCGGAACTAGGTCGAAGGCACTCACGCGCTGCACAAAACCATCCCGGTGCGTGAAAATCAGATCGTGGCGCGTCCCGTATCCGGTTGGGCTTTCTTCGCCGTGGCACAGGAGGTGGAGGATTTGCGGGCTGCTGGCTCGCAATCGCTCTTGGATTGCGCTGAGCGTGCCGGAGCCGCTGTACCACGATGTGGCGGCGACCGCCGGTGAGAGTACCTGCTCAAGTGCTGCATGCGTTGTGGCGCTCTCAATAGGACACCCGTCGAGCGGTGCAGCAAGGAATGCCTGTACTGCCAGGGGCTGTGTCAGATAGGGCATCGTCTGGAGACCTGCCCCGCGCACCTGACGCACCAAACTTACGGTCGCATCCTGGAGGAGAAAATCTTCGCCTCCCACCCCAAGGTCACCTTCGCCCGTGATCGGAAGCACCATCAATTCCCATGGCACTGCCAGAAAGATGCGCGTCTCGGCAGTAGTCTCGATCTCGATCCGCAGACGGCACCTGTGGCGCTGTGAACGTCGTAGGGCCACGACAATCCCTTGACGAGCCATCGTAGGCAGCAGATTGACCACTCGCCGTCCAAGCTGCCGCAACTGGGCCGGGTCAGCCGGATGGACGGGTACCCCGACGACTTCCATCTCGTGAATCATCGCAATCTGCTGCTCATACGCCAAACGCAGCGGACGAATGTCATCGCCCGTCATGAGGGTATTGGGCCGTAGGGCAGGGCCACCCAGGAGCGGGATTCCCGGCATATTGAGGGAAACCTGGAATCGCTCCGGGTGCTTCGACGGTAGGATCTGGATCCGCAGAGTCTCTTCAGCGGTAGGAGGTAATGTCATTGCGGCCCTCAAAATTGACAGGAACGCCACGCCGTACCCATCAGACCAACTCATGGGCTACAATCGAACAACGCCGCGATGAAAAAGACTCTGCTCTATCGGCTATCGGCTATTGGTTATCTCATACCAGCCAGACGCCACGCCGCTGCTCCACGATCAGCAGAAAGACGAGATGTTCCGCCACGGCGTTGAGCAGCGCCGCCGGCCATCCATCGAGCGTGTCAGTCGTCTCCCACAGCGCCGCAAGGGCGTGGGCACGGTCGTGGATCAGAGCAGGCAGACGACTATCCGACCAGGTACGTACGGTCTCTAGCGCATGCCAGAGCGGATCGGGGGCAACTCCCTGTGGGATTGAGGCGGCACGCAGGGCCAGCATCGCCGTTGACCAGCGATCTGCCAACAAAACTTGCGCCCCTGTCTCTAGCAGCGCTTGCATCGCGCTGCCGCCAGGGCGGCTGGCCGCATCGGTGATCGCCTTACGATGTCTTCCAATCGCGGATGGCCATGCGGCCGGATCGCTGACAGCCGCGAGCGCGGCGTAGGTCACGATCAGCGGGTGCGGGTGCGGCACCGTCGCACAGAGCCGCAGGAGCCACGCCGCCCCCTCCGCATCCGTGCTCAGCCAGAACAGCACCGGATGCGCCTGTCCACTCCGCATCAGCCGATCCAGCGCCCGCCGTGCCGCGCCCGCCTGGCCCGTGTGCGCAGCAACCTGAACGAGCCAGGAGCCGCCGATCGTGATGTCTGTTGTGCAGATATAAGTAAGTAGCGCAGAGAGACCGGGCATCGGTATCAGGCAAAGCTCATCCAGGCTGACCGGGTGCAAGGCCAGCAGCCGATGGGCTGGCACACCAAGACGAACCGCTAGAGCTAATCCAATACTCAGCGGGGCCTCCCAAAGATAGCTCAGTGGGCGGAGTAACCCGAGTCCCAGACCAATCAGCAGTGGTGTGAAGAGTATTGCCTCAGTCTGATGTAGCGGCTCCGAATACCAGATCAGTGTGCTAACCAGGAACGATCCAATAACGCCAACCCAGCGCAGGGTCGGGGGTGTGCTACGCTGTGGCGAGACCAACAGCGCGACGGTGAGGGTGCCACCGAGCCATATACCTAGCAGAAGTGTAACCAGCAAGATCACAAGCGGACTGTGCTGGAGGTCAGGAAACGCACTGCTGAAAATAAGAGTCAGCCCCATGGTCGCCGACGGGGCAAAGGAGATCAGCGTGCGTGCAAAGCTGAAAGTCAGGCGGGAGCCAGTTGGATAATCAACGGGGAGGCTGAAAAAAGGCGGAAGGGCAGCCAGCAGCGTCAGGGCCAAGGTGAGGCCAGGGCCAGCGATCAGCCCCACCGGGCCAATGGGAATAAATAAACCCAACGCCGCAATTAGCCCGGCAGTGACGCCAAGCACCTCTACAGCCGCCAACCCGGCCCACCGCCCCGCGCCCGGCCCACCTGCCACGAATGCGGCGAAGCGGGCCGGGCGCAGCAGGGCGTCGAGGATGAGTGTGGGGAGGTGGGGGGGAGGCATAAGGAGTACACTACTCAACAATCGCCTCAAACAGATCCCCAAACGCACGCTGCGTGTAGTCGGGAAGGATGTCGACGACAGCCTCTTCGCCCGGCAGGCAGCCGAAGCGGGGCTGTGGAATAGTGAGCCATTTCGCCAGAGGCCGGATATAGCCGTACAGGTAGCCACGCTTGCTCGTGTTTAGGATGGCGTATGTAACGCTCGCTGGCTTTCGGCTAAACATCCCGGTAATCTGCTTGACAACCTCGCTACTGTTATCCTTGAAGTGCTTTGGGGGCTTGGCTCCGCAGCTACGCATCAGGCTTTCCAGTACGATGTTAAGATCACCCTCCTGAACGTCCTGTGCGACCCGCTGTGCGAGGTCGTTTTCACCAAGGAAGCGTAGCGCAGCCACGATCCGACCATCCCGCAGCCATTCCTGCCCACGCGACCAAGGATCGCTTCCCTGTCCCTGGATGCAGTCGCAGAGCTTGAGCAGATCTGATCGCTGTTTGATCGCGGTATTGGGATCATCCAGATTGAGCAGATACGGCGGTGTCACCTCGATCTGGATATTTGTCGTGAGCGTGCCTGTATTCGTCTCCCACCTGAGCGTGCCAAAGTGCTGGCCACGTGGGCTGAGTTTCTCGGTTGTGACCCCAAACTGCACGGTGGCCTGTTGATGGTAGCTTAGTGTGAAGTCAGCGTGCTGTGCCTCAATTGTCAGCCAGGGTTGCTCTGCGTGAACCTTCCCAGTGACGGTTCCGCCGCCCTCGTTGATAATGATGACGTTCTTTCCCACGCGCCTAGAGGATTCGACTTTGCCCAGATTGATCTCGGTTTCCGAGAAGCGGATCTTCGGAGGATTGCTCACCGTGATCATAACCGGGAGTCGCACGCTGCCCCGGTTGGTGTTGATCACCAGTGCGCTCATATACGCCTGCTGCGCATCATCGGTGTTCAGTCGGGCGACATCAATACGTACCAGCATTTGCGTGCTGAGTTCGTTTGGCCTTAGCCTGAAACTGGAGATCGAAGGGGAGACCCAGAGAGACTCTGGAATCACCGATCCGTGGATGTATCCAGGGCTTTGCCGCCGCAGTATGAAGGTTACCGATGGTTGTGTGCCAACCTGGCAGACTCCAAAGTCAACCCCGGTGGGAGTGACCGCAAGATCCTGCGGCGGGATGGGTCGTAGAAATAACTCCAAGGCTGCATCTGCGTCGTTTGGGTAGTGCGCTTGGGCGGCGCGGATTTGGTTCAGCAGATCCTCGTGCTGGTATGCCTCCAGCCAGCGTGTTAGGGCACCAGTCTGGACATGCCGCGTTGCATCGGCCCAAGCCGCGTCACAGATGGCGACAAGTTCCGCAGGATTGTGCAGATGTCGGCTCGTTGTGGGGAACGTCAGCAGGATCGGCGTTCCACAGGAGTGACAGAAGGGCGCGTGGTCGGTGATCGGCAATTCCCCGCAGCGCGGACACGGATGCCCGGTACTGATCACCTGGGTTTTTGCTACGATTGGCGTACTAGGAGTTGGTGACGTGGCGCTTTGTGTACTCGCGCCAAGCGCCGCAGCCAAATCTTGGGCCGTCGCATAGCGATCTGCCGGGTTCAAGTGCATCGTCCGGGCAATGATCGGCCCCATCTGTGGACTCATGGCTGAGCCGTCTTGCTGCGGTGCGGGGAAGGGCACACCAACCTGTCGGGACGGCACATCGGGCGGTAGTTTGTTGGTCAGCAGGGCGTAGAGTGTGGCCCCCAGCGCATAGATATCCGAACGGGCGTCCGTGCGTGTCGCGCCGCCATACTGCTCCGGCGGCGAGAAGTGCTGACTGACGGCCTGCCCCGCCCGCTGCGTGCGCGTGGTTTCGTCGCCAACCTTGGCGATGCCGAAGTCAACCAGATAAATCCCCCCGCTCGTTGCAAGGCGGATGTTGCTGGGTTTAATGTCGCGGTGGATTACCGGAGGAGTCTGGCTGTGCAAATATACGAGCGCCTCAAGAACCTCAGCAGCCCACACCCGCACCTCATCCTCGTCCATCGGGCCACCCCGCTCGTGGAGTACCTGATCGAGATCCCTCCCTGGAATATAGTCCATTACCAAGCAGGGTTGCTCTCCCTCGATAAAGTAATCCGTGACCCGTGGCAAGTGAGGGTGGCGCAGGCGCGAGAGCAGGCGCGCCTCATCAAGAAATGCCTGCCGTGCCACCGCGTCGGTATCGGTTGTGGCCTTAATAGCGACTAGCGATTGCAGTTCTAGGTGCATGGCAAGGTACACTACCCCAAATCCGCCCTCGCCAAGCTTATTATCAATGCGATAGCGCCCACCGTTGAGCAGTGCGCCTTGCGGAAAAGTTGGCGTTGTTCCGGCCATAGAAACCTCCACCCGTATCAACAGAAGTGAATCCGTCGGGAGCGCGGGCGGCCCGCCCACGCTCCCAACTAGGCCGCGCAGGCGGCCTTCGTAAACCTAGCCGGAGCCTTCAGGCTCCCGGCACTCAGTGCAGCGTCACCTCGAAATTGTCGAAGGTTGTCCAGTCGCCCACCCACAGCCCGACGCTGCCCGCTGTAAAGCTGCCATCCCTAATGCTGAGAAAAGAATCCCCGTCTACATAGGCCGTAAATTCCTTGCCCCGCACCTCGATAGTCAAGATATGTGGTGCCTTATCTGCTAGCGCGGCACTAGCGAAGGAGCTAGACAAGGAAGAATAGGTGTTGCAGCAACTGTCAGGTCTTCCGTCTCTGAATGTGCGCCATTCACAATTACCATCCTTACAATAGAACGTATAACCATCTTTACCATCGGATCGGAATATGACAGCAAACCGTTTGCCTAAAACTTTCGTGGCAAGTGTATAGTCATTTCCAGCAGGTTTGTAGAGGAGAAAGCCATTACTGCCCGCCAAGTGTCCATCCACAACCGATAACCCAGGGTTTACTGTCTGCCACTTATCGCTCATCGTCACATCAAAGGTATCACGGAATGCCACATCACTGGCAGGCTTTGCGGTTGCAGTTACGTTAGCTTTGCTGGCTGTAGGCTCCACCGTTGCGACTGCAGACGGGTCGGGGGTGGCACTTGGCGCGGGGGTGGCAGACGGTTCAGGCGTTGGGGTAGTGTTAAGTTCGCGGTTCGCTATGGCCCGCTGCGCGGCGATGTCTTTGTAGTTGGGGGTAATCTCAAGCGCCAGATCAAAGTTCTTGAGCGCATCGCCCCAGACCTTCTCTTTTACGGCGGCTACGCCCTGCTGGTAATATGCCTCGGTCAGCGTCTCGTTCACCTGCCGTAGCCGGTCTGCCGTATCCTTATAGCCCGGTTGTGCGGCGATCAGTTCACGCAGCGCGGTGCGGGCTTGCGCATAGTCAGCCGCCGATTGGTAGGCAACGGCTGCCTGGTACTGGCGCTCGATCTCGGCATCCTGCGCGGTTTTTGTCGCCTGCGCGACGTCGGTCGCTGCCTGACTCGTTGCCTGGATGGAGTCACTGGTTGCTGTTTGTACCGCATCTATCGCCAACTGCGCCACACTCGTTGCCGCCGCATGTGCGTCATTCGTCGCCTGAGCCTCAGCCTGCTGTTGCAGGAAATACCAGTAGCCACCGCCACCGAGGGCTGCGAGGACAAGAATACCGATAACGATTGCCAGAACTGGATTTTTCGCACGAACGTGGCGGGAGGACATAAGAATTTCCTTTCAGATCAGGTCTTGCGGCGCGGCTGCTTACGTTACTATCAGTGGATGGGACATCGGGGCGCTACTACTTCGCAGTGACTTGTATATCGGTTGCCTGCACCTCAGCGTAGCACTTACCAGGATCGCAGCTACCTCGCGAGCCAGCGACGATCATAATCTGAATGGTTTTCACCGCAGTGGGGTTCACACTCGGTAGTCCATTGATGATCTCCTGGCGCAGATTGGCAATGTTGATGTTCTGCCAGCCCTGGCTGAGAAACACAAAACGCGAGGTTCCTGTCGATGTCTGACGAAGATCCGGGTCACTCCCTGGGTAGAGATAGAGGATCTGGCCCAGCTCTTTACCGGGTGCTGGATTGGCCCCGTGGAGCGTAACGATCAGGCCCGCCTGACCGGTACACGATGCGAGAATGCCCTTGCATGGCGTCTCGGCGCTCGGGTTGATCTTTGCGCTGATGCTCACGTTCGTCGAGGAGATCGGAATAGTCTGGTAAATAGCCAAGTAATTGGTTCCATCGTGAACCAGCCGCACAGCCTTACCAGATGACCCCTCAGATGTCGTGATCACCTCCGTCACATTCTGTCCCGTCATCGTACTGCCCGTATCACGCTGCCAGCCGTTCGTCCACTCAAAGGCGAAACTGCCGTTCTGCACAAGGCTTGGGGCAGGAGTCGGCGTAACGGGAGCTGTGGTTGGCCCACTCCCCACACCAGCCAGCGGGGTACCCTGTGCGTTTCGTACGATGATAACAGTGGTAGGTGCAGCGGTTCCCGGCACCTGACAGCCGCTGAGCGCGATCAGTACCCAGAGTAGCACCGATCCCCAAAGGTGGCGTTGTTTCAGTCGCAACATCATTTTTCCTTAAGACAAGGTTCGCGGATACTTTACAGTTTGGGCACATGTGGTGCGTCCTGTTGCGGTAAATCTGCAATCTAAAATCTGCAATCTGAAATCTTGCCTAAGGGCAACCTGTTATCTTACCCGGTTTCGGCGTATCCTGGATCAGGTTCAGCGTCTGCACCCCACCAAGCTTACCAAGCAGATCACCGAGGGCGGTCTGGGCCGATTGTTCAGCCTTGGAGAGAATACCATACGTACACGCCGCTTTGAGCAGTTCATCGCGGCCCTTCTGCTCGGCGGCTGGCAGCATCGCTGGGTCAATGCCGGGCATGACGCCCTGCTCAGTCACGAGTTGGGTCGAGTGCAGATCCTTACTGACAATATAGGCTGCGGGAACGTGTACCGTCACCTCGCCGCCATTCACCGTCACGTCTGCTTGGCTAATTTGCGACAGATCGATGCCCGCCAGGATCGTCCCTTCAACCTTCAGCACTATTCGTTCGGCGGGCATGAAGCTAAAAAACGGATCCTTCTTGACATCAGTCGTCACATTTGAGTCATACGCAATCGTCACCAGCGTACTCATGCTGCGGATTTGGGAAATGATTGCGGGTGCAGAGGTAACCCGCATCTGACCGCCACTGAGCAAGCGACCAAGCCCCTGGAACGTACCAGGGTTGGTTATGGCCCAGAGGAGACCGAGTACCAGCACCACCGGTGCAACAATCCGCCCTACTGCTCCAAACAGCCACCCAAAGATTCCGCTGAACAGGCTACCAAACAGGCGTAAGATTCCACCGAGAAGAGCGCCGATGATTCTGCCCATGAACCTACCCCCTGGCTACAATGTAGCGATTATGAGCTTGTTCTTCACCGAGATACAGGTAGCGTAGTAATCCCCAGTTCCTTCGCCGCGTAGATGCGGTGTCGCCCATCTGTAATACTCGGTGATCCGTCAGTGGTGCGGTCAACCTTGATCGGGCTCGTCCCGAAGAACAGTTCGTACGTTCGTGTGAAGCTACGCTCATTGCGCCCGGTACCATCATCGTTGCCAATGGCACGATCCAGGGCGTAAAAATCATCCTTGACCGCCCCGGCCCGTACCCACGGCAGCACAACCTCGTTGAGTTGGCGGGTGTGGTGGACTGCATTGTCGTAGGTGATGTTGTGATTCTCAGGCCCAGTGACATCAGGCGGATCGGGCAATTCTGCAACGGGAACCTCGGTGATACCGCCTTGCTCGCTGGCCCGTAGCTTCTCCCGAAATGCGCCGGGAATCTGATCGTAGTTCTGCTGAAAGATCTCGTTGTAGGGTAGAGCTTGCTCGGCACTGTTGGGGGCATCCTGTTGTGCCTCGCCTCGGAGGAACTGATCGAGCCATTCGACACCACGGCGGGCTTCGCTTGTATCACCTGACTCGCTGGTCTGATCCGAGGGTTGCTTGTAATCGCTCATGCTGCACCACCCTGATTTTTGTTCTTCCAGTCAATCAGCATACTTAAAATCAACAGTAAAAACTTTGTCTGATTGAATAGTGAACGTAGCTTTTACCCACATGCTGGTACCATCGCGTCTTGTCATTCCCCGCAGTTGGGCAAAGAGGCGGTTGATTGAACCGGGAATCGGAAAACTATGGCGTTTGGCATCGTGTATTGCAAGATACGAGCCTTGTGTAGTCATAACGTCATCTTCAAACAATACCTCAACAGAGGCTGCTTGCCACGGCATAGGTATTGCTTGGGTGATAGCCTGTCCGATCTGCTGGGTGAGACCTTCAACGGTGGCCGACATAAATTACTCCTCCTTGGCACTCTGATTATAGAAAGTCTTTGTGTAGTAATTATCGCCTGACTGATCGATTACTCGATACATCACATCGAATCCCATAGGGCGTCTGGTATTATCTAGATAGACTGGGCTTATTGCCACTTCAACCGCCCCCCCCTGATCGAGTATCTTGTCCCATTCATTTTCCATAGTCTTCCACTTGCCGTTCGCTCATTTATCCAGGTGGTTCAGACGAATGTACGGTCAGTCGG
>JBAXMH010000160.1:0-11583 GCA_037134395.1 Chloroflexales bacterium
CTATCGGCTATCGGCTATCGGCTATCGGCTATCGGCTATCGGCTATCGGCTATTTCTATCTGAGGAGTCCTGCATGTCGCGCAGTTCCGCGTCGGCGATCTGTGCCACCCGCCACGCCGTCATTCTGGCCGCCGGCGAGTCGAAGCGCACCCGCCCGCTCACCTCCCATCGGCCCAAGCCGCTTATCCCGCTGCTTGGCCAGCCCCTACTTGCGCATATCCTTGACGAGATGGTCGGCCTGATCGAGCGGGCTACCCTGGTGGTCGGCTATCGCGCTCAGGATATTGTAGACACCTTCGGCGAGACGTACCGGGGCATTGCCCTGCGCTACGTGCTTCAGGAGCAGGTGAACGGCACCGCCGGGGCGCTGCTCGCCGTGGGCCAGATTGACGAGCCCTTCTTCTTGCTCTACGGCGATAACCTGGTGGCCCAGGCCGACATCCTAGGCGTCTGCGCCGAGCGCTACAGTGTGGCTGGCATGCGTGTGGAGGACGCCCGTAGCTTCGGGGTACTCGACATCGGCGCGAACGGGCGGGTGCGCGGCATCATCGAGAAGCCGACCGACCCGCCGCCCAGTGCCCTGGCCAACGCGGGGATCTACCACCTCGATGCGGCGGCATTCCCAGCCCTGGCCCAGATTACCCCCTCGCCACGCGGCGAGTACGAACTGACCGACCTGGTGGGCCTGCTAGCCGCTGCTAGCCCGGTGGGCTACCACACCTGCACAGGGTTCTGGATGCCCGTGGGCACACCCTGGGAGGCTCTCAGCGCGGCCCAGTTCCTGCTGGCCCGCCGGGGTAGCCTGAGCAAGGAGATCAGCCCTACAGCGCGGATGGGTGCGGGGAGCCGGATCATTGGCCCGGCGGTGATCGGGGCGGGCTGTGTGATCGGGACAGGCTGCGTCATCGAGGATTCGATCCTGGAGGCGGGCGCAGAAGTAGGCGATGGAACTGTGGTACGCCACGCAGTGATCGGCGCGGGCGCACGGGTCGGGTCGGGCTGCGTGATCGAGAGCAGTTGGCTGGATAACGGGGCGATAGTCGGGGCGGGGGCCAGCCTACGGGCGCGGGTCTTTGATGAACTGCAGCCCACCGCTAACAGCGCCGGGTTGCTTAGTCGCGAGCAACTCTGCACTCGCGGGGCTATCCTCGGGTTGGGCACAACCATCGCCCCCGGCACGACATCTGTGCCGGGGGCGATGATGTGACGCTGTCACGCAGAGCGAAGCGAAGCGTCTCGGCGCGCAGTATCACTCGCCGGGATGCTTCGCTTCGCTCTGCGTGACTTATGCCGGGATAATTTCCGCGCCCCTAATTGGGATTGCGCTCACCGAGAGTTACCTGCACGCTACTTGTTGCGCCGTCGCGCAGAACCGTCAGGGTGACGGTGTCTCCCGGCTTGTGCAGCAGCAGCAGTTGGCGTAGCGACGTGCTGCCATCGAGCTGTTTGTTATCAATGGCGGTGATAATGTCGCCTTCGCGCAGACCGGCCTTAGCGGCGGCAGTACCGGGTTGGACGGCCATCTGACCGTGGCGGTTGCTCTGGATGAGGGCACCGCTCTGCACGGGCAGGTTCAGTTCGGCGGCGAGGTTGCCGTCAATCAGCAGGTAGCTTACTCCCAGGAAGGGGTAGGAGACCTTGCCGCTCGCGATCAACTGCTCGGACACGCCACGGAAGATCGTACTCGGCACCGAGAAACCCAGACCCTCAACCGGGGCGGCGCTCGCCGAGAGTTGATCATTCCGCACGACCAGCGTATTAAGGCCCACAACCTCGCCGTTTAGGTTGATCAGCGGGCCGCCGCTGTTGCCGCTGTTGATCGCGGCGTCGGTCTGGATCAGACCTTCCATGCTGGCAACCGAGCGGTTCAAGGCGCTGATCACGCCAGCGGTAACGGTATTGCGGAAGTTGCCCAAGGGGCTGCCAATAGCGAGAACCTGCTCACCCGGCAGGAGAGTTGAGGCATCACCGATGACTGCTACTGCCGGTAGATTGCCACTGACCTGGATCACGGCCACATCATTCAGCGGGTCGGTTCCTACCAGCGTCGCATCACGTCGCCCACCATCGTTAAAGACCACGGCAAGTTGGCTGGCCCCTTCAACAACGTGGTTATTCGTCAGAATGTAGCCTTTGTCGCTGATGATCACGCCACTGCCGCTCCCGCTGCCCTGAGGCCCAGTGTTTAGCACCGTGACCACGGCGGGGGCCACCTTCTGCACGGCAGCAACCATCAAGTCAGATTGAGAGGTGATGGCACCCGACGCTGCCGTTTGTCCGGGCTGAGTAGTTGCACCCGGGGCACCAGCCGATGTGAGAACCGGTTGCACTCCTGCCGCCGAGCGCGCCGTCAGATCACGCTGAATCATATAGTAGGCGGCGGTACCTCCGGCCACCGCACCCCCGGCGATGCCAATAAAGACAATCATGAAGACCGCAAAGACAAGTAGGATACGGCCAAGGCGATGTGATCTGTCCATAGGTGTTCCCCCTGAACGGTTTAGGTTACCTGAGACAAGTATCGCCCATGTGCCTAAAAGCAGCTTTAAATCAGCGTGAGAGAGTGATGAGAGCAAGTCCGCGATTCACGGCCTCAGAAGGACACAGAAACATCTTTTTTCTGTGTCCTTCCGTAGCAAAGTCTCATCGCGCGGTGTTTGGGCTGACACTGCTGAGCTGGGCAATCTGCTGCGCCCGAGAACTGAGTGAGGCGGAGGCTCGCTCAATGTAGGCGCGGGCCTCTTGGAATCGCTGGGCGGCCCGGTTGGCGTTCGCCACATTATAGCCACCGTAGAACTCCAGAAATGCATCAAGCCCCTGGATCTCAAGCTCCAGGCCCTTACGGTAGTCATCGTGGGCCTGCTGAAGAGTCCGTGGCGGGCGCAGGCTCCCCATAGCATCGAGGGTCTGCTGTACCGTGGCCCGCAGGCGCTGGGTCGCGGCCACATAGCCAACCGATCCGCCGGGCTGACTAGTGGCACTGCGGTAAGCGGCAGTAGCTTCCTGGAGGCTGGCGCGCATCGGTTCAACCGCGCCAAGGTAGGAGATGGTGAAGCCTTCAACCACCGAAAGCGGCTCGGCCTCTAGGATGGGCTCAATTGTTGGTGTAGGCGGAGGGGCGCTGGAGATCTCCGAGGGAATGGCGGTATCTACCGGCACTGGCAGAGCAGCGGGCATCACCGCTAGGGCAATCATGCGGTTTAGGGTGATTGCGAGGCCAACCGCAATCAGTGGAAATATCCAGATCAGCAGCCGCGCCCGGCTGATGTCGCGGCGACGGCGACGCCAAGAAACCCACCATGACTCGTGATGCTCGCTTGATGTGTGGTCGGTCGCAATCTCCTCGATGGGCTGGCTCAGACCAGGGCTGGGCTGGGCTCCACCCTCAATCAACTTCTGCTCTTCAAGTACCTGCAATCCGCGCAGGGCGTGTTGGTTGGCCGGGTTGATCCGCAGCACCGACTGAAGACAAAATGCCTGCTGACGCGGCTCCTCCAGCACACCGCTGAGCCATAGCCACGCCAGTTCGTTATGCGGGTCGAGCCGAAGCGAACGGGTGAGCAGCCCAGCGGCCACGCGCTTCTGCCCGCCACGGGCTGCCGCCAGCCCGCGTTGGTAGAGGCGATGGGCCTCGTTGATATTGGCTTTGACAGTGCCTTCTGTGGTCATAACACGTTACAGGCTGCACATTGCAGATCAACGACAGATGTCATAGTGGGCGGAGCGCCCAATCTGCAATCTGCAATCTGCAATCTGCAATACCTAGTGATCCGGGATGAGCGGGTTAATCGCCCGCTGAATGAGCGTCGGGTCCTCGATCATGTTTTGGCGTACCGTCTGCCAGTACTCGGGTTTCTCGTAGCCCAGTTGCCAGATCGCAATACCCGCTAGATCGAGATCTTGCACCGTCTTGATCTTTGAGGCGAGGCCCGTCTTCGTCATAAACCAGACTTGGCGGGTGCCCTGGGCGGAGTGGTAGGAAAAGTAACTCTCCTCGACGCGCCCATTGGCGTTGCTTTCCATAAAATTGACAGTGGCCCCTTGCTCGTCAATAATCTCCTGGATAATGCTCCAGGGTCGGGGCGTGGCCGATCCGTCGGGGGGCCAATCGTAGCCATAAAAGTGGATGCCGAGCAGCACCTTGGCCGGGTCTACCACGCTGCGGGCGTATTCCGTCACCGACTGGATCCAGTAAGCCGGGGCGACAGGGCCAGGGGTGCCGCCGCGCCAATGGTAATCGTAAGTCATAATACGCAACTGGTCTACGACTTTGCCAATCTCGGCCCAATCCTGGAAACCGCCGAGTCCGCCATAGTCGCTGGCCTTCGCGTGGACAGCCACCGTGAGCAGTTTGCCGTTCTGATGCATGGCGGCGGCAAGTTCACGCATAAAGGCCGTGAAGTCGTTGCGCAGCGAGCTGTCCAGGGATTCATAGTCAATATCAATGCCATCGTAATTACGGGCCAGCACCTCGTCCACAATATTCTGGATGTGGCGCGCACGCCGCTGCGAGTCGCGCAGCACCGCGACAACCGTCTCAGGGTTTGATGTCACATTGTGGATGGATGGCAGCACCCGCACGTTACTCGCGTGGGCCACCTGCACCAGTTCATCGTTGCGTGTCCCATAGAGCCGACCGCTTGAGTCGGTTGAGTACCAGAAGGGGCTAACGTCGTCAATAATATCTTTGTTCGCCTCAAAAGACTCGCGGGCACCGCCACTGAAGTTTGGCGGCAACCAAACAGCGATGTAACGGCCACTCTTAGGATGGTAGCTGACAGGGGCCGTCTCCAGATCGGTGGCGGTAGGAAGCGGAGTGGGTGGTACTGGCGTTGGTAGAATGATCAGCGGGGCGGCGGTCGCCTTCGCCGTAGGCGTGACGATCAGCACCGCTTGGGTACTTGCCGCCTGGGCAGCCGGGATGTTGCGGGCCATGATCAGTGTCTGGACGATCAGGGCACCCGCCACCACCATCGCGACCGTATAGATCATGCCAAGGGCAATCGTGCTGGGTGAGAGCGAGCGGCGTATTCTCATCGGTGTTAGTAGGCCCCAAGCTCGCGCAGGCGCTCGTCGCTAATCCCAAAGGCGTGCGCGATCTCGTGCAGCACCGTGCGGCGAACCTGGCTACGTAACTCGGCTGGCGAGTGATAGTCACGCTCTAAGGGCGTCTGGAAGATGATAATGGTGTCGGGGGGGGCGAGGGTGTTGCCGGTGCGCTCCGTGAGCGGGACGCCGTCATACATGCCGTAGACGCCCTGCCAGGGGCGAAGGCCAAGGGCGTGTCGCTGCTCGCGGTTCGGGCTGCGCTCAACGATCACATCAATGTTGGCGAGGTGGGCCTGAAAGGGCGCGGGCAGGCTCTCTAGCGCATCAACGACGAGTTGCTCAAAGGCGGCGCTATCCATAGAGGAACGTCCTAAAAGGGGTACGGAACGACCAGCGCAGTGCCGCGCTACGGCCCTCATTATACGTGTGTGCTGTTTCAGGTGTCAAGGGTTTCCACCTGTAGATGCACCTTTCCGTTTGACCGGGCCGCATTCTATAGCCAAAAAACATGTACTATAGAACACGGAAAGACACAGAAAAACGTATATCTCCGTGGCCGTGTGTCAAGGACGTCTTGTTGTCGTAATACGTATAACAACGATGTCGAGCCGAGTAATGTCATACTATACAATTCAGCAGACCTACTTCTAGAGGCTTCGATCATGCTAGTGCGCACACATACGGCGCGGGCGTCTCTGCTTGCGCTGCTCATCATTCTCCTGATGAATCAGAGTCACGCCTTCGCCACCGCGCCAGATGGCGGTGCTGACCGCCTCTCCCATCCTCGTGCGAATCAGCACCACGGTAGCCGGATCAACCTCGTCCGCACTCCAGGGCCAAGCATTGACCCCTACATACGCCCCGATATGATCCGGCGCATGGAGCAGATGCAGCCGATCATCCTGGCGGCTGCCCACCGCCACAACCGCCCGTCGCTCTCAGGTATGGGCGACCAGGAGTTCGCCGCCGTCCTCGTAACCATCCTCTACAACGAGAATTTTGGCTGGGTTGAGGATGACATTGCACCACTGCGGGTCTTCACACCGCTCTACCAGGATCTCCAGCGGCGGGCAAACGAGAGTCCTTTGGGCAGTAACTTCAGCGTGTGGCCGGCCAACCTGCGCCCGTCGGTGGCACTAGAGATCCTGCGCCATGAGTTGCCGATTCCTGGTGCGCGGGTGATCCGTGTGCCAGTTCAGGTGGTCGGTAGCCGGATTAATCCCGACGCCTATACCTCGCAGGAAGATCTCTACGCTGCCATTACCGCCGAGATTAGCCAAGACGATATGGCCGTAGAATATCTGGCGGCCAACCTGGAGCGCGGGCTGTACCGTGCGGAGTTTGAGAGTGCGCCGGTGAGTTGGCGTACCCTGGCGGCATGGCACAACCAGGGTATCATCAGCCCGCAGGCCATCCAGTCTAATTCTACCGCCTGGGATTATGTGCGTCGGGCCACGGCGTATTTGCCAGCAGCCAGAGAACTCGTTCGCTGGCCCTTGCGTGGCGGTGGCATGCGTATGGCGCGAATATAGACGCACGACACTCTCGGACACCGAATCTGTGGTCGCTCAATTTCCACTGGTATCACCGATCACGCCGTGTGCAAACCATCCCTGCTCCAGGGCGTAACGCACAAGGGCCGATCGGCTCGTTAGGCCGAGCTTTTCGAGTGCGCGGGATCGGTAGGTCTCCACTGTCTTTACGCTCAGGATCAACTGCATCGCAATGTCTTTGTTGCTGTAGCCTTGGACGACCCGTTGCACCACCTCATGCTCACGTTCACTCAGCTTGGCACCGAGGAACTCGGTGACGGTGGTGGGTCGGCGCACGTAACGGCTTACCACATGTTCGGCCAGCGATGGCTCTAGGTAGAGCCCGCCCACTGCCACGGTGCGGATGGCTTGGATCAGCGCGTCGGCCGCCGTGTGTTTGAGAATATAGCCAGATGCGCCCACTGCCAACAATTGTCGCAGGTAACTGGTGTCGTCATGCACACTTAACACCAGCACCTTGATCTCCGGGCAGTCTTGTTTGATCCGCTCGGTGGCCTGGATACCGTTCAGTGTTGGCATCGAAATATCCATGATCACCACGTTTGGCCGACAGTCGTACACTGCACGCCAGGCCGTCTCGCCATCCCCGGCCTCGCCGATGACCATCATATCAGCCTGTGCGGTGATCAGCGCCTTCAGCCCCGCACGCACCACCATATGGTCATCAACTAAAAAAATCTTCACTATGTTCATCGCATTCTTCCCCTACGCGCCGGTTTGTTGGCGCTCCTCCTCATTGAGTGGTGATATGTTGTTGGAGTGGTTTCTCACAGGCCCGCTTGTTCCGCGTACGCTCGACGATCTGAATATCGCCGCGTTGGCCTGTGCGAGATGGTAGGCATGCAATGTCACTGGGACGCGATTCACATCAGGGTACACGATTTCTTCATTGTAGCATGCCGCTCACAGCCCGTACCACAGGTGAACTATGGGAAAATCTGTGGAATGAGTCCGACGTCGTCAGGGTTTTCCTCCGTCGTCAGGGTTTTCCTCACACCAGAGTCCAACTCTACCCGCTAGGCATGGACAATGAGGACTGGTACGCTGGTATGTGTGTACCCTGCAATGCTACAGAGATCACGTGACTGTGTGGAGGAAATAATGCCCATGTTTAGAACAAACCGCACGCCCCGTGCCAATGGATGCACCGACCAAGAGGCAAACCTCACAGGCGAGTACCAGTTACTCGCAACGCTTCCTGCCATGCTCTTTACCAGTCGTCCTGATGGGTTCTGGGACTACATCAACCCGCCGTTCTGCGCCTACACGGGCTACCCACAGGAGGCTCTTATGGGTTTGGGCTGGGCCGAGATTCTCCATGCCGACGACCGAACCCTCAGTCTCTCTCGCTGGCATGCGGCGATAGGGTGTGGTACCCCGCTTCAGGTTGAACACCGGTTGCTCCATGCGGATGGCAAGCACTACTGGTTCCGTACCCACTGCACGCCCCAGCACAACGCAATGGGCGCGATCACCCGCTGGGCCGGTATCACCGCGCCGGTGGAAATACCGCCTGAGGTTGCCGATGAGCGCGCTCTCCGCCGTAGCGCAGAACTCGCCCGTGATAGTGTGATCGCTATTGCCGCACACGAGCTGCGGGCTCCAATGACCGTCCTCCTGGGACAGGCCCAGCTTCATCAACGGCGGCTGGTCTCTCGCGAGCATGTCGATCCTAACGATCTGCGTGCGGCCACGACGCTAGTTGAACAGTCGCTTCAATTGTCACGTCTCATCCATGCATTGCTGAATACGGCTGAAGTTGACCACGGCCAACTCCAGATCAGCGTCGCTCCGCTTGACCTCGCTGCGTTGGTGCGACAGATTGTTGAGTTGCTCCAGCCAACCCTCCCCACACACATACTGCATCTGAGTACCGATGTATCCTCACTCTGGGTTGCAGGTGACTCCATGCGGCTGGAACAGGTACTCCAGAATTTACTTCAGAACGCCGTGTTATACAGCCCTGCGGGCAGCGAGATTGAGGTCGTGGTTACGTCCCATGGAGATCAGGCGCAGGTCTCTGTCCGTGATTATGGCTGCGGGATTGCGCCAAACCTCCGACCTGCTCTCTTCCGGCGATTCGTCCGCACACGGTCGGGAGATAGTACGACAACGTCAGGGATGGGACTAGGATTGTATATTTGTAAAACAATTATGGAACTTCACGCAGGGAGTATTGACGTTGAAAGCACGGCTGGGGATGGCAGCACCTTCACCCTGTTATTACCAAAGATCTCAGAGTTGGCAGCACACTCCACTGTATCATGACACAAATGGGCCATAGGAGCATCGCGCTCCTGTGGCCCGTTTCTACGTGCAGTAAGATTACTGGACGCGGAAGGCGATGACAACCTCGCGCTGACTCACGATTCCGTGAGCGACCAACGAGTAGTTGCCCGGCAGCGCGTCGGCAGGCGCAGACCAGAACATCTTGACAATCCCGTCACTGTTGGCCTGCGCCACGAGTGGCTTGGTGGTGTTGCCAGTAGGGCTGGTCTCGATCAGTGGCTCTGTAGAAATAATCTTGCCGTCAGGTGTGTTGATCCAAAATGAGACTTGCTCGCCATCAATGTTGGCCGAGCCGCGAAATCCGGTGGCATGAAAGACGAAGACCGTGCCGGTCTGACCGGAGGCGGGCACCACGTCGTACTGCGTGACTGTCTGGCTGCCCTGTTTGTTAAGCCTGAAGGAAATGACCTGCTGATACTTACTCTGAATCCCGCGAATGACCAACGAGTAGTCACCAGTGAGCGCGTTCATCGGTGCTGTCCAGTTAATCGTCACACTCCCGTTGGCATCGGCCCAGGTCGTCATCGGCTTGGTGCTATTGCCAAAATTATTGGTCTGATCGAGCGGCTCCGTAGAAATGACCTTGCCGTCAGGCGTGTTGATCCAAAACGAGATATCCTCGTTTGCCCGGAAGCCCGCAGCCTGGAAGGTAAACTCTACACCGGGCACACCCTCGATCACCGTTGTTGTCGTTGTCTGTGCGTAGCTTGGTACAACGCCTGCAAAGCCAAGCGCCCCGGCGGTCAATACCGCCCCGAACCAGCGTACCACCGTTGATTTCATATGGAACTCCTTTTTAAGCAATGCCACAACCACATCTGGTGGAATTTTCCTAGATTGTTGCTGCGCATCGCAAAATGACTGTCCGCATCAGTGTAGCAATCCTCGGCGTCGCGTACTAGCGGGTAATGATTGACATCTGTACCGGGGAATACCTGACATGTCAGGCGATCTCGAATCGGACGCGGACAACCCTCACACTGTCAGGCATAGTGCGGACAACATATGCGGAGTTTGCATGCTACCGACTCTATGTTCTTATCGCTATACTGAGAACTACGCTTATTCGTATTGTCTATATTCCCGTAGCGAAATGGCTCGCGCCGTTAAAGAATCGCTTCTCGCTCTTTGGAGGTGTACAGTGCTGGATTCATCGTCTCTCTGCTGCGCCAACTGCGGTACACCGCTCACACCGTTCGGCATGGATACGTCCGGTGTCACCTGCCTGACCTGTCAGTTCTTCAACTCGCCAAACGCCTTGCTCCCCACCCCGGTGATCACCCTCGATGCGCTCGGAACGCGGCTGAGCGATCTGGTGGCTCAAGCCCGCGCAAGCGCACTCCCTCTCAACGATATTGTCCATGTGCTACGCAATGAGTTGGAGTTTACTGCAGAACTTGCAAGCGGTGGCCGGGATCTATGCATCCAAATCATCGATCTTGGCCCTCGCACGAGCCAAATCATGCGGCAATCACGTAGGGATGACGGTGTGATGCTGCGCGGTCGCAGTGTTGGGGGCTGAGACAAGGTTCGATATATGGCCCTAAGAATCGTATAGCGTGGACGAAAAATGCCAGCGAATCTGGCATTTTTCGTCCACGCTATCTCCATGTGCGGGCAACGTCGAACCCGCCCTACCCCTTAGTGATCGCAAAGAGCAACTCAGCCTCGCAAGCCACCTGCCCTTCCACAGTCGCTCTCGCGGCGGCCTTACCTACCCCACGGCGGAATTTTTCCATCGTTACCTCTAGGCGCAGCACGTCGCCCGGTCGCACCACTCGCTTGAAACGCGCTCCGTCAATTCCGGCGAACAGAACCAGCTTGCCAACATGCTCGGGCAGGCTCAGGGCCACCACTGCCCCTGTCTGTGCCAGAGCCTCGATGATCAGCACGCCGGGCATAATCGGGTTGCCCGGAAAGTGGCCGGTGAACTGCGGCTCATTGACGCTTACCAACTTCTCGCCCACCGCTCGCAGCCCCGGCTCCAGCTCTAGGATGCGGTCTACCAGCAGAAATGGGTAGCGGTGCGGGATGATCGCCATGATCTCTTGTGTACTCAGCATAGAATCTCCTTTGCAAACGGCGGTATGCCAATCATAGCGCAGAACACGGCAACGCCCGCACCTGGGGGGAGGTGCGGGCGCGTGTCTGGTCTGGCCCGGATGTTGTGTTTGCTTCCGTCCTCTGGGGGGAGACAGAGGGCGAGTGGCGAGAACGTATTCCGGACGAAACCCCCATAAAGGGCGAGGCGGGTGTCATCACCCGCCTCGCAGAGAGCGTTGCGTAGCTGCAGCAGTGCCCGCCCTTATTTCACGACTAGGGGGAGGTATACCGCAAAGTTCGCCGTCACCGTTACCGCTGATGTCACCTGGGTGGCAACCAATTGACCCTGTGCGTTGGTGAATCCGTTCACATTCACCGTCGCCCCGTCCTGGATTGGAGCTGCGGTATCGTCAAGCAGCGTGTCGGCAGTCACCTGGTAGTCTACGCCGTTAATCGTCCACGTGACAGATGTAGTCGCCGCCAGGGACTTCGGTGCCGGACCGGACATCCTCAGCCGACCGGAGTGATTGTTGTCGCCCGCGCCGGGGGGAACAACGGTGCTGATCTTCTTGATCAACCGGCTCGGGTCGTAGACCACCACAACGAAGGCACCTACGGACAGCGGGCCGTGATCTTCGACGAATTCGGT
>JBAXMH010000161.1:0-11583 GCA_037134395.1 Chloroflexales bacterium
GTCAGCCAATGTGTTCGTGCTGGCCGCAGTGTAGCCAGGTCGGCCCGCCAGAGGCACCACCAGCACCGGGAAGCCGAAGGTGGGCAGCAGGCTATAGGGGTTCTCGACATTCGTGGCCCAGGAATTGAACATAGCCACGTCCGGCCCGCCCTGCTGCCAGACGATCAATGGCTTGCCCTTGGGCGGGAAGGTCGCATTGGCGGGCTGGATGAGCGTGCCATAGCGCACCACGCCGCTCTTGAGTTTGAATGAGACCGGATCCTGGCGCAGGTTGGCAAACAGGCGCAGTTCCTCGTTGCTCCAGGTGATCCGCGCAAAACCCTTGCCATCCCAGCCCAGGCGATACAGATCGGGCGGTGAGATGAAGGAGTGATAGACGACGACAATCTGGCGCGTGTGGTTGGTGCTAACAATCGCCCCATAGGTACCGGCACGGTCGCCCAGGTTGCGTAGCTCGCCCGAGACACGGTTGTAGTAGTAGGGGTGACGGTCGGTGCCCACTGAGCCGCGAATGATCAGCTCATCGGGCGAGACGAAGAGGGCGACGCCCTGGCTAAAAGCGGCATTGGCAAACAAGTTCGAGTTTAGCTCGCCCGTCTGCTTCAGATCCAGGTTGTAGAAGCGGTAGGAGGCCCGCTCGCTAAATTGCGGCGTGTAGATCGGGTAGCTGCGGCCCTTGATCGTGGCTGGGTACCACGCCTTGACCAGTAGGGTAGTGTTATCGGGCGACCAGCCATCGGCGGAGAGCAGAGGCGGCGTGCCGGGGCCAGCCGCACGCAGCATCTTTACCGCGTGGCTGTTTACGTCTACCACGTAGGTATTGTTGCCCAGGAGCAGCGGGTTCTCTGCCGGGGGGATGTTCCCGGTCGCATCGCGGTAGAAGATCTCCGAGAGCAGGGCACCGTCGTAGGTCGGGCGCGTATCATCGGGGTTACGTAGTGAGATAGACGAGAACGCAAGATGTGAGGAGTCGGGGGTCCACGTTTCACCAAAGCGGAACGACGCCTCGGGCAGCGTCGTCACATAGCTGCGCTCGCCGCTCTCCGCGTTGTAGGTGATGAGATCGAGGGTCTTCTCCGTTACCGTAACGCTCGTGCTGATCGGAGTATCCTGCATCAGTTGGAAGCGACTGAGAAGGCTAGCGAAGCGCGTCTGCGCCTGGCTGGCACGCGCCTGGAGCGACTGAGGCAACAGCGGGGACTCGTTAAGACTCGCCGTTGTGATCGGGGGATGCGTGATCTGCACCCGCTTGACGATATTCATCGTCTGGCTGCCGCTATTATCGGGCGTGGGCGGGATCACCACCAGCAGAAAGTGCAGCAGGTCGGGTGAGACCGAGACGAATTGGGTGTCCGAGGGCACGGATACGTAACTGCCGCTTATCTCCAGGGTGTCGCGATTGATACCCAGGCGCACCAGAGCCTCGTCAGGCGAGGACGCGTTGAGGTTCAGCGCCAGGGTGCCGAGGGTCTGATCATCGAGCCAGGTAAATTTCGAGATGCCGAGCAGCGGCAGGGGCATAAAGGGGCCAAGGGCATCAGTCGGCAGCTCGATAGTACTTCCGTCGTTAATATTCAGAAATCCAAGCTGTTTGTCCGACGTGACGAAAACAACCTGATCATCCGGGCTGACCGGGCTAGAGGGTACTGTGGTGACAAGATCGCCCTGGAGCCGTTTGATCTTGGCAATCTCATCATCGCCAAGGATTTTTGGCAGATCCTCGCCATCCTGAGTGGGCTGAACGGTGACGATATTATTCTTCGTCGTCGTCTTTGAGTCCTGGGCGTGAGCGGGCATGATCCCACAGACACAGATCACGGCCAGCAGCGCAGGTAGCCACCGATACAGACGCATACACTCTGCTCCTTTACGAGCTAACACCAGCGGAAACACCGAGATCAGAGGGCGAAGGTGGACACGCAGATATGTGTGGAGAAAGCGAAAGTACGATAATCTTACCAGATTTCAGGGAGAATGGTATAGTGGTCTCGCGATGAGTCAGTGACGTTTTGGAGAGACAGCGGAATGGTGATTGGCTGTGATGAAGCGCGGCAGATGATTGATGCAGGGCGACGCCCGGGGACGCGTGATCGGCAGCTCGTAATGCTGGGCTTCCATATGGCGAACTGCACGGCGTGCCGGGACTACCGTGATCAGGTTGACATGACTCTGCTGGACGCATTGCTCGCGACACCTCTGGCCCCTCCTGTGCCGCGAGGGGCGCGGGATCGGCGGCGTCTCTTGCTTCGCTATGTGGCGATCCTCGGCATGGTACTCCTCAGCATTGTGTTTGGCCGGGTGGCCTTCGCCGCCTACACCATCAGCCAGAACGTGGCGGCGATGCAGGTCTCCATCCCTGTCAGCACGGCACTCGCCCCGACCCTGCCTGTGCCAACGGACGGAGAGACGCCCCAGCGAGGCGTCTTTGGCCCGCCTGTCGCCCACGGTGCCGAGCCGCCGCCGCCCGTACCCACGCCTATCCCGACAATGGTGGGGGATCCGGTGGGGTTTATTCCCAGCCCAACGCCCGTCACGCTGCCAAGCATTGTTGGGGGTGCGCCCGTGCACGTACCGACCCTCATGCCTACCGCACCGATCATCCCTGTTTCCAACCGCGCCGTGAACGTACTGCTCCTCGGCAGCGACCGGCGGGCCGGCGAAAGCTGGACGACCCGCTCCGACTCGCTGGTGATCATCCACCTCGACCCGGAGCACCAGCGGGTGGCCCTGCTCTCGCTGCCACGTGACCTGATTGTGCCCATCCCCGGCTACGGTCAGGCTCGGATCAATGCGGCAACCGTGTACGGTGATATGGATCCGGCCCTCGGAGGTGGCCTGGCCCTGGCTCGTCGCACCGTCAGCGAGTATCTGGACATCCCCATAGACTACGTGTTGCGGACAGATTTCCACGCCTTCACCGCAGCGGTAGACGCTATTGGCGGAGTGGATGTTAACGTGCCCGAGGCGCTCTACGACCCGGCGTACCCGACGATGGATTACGGCTACACGGTAGCCGCCTTCGATCCGGGGATGCAGCATATGGACGGCGAAACGGCGCTGGTCTACGCCCGCATCCGCCACTCCGACAGCGGCTACGCCCGCAACCGTCGTCAGCAGCAGATACTCCTCTCCATTCTCACTGAGGTGCGCCAGCACAATATTCTCTCTCAGGTGGAGATGATCTCGAACTTGAGTACCGCTCTGCGCGACGACATCCAGACCGATATGAGTATGGATCGTATGATTGGACTGGCCTGGGCCTTTCGCGGCGTCTCGCCCGATAAGGTAGAGCGCTACGCCCTCGACGAGACGATGGTGAAAGAAGGTGTATTAGCCGACGACCCATACGCCACCTTCGCGGAGCCGGGGGCGGTCAATCTGGTGGTGAGTCAGCTCATAGGCAGGCAGTAAGGGAGTCGCCTTTATGTACCGCTATTACATAACCGCTATCCCGCTGGCGACCCTAGACTGGTTCACCGGCGATCTAGAAGACTGGCTACCAACTCTGGGCCTGCTGGCGCTGCTCGCCATGGTGGTTATTCTGATTCTCTTTGCTCTGGCCGACTGGCGTTCCTACCGAATCCGTGCGGCGCGACGCGGCTACCGCCACCGGCGCACGGCCCACGAGCGGTTCGCCGCGAGTGTGGATCTCCAGCGCCGCGCCGCTGAGGAGGGAAGGGAGCAGGAGGCAGGAGGCGGGAGGCAGGTGGCAGGTGGCAGGTGGCAGGACGAGGATGAGGGTGAGGACGAGGATGAGGACGAGGACGAGGATGAGAACGAGTTGCTGCGCCGCCTGCTCGGGCAGTAGAGAGGATAGTAAGGTAAGAGAGGACAACGTTCATGAAGGTGGGTATAGGGTACGGAAACCACGAGGACTCCTACGAGCTGGGGAGAAGAACAGCGAGCGAGGCAATGCGGCAAGGTACCATCACAACCCCAGACCTTGTGCTAGCTTTTCTAACCAAACAGTCAGACGCCGAAGCCTTCTACAACGGGTTGCGTGCTGTCGTCGGAGCAAGCGCCCCGATCATCGGCGGATCAGCAGTTGGGGTTATCACGAATGACCAACTCTCGTACAATGGTTCGCCGGCGGGTGTCGCCGTTCTCCAGCTCAACACCGTCCACATCCAGTATGCGACGGCCACAGGAGTTGATCAGAATGAGTACCAGGCGGGGCGCTCCCTGGCCCATCAGTTGGCCGCAAGCCTGGATGCAAAGCTGCTGCTGATGTTCTACGATTCGATCAAGGTACCGGCGACGCCAGATGCGCCGCCGATGATGAATGCATCCCCCCCGTTAATCGCCGGCATCGAGTCCGTGCTGCCGCCGGGGATACCCATTGTGGGCGCAGGGCTGCTAGGTGATCAAATCTTCAGCTCGACGATCCAGTTCGGTGGTTTGTCTATTCAGCAGCAGGTGGTTGTTGGCGTACTGCTGAGTGGTGCCATCGAACCGTATGTGACGATCACACACGGCTGCTCGCTCAAGGACGGCATCTACCACACGATTACCAAAATGCATGGCCCCGTTATCGTCGAGATCGATGGGCGGCCTGCGACAGCAGTGATTGATGAGGAGTACGGTGGCCCGATCTGGCGCGAGCAGTTACCTGTGCGACGCCTGACGATTGGGGTCAACCATGGTGATCGCTTTGGCGACTTCCAGGAGGGTCAGATGGTTGCCCGCCTGATTGTTGGCGCGATGCCTGGAGACAAAGGGCTGATCCTCTTTGAACCCGACCTTGAGGAGGGAACGGAGTTTCAATTTCTGCTGCGCGATGGCCAGACGATGATCGAATCCGCGCGCCGAAATGCGACAGCGCTAGTCAAACAGATCATCACCGCTGGGCACACCCCACGTTTTGCGCTGTATATAGACTGTACAGGTCGATGCGCAGAGATCTCCAACACACTCACTGAGGAAGCCAGTGAGATCCAGATCGCAATGAACCAGCATGGAGTCCCCCTACTTGGATTCTACTCAGGTGTCGAAATAGCACCGTTGCTTGGACGCAGCCGTGGCCTCGATTGGACAGGTGTGCTGCTGGTCCTCGCAGAGGCGTAAATCGCATGGCTGTGCAAGAAACTATAATGCTCGCTGAGCAACTCCAGCAGGCTCGTATGGAAGCCACCTACTACCGCAAACTCGCACGGGAATGCGGGGAACGCCGCTTAAAAGAGTCGGAGGAACTATCAAGTCTGATCGATCAACTCCGCCAAACCGAGCTGATTCTCGTGCAAGCTCGTAACGATGCGGATGCCGCAAACCGCGCCAAGAGCCACTTTCTCGCGACGATGAGCCACGAGTTGCGTACCCCGCTGACCGCAATCATCGGCTATAGCCAGTTGCTGGAGTATTTGGCGGCGATAGGTGACTACCGCTCGGTCGAGACGAGCGTACACCACATCTATACGGCGGGGCAGCACCTGCTCGCGCTCATCAACGGCATACTCGACCTCTCGCGGATCGAGGCGGGCCAGCTCCAGATCGTCGTTGAACGTGTTGACGTGCCCGATCTCGTCCGCAACACGATTGTGGTGGTCAACCCGCTGATCGCGCAGAACGGCAATACATTACAGGTCGCTTGCCCCCTACACATGACGGCGATGTACACTGATCCGCTCAGGGTGCGCCAATCACTCATCAACCTCCTCGGGAATGCCGCCAAGTTCACCGAGGCCGGGACGATCCATCTCACTGTGACCCAAGAGCAGATCAACGGGACAGACTGGATCTCCTTCGTGATTGCCGACAGCGGGATTGGGATCTCCCCCGACCAGATGGCGAAGCTGTTTAAGCCCTTCTCACAGATTGACGACTCGCTAAACCGAAAGTACGGCGGCAGCGGGCTTGGCCTGGCCCTCAGCCGGCGGCTCTGCCAGCTCCTCGGCGGCGATATTACGGTGGTGAGCTCCATCGGCGTGGGTTCGGTCTTCACCATGCGGCTGCCATCCACCGCCCCGGTCACCACGCAGGAGTCGGATGCGATGCTGTACAGCAGGGCCGCGCTATAAACAGCCTGAATCGATGTTGGCAATTGCCAGGTTCGCTGGCAATTGCCAACACAGGTAGATCTACCCCCCGCCGCCGCCGCCAGCCATGATCCCGCCCTCGGTCATGGCCCGCACGTCCAGCAACTCGTCTACCTTGTCACCCTCTAGCAAACCCTTCTCGACCACCACATCGCGGATGCTCTTGCCGGTGGCCAGGGACTCCTTGGCTACGGCGGCCCCGTTGAGGTAGCCGATCACCGGGTTGAGGGCCGTGACCAAGATGGGGTTCTTGGCCAGCCAGCCAAACGCCTTCTCGCGGTTGACGGTCAGGCCGACCACACACTTGGTGGTGAAGGCGTTGATCGCGCCGATCAGCACGTGCATGCTCTCAAAGAGGTTGTGCGCGATGATCGGCATCATCACGTTTAGCTCAAGCTGACCGGCCTGGGTAGCCAGGGAGACGGCAAGATCGTTGCCCTGGACGTGAAAACAGACCATGTTCAGCATTTCGGCCAGCACCGGGTTGACCTTACCGGGCATGATGCTGGAACCGGGCTGCACGGCGGGCAGGCGGATCTCGTCAATGCCGGTGGTGGGGCCAGAGCTGAGCATGCGGAAGTCGTTGGCCACCCGCACCAGGGTGATGCAGAGGGAGCGCAGGCTGGCCGAGAAGTCGGCAGCGTCGCCCATATTCTGCATGCTCTCAAAGAGATTGCCCGACGAGCGCAGATCGTGGCCGGTGATCTCGCTGAGCTTGGCAATCATGCGCTGATGGTACTCAGGGTGAGCGTTCAGGCCCGAGCCAGTGGCTGTGCCGCCGATACCCAGGCGGCGCAGGCGGTTCGAGGCGGTCTCGATCCGCTCAAGGTCGTTGCGCACGGCCAGGGCGTAGGCTCCGAACTCCTGGCCCAGCCGCACCGGCACCGCATCTTGCAGGTGCGTGCGACCCGACTTGACCACATCATCGAACTCGACGGCCTTAGCTTCCAGAGCGTCCGCGAGATCGTCAATAGCGGCGAGCAGCTCGGGCAGACGCCAGAGACAGCCCAAGCGGATGGCCGTCGGGATGGTGTCGTTGGTACTCTGAGCCATGTTCACGTGGTCGTTCGGGCTGACTGGCTTCTTGGCGTCGGTCAGCTCGAAGCCCAGGATCTGGCTGGCCCGGTTGGCGATCACCTCGTTGAGGTTCATGTTGTGCGAGGTGCCGGCCCCGGCCTGGAACGGATCAACCACAAAGTGCGCGGCCAGCTTACCGGCGATCACCTCGTCGGCGGCGGTGATGATCGCCTCGGCCAGACTCGCGTCCAGCAACCCCAGGTCGCGGTTGACCTCAGCGGCCGCGCGCTTGATTACGGCCTGCGACCAGACGAAGGCGGGGTAGGGCTTCATCCCGCTAATGGGGAAATTGATCACGGCGCGTTGGGTCTGCGCCCCGTAGAGTGCGCTGGCGGGCACCTGCACCTCGCCTAGCGAGTCCTTCTCGGTACGATACTCGGACATTACCTGACTCCTTTGTCATGCGCCGCATGTGCGGCGAGACGGTGACGGAACCGCGTTGATTCTAGCACAAAAAGGGGAACTCCAAGATGAGCTACCTCAACGGGAAATCAGCATATTCCTCGCACATATATGCGTTATCCACATTATCAACAGGTTATCCACGATGTTATCCACATTATCAACAGGTTATCCACATGGTATCCAGATACCCGCCAGGGCCATCGTTATGAAATGCTACCCTTTACACCTTCCGATGACTAACGGGCTGTGCTATAATAGCAATTGGGCCGTGACGGCTCGCACACCACCCCACGTTATGTAGATTCATCGCTTCCCGATGCGCGAGATCTGACAGCTATACTGTGGATAACGTCTGTTTCTCGTCAGGCTACCGCCTGATGTGGTCGATCATGGTGTAAAGAGTTTATGAAAGATTTTACCCACTTACACGTTCATTCCGAGTATAGCCTGCTCGACGGCTACGCGGCGACTAAGGCTATCGCGGCGCGGGCTGCGGAACTCGGTATGGACAGTATTGCTCTGACTGATCACGGTGTCATGTACGGGGCAATGGAGTTCTACGACGCTGCCAAGAAGGCCGGGATCAAGCCGATCATCGGCATGGAAGCGTATATGGCTCCCGGTGCGCGCAGCGATGCGATGACCCGTGGCGGCAAGAACTACTATCACCTGCTGCTGCTGGCCAAAAACGAGGTCGGCTACCGCAACTTGGTCAGGCTGACCAGCCGCGCACACCTCGATGGCATGGGCAAGGGTCTTTTTGCCCGCCCGCGCATTGATCGTGCCCTGCTGGAGCAGTATCACGAGGGTCTGGTTGTCACCTCCTCCTGCATTGCCGGTGAGGTCATCCAGAGCCTGACCGCTCAGCAGCATAAGCAGGCCGTGGAACACGCCGCCTACTACCGCGATTTGCTCGGTGCCGAGAATTATTTCCTAGAACTACAGCTCCACGAGAATACGCCGGAGCTTGAGGGCATCAACGACGAGCTGATGCGGATCGGCAGCGAACTCGGTATTCCGATGGTCGTCACCAACGACACCCATTTTGTGCGCCGCGAGGATATGCGGACGCAGCATATGGTGATGTCAATGGGGATGAACTTGACCTACAAGGAGTTCTGCGGCAAGGGCTTCATGATGGACGAGAGCTACCACATTATGTCTGGTGAGGAGATGTGGCAGAAGTTCCAGCGCTACGGCACTGCGCCGATGGAGAATACTCGGCGCATCGCCGACATGTGCAACCTCAAGCTGGACTTTGGGCGCGTCCAGTTGCCGCAGTTCGATCTGCCCGAAGGCCACGATGCCGCTTCCTACCTCAAGCTGATCTGCGAGGAGGGGTTGATGAAGAAGTTTGCGGGCAACCCGCCCGCCACTTACATCGCCCGCCTTGCGGATGAGCTGGACGTGATCAACGCCACCGGATTCCCCGACTACATGCTGATTGTTTGGGATTATGTCAAATACGCCCGCTCACGCGGTATCCCCTGCCTGCCGCGTGGCTCTGCCGGAGCCTCGCTCGTTCTCTACTGCCTCGGCATCACCGACGTGGATCCGGTGAAGAATAAGCTGCTCTTTGAGCGCTTCCTCTCACGCGAACGCCTGGAGATGCCCGATATTGATACCGACTTCGCCGACTCGCGGCGGGGCGAGATCCTGGACTATATCGCGGGTAAGTATGGGCGCGAGAACGTCGCCCAGATCATCACCTACGGCACCCTGGGGGCCAAGGCAGCCCTGCGCGATATGGGCCGGGTTCTGGGAGTGGATCTCTCGGAGGTGGATCGCGTCGCCAAGCTCATTCCCAGCCTGCCCGTGGGAGTCACTATTGCCCAAGCCCTGGAGAAAGTGCCTGAACTTCGGCAGATCCACGAGACTCAGCCCCAGCTTGCGGAGGTGATTGACTGGGCACGGAAGGTCGAGGGGCGCATGCGCAACGTCGGCACCCACGCCTGCGGCGTGGTGGTCAGCCGCACGCCCCTGGAAGAAATGGTGCCGCTCCAGCACACCACCAAGGACGAACATGGCGTGATGGCCTCGTTCGAGGGGCCGACCCTGGCCAAGATGGGTCTGCTCAAGATGGACATCCTGGGCCTGACCAACCTCTCGGCGGTGGCTGAGGCGATGCGCTACATCGAGCATACTACCGGCCAGAAGATGGAACTGACCGACATCCCCACCGAGGACACAAAAACCTTCGAGTCACTGGGGCGTGGCGAGACCAAGAACGTCTTCCAGATGGAGTCGGCGGGGATGACCCGCTACCTTATGCAGTTGCGGCCCACCCGCGTCGAGGATATCTACGCGATGGTAGCGCTCTACCGGCCCGGCCCGCTGGAGCAGATCCCGTACTACATTCAGGGCAAGAATAACCCGGCCAGCATTCATTATCTGCACCCCATCCTCAGGCCCATCCTGGAAGATACCTACGGCGTGATCGTCTACCAGGAGCAGATCATGCAGTTGCTCCAGACGGTGGCCGATTACACCTTGGGCCAAGCCTATATCGTGATCAAGGCGATCAGCAAGAAGAACAAGGAGCTGATGGCCGAGAACGGGGCGATCTTCAAGGAGGGCTGCCGTAAGAAGGGCATCAGCCAGGATGTGGCCGACCAGATCTGGGAGCTGATTCTGCCCTTTGCCGGCTACTCCTTCAACCGGCCCCACGCCACGCTCTACGGGCTGCTCAGCTACCAGACGGCCTGGCTCAAGGTGAACTACCCGGTGGAGTATATGGCGGCGGTGCTGACCGGCTCAGGCGGGGTGACGGAGGATGTGGCCAAGAGCGCCCTGGAGACGCGCCGCCTGGGGGTGGCGGTGTTTAGCCCCGATGTCAACCGTTCGCTCAAGGGCTTCGAGATCGAACCTCTGCCTGACAAACTGCCCGCTGGG
The DNA here is from genome assembly GCA_037134395.1 of Chloroflexales bacterium. Taxonomy (GTDB): domain Bacteria; phylum Chloroflexota; class Chloroflexia; order Chloroflexales; family Chloroflexaceae; genus Oscillochloris. The sequence continues at coordinate 10,407 of JBAXMH010000161.1, forward strand.
GTGCGCTTCAACCGGGGCATCCGCTTTGGTCTGGCCGCGATTAAGAACGTGGGTGAGGGGCCGGTCGAGGCGATTATTAAGGCCCGTGACGAAGGCGACCCCTTCACCTCGCTTGAGGAGTTGTGCGGTCGGGTTGATCGCAACGCCCTGAACAAGCGCGTGCTGGAGAGCCTGATCAAGGCCGGGGCGATGGACAGTCTGCCCGGATCGCGCCGCCAGAAACTGGCCATTCTCGATCAGGCGATGAACGCCGGGATTGACGCCCAGAAGGCCCGCGATGTCGGCCAGTCCAGCCTCTTCGACATGTTCGGCGAGAGTACTGGCGGCAGCGCCAGCCTGAATGTTTCCCGTGTGCCGATGCCGGTGATCCTGAATACTCCCGCCGATAACAAGGAAGAACTGCTCTGGGAGAAGGAACTGCTCGGCCTGAATGTCTCTGAGGATCCGGTGGCCAAGTCGCTTGAGGGCGTTGATATGCGCGGCGTGACCGAGCTAGGCGACATCACCGACGATCATATCGGCAAGTCGCTCACCTTCATCGGCCTGCTCAGCGGCGTGCGCCGGATCACCACCAAAAAGGGCGACGCCATGCTCGTGGGCGTCCTGGAAGACATGACCAAATCTATTGAGATTGTGGTCTTCCCCAAGAGCCTGGCGAAATCCGGCGACCTGCTCCAGAACGACGCAGTGCTGAAGATCACGGCGAAGGTAGACAATCGGCGTGATAGCCCGCAATTGGTGGTGGATGCCGTCGAGGCGGTAGAGGCGTCCCTAGCCCCATCGGCGCTGGGGATGGACATGGAGATGGATCTGGAGGGTGTTGAAGAGATGGTCGAGGTAGGGGAGCAGGGAGCAGGGAGCAGGGAGCAGGGAGCAGGAGGCAGGGAGCAGGGAGCAGGAGGCAGGAGGCAGGGAGCAGGGAGCAGGGGGCAGGGGGCGGGAGGCCGGGAGCAGGATGACGGGAGCCGGGAGCAGGATGACGGGAGCCGGGAGCAGAATGCAGTCTCTGCGTCTTCGGCTCCTGCCTCCCGCCTCCTGCCTCCTGCCTCCTATCCCCCGCCTACCTCCCGCCTCCTGCCTCCTGCCTCCTATCCCCCGCCTTCTGCCGCGCCCGTGTCGGTGATTCAGTCTCGGGGCCAGGTAAAGCTGGGCAACGGCAACGGCAACGGCAACGGCA
>JBAXMH010000162.1:0-11570 GCA_037134395.1 Chloroflexales bacterium
TTGTCTGGTTCCCTCGGTGTATCCGTCATATGCCCTCGTGTCTTTCAACGTTCTCTGTCATAACGTGAAGTATACCCGAGTCACGGTGATGCGTGCGCGTGTATATCACATCGCTGTATAATAGTTATCAGAACGACGCGATAACGACGCGATAACGAGGGATAGGTGGTCTATGATCCTGACGGTGGGGAATATCAAGGGGGGTGTTGGAAAGACGACATTGGCCGTCAACATCGCTATTGTGCGTGCGTCGGCGGGGTGTGATGTCCTGCTCGTTGACGGGGATGAGCAACGGACCGCGCAGACGTTCACCGAACTGCGTGCCACCCTGCGAGGTGAACCGGGCTACACCGCTGTCAGCCTCCACGGTTCGGCTCTCCGCACGCAGGTTCGCCAGATGGCCACGAAGTATGATGAGATTGTGATCGACGTGGGAGGGCGCGATACCGGCAGCCTCCGCGCCGCCCTCACCGTCTCCCATGTCGTGGTTATTCCCGTCCAACCACGGAGTTTCGACATCTGGGCCGTTGATTACGTGGCCGAACTTATCAGAGAGGCCCGTGACATCAATCCCGAGTTGCGTGCGCTCATCATCCTCAATGCGGCGGATGCCCAAGGCCGCGATAACGACGATGCCGCCGCTGCGCTACGGGAGGTCGTCGGACTCGAGGTTCTTGACCTGAGCATTGGACGACGCAAGGCGTTTCCCAATGCGGCCGCTGCGGGTCGGGCGGTCACGGAGTACACGCCGAAGGATGCCAAAGCCATCGAGGAATTGATGGCACTCGTTGCCACCGTGTATCGCGAAGGTATCGCGTAAAGAGAGTGGAGTGATATACAATGGCTATCGCAAAGAAACCACCATCACAACCAACGATGACGCCTGATGACACGGCAGAGAAGTTCATCATGGGTGCCTCGCAGGCCGTGCCTGCCGATAATGAAACAAAGCGTGTTCCGGTGATGATCCGCTTCGACACCGATCTCCTTCGTCGTGTCGACCAGGCCGCGAAGAGCCGAGGTGTCAGCCGGAGCGCATGGGTGCAGTACACACTGAGCCGCGCCCTAGAGAACGGTGAGGGGTAGCCATGACAGTCACCGCAGATCGCGCCATGCGTTCGCTGGACGCAAGCTGGAACCGGGCTCGCTGGGAATTACTCCCTAGCGATGGCAACCGCTATGAGGTGATTGATGGAGTGTTATATATGACTACCGCGCCGAGTTCATTCCATCAATGGATTATCCGTCAGATCACCCGCTCGCTCTACACGCAGATCGATGATTGCTCCGTTGGCCTCACCTACTTCGCACCGATAGGCGTCTTTATGCCGGGCTGCGATCCGGTACAACCCGACATCTTAGTTGTCCGCACCGAGAACACCGGCATCCTCTTCGACCGACGTATCTTCGGCGTGCCGACGCTCATTGTCGAGGTTCTCTCGCCGTCGAACGCAGAGCAAGATCTTATCACCAAGCGCGACGCCTACGCCCATGCGGGTGTGCCGGAGTATTGGATCGTGCGGCCTGCCACCCGCGATCTCCTCCTCTACGCCACTCCGGTTGATGGGATATACCGCATTGCCACGACGATAGCCCCCGACGATACGGTCACATCCACGGTACTCCCCTTCCATGCGGCCATCGCGGGCTTCTTTCGCGGTTCTCCCGATGAGGCAATCTAACGGTTGTATTGCATAATGATAGACAGATGATGATGATACGGTACACATTATGCATCACAGAGAAAGTATTTTCTTCGGCGATACATCCTACGTTGTGGCAGTGTGCGAGAGTATGCCAGAGATCATGAACAATCTTCGTCCATGTGCTCGTATACATCGCGTGTGCGCAGAAGGATTCCTGTGGCACTGAAACGTCCCATGCATGATCCGCAGGTCGTGCCCTTTATTCGTGATGATCATGCGACCGTGCCTGCGCGTGTGGACGCACGTGGGGCTATCTACACCCGACGCGAGGTCGTTGCCTTTATCCTCGATCTGGCCGGCTACACCTCCGACCGACCGTTAGCGCACCTCCGTCTGCTCGAACCCTCCGTCGGTCATGGAGATTTCCTGCTGCCCATTGTGGATCGGCTGCTCGCATCCTGGCGTGCGAACTCCGATGGGGGGCACGATGTGGCGGCGCTACGTCCGGCCGTATGCGGCGTCGAGATCCACGCGGAGTCGTTTGCGCTGGTACACCGTACCCTCGTCGCGCACCTTGTCACCCATAACCTTACCCCCGATGATGCCACGATGCTCGCCGATGCGTGGCTTATCCACGGCGACTTTCTGTTGGAGGAGTTTGACTCCTGTTTCGACTTCGTCATCGGCAACCCCCCCTATGTGCGCCAAGAGTTGATTCCCGACGCCCTGATAGCAGAGTACCGATTACGTTTCCACACCATCTATGACCGTGCCGATCTCTACATCCCCTTCATTGAGCGGTCGCTCACGCTGCTGGTGGAAGGTGGACACCTCGGATTCATCTGCGCGGATCGCTGGATGAAGAACCGCTATGGTGGTCCCCTTCGCCAGATGGTGGCAGAACAGTATCATCTGAAGACCTATGTCGATATGGTGAACACGCCTGCCTTCCAGACCGAGGTGATTGCGTACCCGGCGATCACCATCATCGCCCGTGAGCGAGGGACGATCACCCGTACCGCGCATCGCCCCATGATTGAGACAACCACGCTCGCGCCGCTTGCTCGCCAGTTAACCGAGCCGTATCAGGCGGACTCGGCGCAAGTGCGCAGCCTGACCGGCGTGGTAGAGGGAGCGGAGCCGTGGATTCTCGGTATGTCCGACCACCTCGCCCTTGTGCGACGGCTTGAGGCCGCATTTCCACCCCTTGAGGACGTGGGGTGTCGGGTGGGCATTGGGGTCGCGACGGGCGCGGATGATGCGTTTATTGGCCTCTTCGATGCGCTTGATGTGGAACCTGATCGCAAGCTCCCGCTTGCGATGACACGCGACATTCAGACCGGCACAGTGGTATGGCGGGGGCTGGGGGTGATCAACCCATTTGAGGACGACGGGAGCGTGGTCTCGCTCTCCCGGTATCCGCGCCTTCGTGCCTATCTTGAGGCACGACGTGCGGTGATTGCCGGACGGCATATCGCGCAGAAGTCACCCGTGCGGTGGTACCGCACGATTGATCGCATAACGCCTTCCCTTGCGACACAGCCGAAGCTGTTGATTCCCGACATCAAGGGTATGGCGCAGATCGTCTATGAGCCAGGACGGCTGTATCCCCACCACAACCTATACTATATCGTGTCCGATACGTGGAATCTCCGCGCCCTCCAGGCGGTGCTGCGAGCAGGCATCGCTCAACTCTTTGTGTCCACCTATGCCCCTCGGATGCGCGGCGGTTTCCTGCGCTTCCAAGCACAATATCTTCGGCGTATCCGAATTCCACACTGGAACGATGTACCAACCGTACTCCAAACCGCACTGGTTACCGCTGGGGAACGCGGAGATCTCCCGGCATGTATCTCGGCGGTGGCTCAATTGTATGGACTGAGCGAGGATGAGGACGTGGCGATAAGGACAGAGCAAAGAGACGAGCCATGACCATCAACCTTACCCACTATGAAGATAAAGCTCGTGTGGCAGTACAATCATTCTGGGGAAACCGGGAGCAGGCGCTCCAGGCGCACGTCACCACAGGGAAGGCCGATACGGGGCAGCGCGGGGCGGTGACCGCTGGCAAAAACATGGGTGGATTTATCGCTTTGATGATCGATCTGGTGCATGCAAATGGATTAGCTCATGCGCAGATCCACCAGCAGCGTGCGGTGCTCACCCTGCCGGGGTATTTCCGACCAACCAAATTGTGGGATCTGCTCATCACGCATCAGGGCCGTCTGATCGCAGCACTGGAGTTCAAGAGCCAGGTTGGCCCCTCTTTTGGGAATAACACCAATAATCGTGCCGAGGAGGCCATCGGCACGGCCCACGACCTATGGACAGCCTACCGTGAGGGAGCTTTCGGAGTGCATCCCCGACCATTTGTGGGATGGATGATCCTTGTTGAGGATACACCGAAGTCATGGGGGCCGGTGCAAGAGACATCGCCGCATTTTCCCGTCTTTCCCGAGTTCCAGAGAGCGTCCTACATCCAGCGATACCACCTCCTCTGCCAGCGCATGATGCAGGAACATCTCTACACCGCCGCATGTGTGATTACCTCCCCCCGCACCGCCGCAACCGACGGGCACTATTCGGAGGTCGGCGATATGACGAGCCTCCATACCCTCGTGGTGTCGTTTGCGGGACACATCGCGGTTGAGGCGACCCGTCGCGAGAATCCGATATCCCCAGGGTCGTCATGATGATCTGGGTTGACGCCGATGCATGCCCCACGGTGGTAAAGGATGCGGTTTTTCGTGCGTCCGCCCGACTGCACCTGCCCGTCTGCCTCGTGGCGAACCACCCACTTGCGATACCGAACTCCCCGCTCATTCGCATGACGCAGGTCACCATGGGGAGTGACATGGCCGATGCTCATATTGTGCAGCACGTCGCGCCCGGCGATCTCGTGATTACCGCCGACATCCCTTTGGCGTCGCAGGTCGTTGCCCGTGGAGCCATTGCCCTCGACCCTCGCGGCGATGTGTACACCGCTGAGACGGTGGGGGAGCGGCTCGCGCTCCGTGATCTGATGGAGGAGTTGCGCGGTGCCGGGATGATGATAGGGGGACCAACCGCCTATTGCACCCGTGATCGCGAGCGCTTTGCCCAATCGCTCGATAGGCTCTTACCTCGCCGACCACCGACCGTGTGATACCAATCCATCCGTGTGTGGCCAGGGTTTCGCGCCTCGCCCTCACCAAGAAATCTGAACGGAAGGTTCATGAGCGATGAGTCAGTGAGATGACTCCGTGCAGGTGGACTCTTCATTCAGATTTGCCGATGTGAGGGCGAAGCGCGAGACCCTGCCTTTATTCATACGCGTTTAGACCGATCCTCTCCACTCGCTCTGCGAGTTCATCGGCCGTCGGTCGGGTATAGATCGCCGTGGTGTCGAGTGAGCTGTGGCCCAGCAGCCGGGCCAGCGCAACCAGATCGCCGGGGCGTTCGCGAAGGTACCGCTGGGCGAAGGTGTGGCGCAGATCGTGTGGGGTTGTCTCGGCGGGAACCAAGCCGCGCACCGCGCATCTGCGCACTAGGCCCGTCATCACCCGCCAGATCCCCGAATCCGTGAGGTGTGTGCCCATCTGGCTCTGCCACACGTACGCGGATGCGTGACGATCCTGCATCTGTGGCCACGCCTGCGCGACCGTGCGCAGCGTTGGCTCAACTATCTCCAGGAGCGGCCCGACATAGCTGGCCAGGGCGGTGCGCGCCGAGCCGTTGAGCGGCACGGTGCGCGCCTTGTCACCCTTACCGGCGCGCACGAGTACACTCCCGCTCTTCTCACCGAAGGTGATGTCCCGCCAACAGAGCGCGGCGCACTCACCGATGCGGATGCCGGTCTGGAGCATCACCTGAACAAGTGCGTAGTCGCGGACCGAGTGACGTGAGCGCTGAGCCTCGCGCAGCAGCGCATTGACCGCCGTGTCGTCGAGCCCGCTCGGCGCATCGGGCGTCGTCGTTCGCACCAGATGCAGGTGCGTAGCCGGGTTCGTATCGAGGTGGCCCTGCGTCGTCAGCCAGGCACACCAGGCCCGCAGGGCGCAGGTGTGGATATTCACCGTACTTGTCGCCTCGGTCTTCTGGATCGCCCGCCGGTAGCCTTGCAGAGCAATCGGCGTGACGTCGCCGAGATCCAACGGGCGTCGCTCCTCTGCCTCGTACCAGGCGAGAAACCGGATGACCGCCGCACGGTAGCGCGTGACGGTGCGCGGCGAGCGGTCGCGGCTGCCGAGGTCGTGGAGCCAAGGACCCACGAGATCCACCAGTTCTGCCATATTGCCGTCCCTCCCCCTGTCCTGACGTATTCTCGTGCGCTTTTTTGTAGGCATCCCGCACCGTAAACAGGCGGTTTCTGGCGGTAGTGTACCACAAAGGGCAGGAGAATGTGTATTCTCTTGCCCTTTGCTCCTTTTCTGGCCCGCAGCCGGGGGGTGGAGCAATCGGAAAAATGAGCTGACCGTACGATGGCGACACCACCCCTGTCACTCCTCCGCATCCGTCGCACGCGGTCATTCACGTTATCGTAACCCTGGTGTGGCGGGTGACACACATGGAGACTCTGGCCCTGAATGTGGTTGGTGGGGCGCTCCTTTACGCGGGAGGGGAACTGACCACCGATACACGATTTCGCTTATTGCGTTTTCTGTTCCGCTGTCACGCAGACCCGAAATTCCTGATTAAGCCTGTGCGCGAAGGTAGCACATGCGGCAGCGAACGAGGTATCCGTGGTCTCTGGGGCGCGGTAGGTATATCGCTCCGCATCGAAACGGTTGCCCACGTCCGCACGCATACGGGCCACCAGGAAGTCCCACAACTGCAAGTGTGAGCCGTAGTCGCCATCGCTCGTCTGCCGGAAGACGTGGATCAGCACAATCCGCTCGTCAGGCCGCACCTCGCGCAGGATGTGCCAGTACTTGACCAGGTTCGTCACTCCGCCGGCGCTCTCCACCTCGACAATCACATGACGCTTCCCGTTGGTAACGCGTAGGTCTCCAAACTGAAAATGCTGGCCGCCGGGTAGATCTAATCGGTTATCGGCGCGAAAGCGTGTGAACGGCTTCAGCCCACGCGCAACGGCAAGCTCCTCAAACTGCGTAATCGCCAGTCGCTCATAGTCAATGCGAGGCGTGCTCATCGCTGCCCTCCGTCGTCTGATTCTCCTGTTTGTCTTTGCCAACTTTGAAGGGCTGGATCGTCCAGTAGTCACCCAGCTTGTGCGCACCATCCTTATCGCAGCGCACCGGCTTCTGAAGATCATCGGGGAGCTTTAGCTCAATCCAGGGGATGTGGTCATCGGTAAATGTCCAGGACGGCAACACTGTGTCGGGGAATTTCGTTTCGAAATCCTTTCGGCTGAGCTTTAGTGACTTCACAGGCGACATCAGCAGCAAGTGCGCCTGGACGCCTGCGGGAAAGTCCGCAGCGCTCACCCCGAAGATCTTCGTCAGGTGATCAAGCTTCGACTTTACCTGCTTGCGAGTCCATCCACCCACGCCCTTGGCCTCGATCAGTACGAGGTGCGTCACCCCATTCGCATCGAAGGCGATCAGCAGATCGATGTCTTCCTGATTCTGGTTGATCGCGATAGTGTCGCGATAGATATGCTTCGCGTGAGGCCGGAACGTCACCTCAATTGCGACGGACAGCCAATCCAGATGGTAGTCCATCGCGAAGAAAGCATCTGTGGGTACCTCCAGGCCGAGCGTTGTAGGCCCCCACCCGAGATTCGTGTCACCAGCCGCATTAAGCGAGAACGTGTAGGCTCATGCCCCTATCCTCGTGGGCTTGATAGTCGTACGAGAAGGTTGTTTCCCGTACGAGTTGACAGGGACTGGCGCATCCCGTACCATAGTCGCATCCCGTCCTGTTGCGATCCTCCTCTGGTGCCAGCGACGGCGGTGTTGCCACGATCGGCCCCCAAATTCGTACCGGAAAGGTTCAGCCTCGTGGCGGAATCCCTCGATCCCCTTGCCACGACCTACATCGAGTCGCTCGCCGGCAAGACGCCCGCGACGGTAGCGGCGTATCGGCGATCCCTGCGCCACTTCCTTGCCTGGTTGCAGGCGAAGCCGGGCTGCGAGGCAGCGTTTGACCCCACCACCTTCACACGCACCGCTGCTCAGGTCTACTTCGCCGAGCTGGAGGAGCAGGGGCTGAGTGTGAGCGACCGGGCCCGGCGGAAAGCGGTCCTCACCGGCTTCGCCCGCTGGCTGATCGAGGAGCAGGGCATGCTTCAACGCAACCCCATGCGTGCGGTGGCCCTCCCCGCCCAGCCGCTCCTTGCCCCCCGCGAACTGTCCCCTGACCAGCGCTACATCCTGCGTTCCCTGGTCGAGCGCGACGGTGCGCCGCGCAGCGCCGCCCTCTTCGCCCTGGGCTACTGGGCCGGCTGCCGGGTCAGTGATGTCGCCTGGCTCGAACACCAGCACACCCACCTGACACCCAACGCCGGCTGGGTTCACGTCGGTCACAAAGGGGGCAAGGCCCGCGATATTGACCTCCACCGTGAGGCTCGCCAGCCCCTAGCCGACCATCTGACCCTGCGGCCTACGGATGACGCCGGGCGCTACGTGTTCCGCTCCCAGCGCGGCGAGCGGCTCTCGGAGGCCGGCATCCATCACTGGTTCCGCGCGCTGAAGGCGCAGGCTACCCACGCCGAGTGGGCGCTCATCGCCGACCTCAGCTTCCACGACCTGCGCCACGACTTCGCCCACCGCGCGCGCGCCGCCGACTGGAGCCTCGAAGCCGTGGCCTACTACCTCGGCCACGTGACCAAGAAGGGTACACCAGCGATCCAGACGACCGCTCGTTACACCCAGGTCAGTCGTGCCCAGCTCAAGCGTCACCTTGGCCGGGTGACCGGATGATGTCGTCGGCGTGTCGTCACCCAGGAGTGCGATGAAGCGTCATTGGATCTCCGACGACCTGATCGAGCATTTTACCCTGCTGCCAAGCGAGTGTGCCCTGCTCGACCCCTTGCGCGGCGATCATACCCGCCTCGGCTTCGCCGTGCTGCTCAAGAGCTTCCAGCTTGATGGACGCTTTCCAACCACGCCCCACGAGGTGCCCACCCCCGTCATCGCGTTCCTCGCCGCACAGCTCGATGCGGATCCTGGGGTCTACCTCCAGTACGCGTGGCGGGGGCGCACCAGCGATGCGCATCGCGCCCAGATCCGTGCCCTGCTCGGCGTGCGACCGGCCACGCTCGAGGACGCCACGACCCTCACCGTTTGGGCAACCGATTACCTTCTGCAGACCCATCGGCGCGACCTGGCGCGGCTTCGGGTAACCGTGCTGGAACACTGCCGCATCCTCAAGCTCGAACCTCCGACCGCCCAGCGCCTCGACCGCATCCTCGGCAGTGCGCTGGCCGCGTATCACGAGCGCTTCTGCGCGGAGAGGCTCGCCCGCCTGTCGGACACGAGCCGCACGGCCCTCGACGCGCTTCTCACCACCATGGAACCGGCCAACCCCGCTGCCGATGCACCTGCCCTCGCGGCCGCCCGTCGCACCGCCCTCCAGGTGCTCAAGAGCGATCCTGGGCCAATGGCCGTCGAGACGGCCCGCGAAGAAGTGGACAAACTCCAGCGACTCCGTGCGCTTGAGCTTCCCGCTGACCTGTTTGCCGCCGTCCCGCCCCACGTCGTCCAGTCGCTGCGCCAGCGGGTCAGTGCGGAGGAGAGCCGCGACCTGCGCATCCATCCCACGCCACTCCGCCTGACGCTGTTGGCGGCCTTTGCCTGGCAGCGCCAGCACGAGGTGACGGACACCCTGGTCGATCTGCTCATCAAGATGATTCAGCAGATTGGCGTCAAGGCCGAGCGGCGGGTAGACAAGCAGGTCGTCGCCGCATTGAAGAAGATCGCCAACAAGACCGGCCTGCTCCGCAAACTGGCGCAGGCCGCCGTTGCCAACCCCGACGGCATCGTGCGCGAGGTCCTCTACCCGGTGGTGAACGAGCAGGTACTCACGGATCTTGTCGCCGAACTTTCGACCACGGATCGCGTGGTGGAGCGGGCCGTGCAGATGACCCTTCGGCGCTCCTATGCTCATCATTACCGCCGCATGGTGCCGCCCATCCTCCAGGTCTTGCAGTTCCGCTCCAATAACGCCATCCACCACCCGCTGATCGGCGCCCTGGAGCTGCTTACCCGCTACGCCGAGAGCGACGAGACCCATTACGGGTCAGATGAAGTCGTCCCTATCGAGGGCATCGTTCCGCCTGCCTGGCGCGCCGAAGTCCTCGAACGCGAGGACGGTGTCGAGCAGGTGCGGCGCGTCCCCTTCGAGATTTGCGTGCTTCAGGCATTGCGCGAGAAGCTCCGCTGCAAAGAGATCTGGGTGGTCGGAGCAATGCGCTACCGCAACCCGGAAGAGGATCTCCCACAAGACTTCGAGACAGCCCGCGCCAGCTACTACGCCGGTCTGAACGTATCGCTCGACGGCACGGCCTTTCTCGCCACACTGAAACAGCGGCACGAGGCGGCCCTGACCATGCTCCACGATGGCCTCGCGACCAACCGCTCCGTCCGCATCCTGCCCAAAGGGAATGGCTGGATTGAGCTGACGCCCCTGACTGCACAACCCGAGCCACCAACGCTCCCCCGGCTCAAGCGTGAGCTGGAGCAGCGCTGGCCAAGCACGCGCTTGCTCGACATGCTCAAGGAGGCGGCACTGCGCACCGACTTCCTGGATGGCTTCAAGAGCCTGACCGAGCGGGAACATCTTGACCGAACGACCCTTCAGCACCGGCTGCTGCTGGTACTCTACGGGTTGGGGACGAATACCGGGCTCAAGCATATGAGCGGCGGTCGGGCCGATGTGAGCTACAAAGACTTGCTCTACGTGCGCCGCCGCTTTATCACCCGCGACTACCTGCGGAACGCCATCCAGTCGGTGGTGAACGCGACCTTCGCCGCACGGCAGACCGCTATCTGGGGCGAGGCCACCACGAGCTGCGCGTCGGACGCCAAGAAATTCGGCGCCTGGGATCAGAACCTGATCACGGAGTGGCATACCCGCTATGGGGGTCGCGGGGTGGTGATTTACTGGCACGTTGAAAAAAAGTCGGCCTGCATTTACTCGCAGCTCAAGCAATGCTCCTCGTCGGAAGTGGCCGCCGCCATCACCGGCGTGCTTCGCCACTGCACAACGATGAGCGTCGAGCGACACTACGTGGACAGCCACGGGCAGAGCGAAGTTGCCTTCGGGCTTTGCCACCTGCTGGGCTATGACCTCTGCCCACGGCTCAAGCCGATCCATCGTCAGAAGGTGTACCTGCCCTCCAGCGCGCATGCCGAGCGATACCCAGGCGTGAAGCCGGTGCTGGCGCGAGCAGTTGACTGGGAGTTGATCGCCCAGCAGTACGACGAGCTGGTGAAGTACGCGGCCGCGCTTCAGACGGGCACCGCGGAGGCCGAAGCGATCCTGGCGCGCTTCACTCGCCAGACATCCCACCCAACCTACAAGGCACTGGCGGAGTTAGGGCGGGTGGTCAAGACTATTTTCCTGTGTCGCTATCTCCACGACGAAGCCTTCCGGCAGGAGATCCAGGAAGGGCTGAACGTGATCGAGAACTGGAACAGCGCCAACGGGTTTATCTTCTACGGGCGGGCAGGCGAGCTGTCGAGCAACCGACGCGATGACCAGGAGACGGCGATGCTGGCGCTGCACCTGCTCCAGATTAGCCTGGTTTATGTGAACACGTTGATGATCCAGGAGGTGCTGGGCGAGCCAGCTTGGGAAGCGCGGCTGACGAGCGACGACCGGCGTGGCTTGACCCCGCTGATTTACCAGCACGTCAGCCCCTACGGTGTGTTTGACCTGGACCTCACGACGCGGCTTCCGCTGCGTGAGCCCGTGCTGGCAGCGTAACGCTTACACGTTCTCGCTTAATGCGGCTGGTGACACGAATCTCGGGTCAAGGCC
>JBAXMH010000163.1:0-11491 GCA_037134395.1 Chloroflexales bacterium
AGCATGACCGTGCTCCTTCTGGATGTGATGGATGTCAGTAGTGTCAGGTGACTGAGTGTATCGTGATGGTTGGTTGGTGTGCTTCGTTGTGTTGTCTGGATTGATGTTTCGTGTCCTCAGTATAGCCACCGAGACCGAGACTGTCTCTCCGGAGAGAGGACGAGAATTGTGTACGGGAACACGACGGGCAGACTACGGGGGACTACGGGGGACTACGGGGGACTACGGGCACACTACGGGGCGGGCGCGATTCGCGACGACCGTATGCACCACGTTGTGAAGAAACGTACTTATGTTCGATATGGCCCGTTTGCCGTGAATCCTTACCACACCCCTATACAACCGCACCCATGATCACCTCAGCGCGCCAGGGTGAATTCGACCAGTCGACTGTTCTTCGGCATCTGGAGACAGGTGGCACCGTCGGGGCCGACGCCCATCAGTCCCATACCCGCCACCAGACGCTCACCGTGGTTGTGTACCATGCGCTGGATCACGCGCCCGATCAGCGCCACGTCGTCCACCACCAGAGCCGTCGCACGCGTCAGATCACCGCGCAGGCGCAGTGCCACTGGTGCACCGCCGATGAAGTTCTTGCTCCATCTGGTGTTGGAGAAGGTGTAGAGCTTGCCACCCTCCTCGGTGTAGGTCACCACGACATCGTAGCGATTGCCGGTCTTGCGACCTTCAAAGATGAGGATCATGGCACCGTAGCTCATGACGCGATGGAAGGGCGAGCGGAGAAGGAATTTCAGGGTCGGGTTGAGGAAGCGGTAGGACCACGCGGGCATCGGTGCCTGGAGGGGTGTATCGGTCACGATGGGCAAGGGTTCCATAGGACACTCCTGTCGGGTTACGAATGGTGGGAACAGTATAATGCCGATCCAACGAAGTCTGACGAGTACGGGAGTGTCGTCAACAACGCGTGATGCCAATGCTCTGGAACCCGTTTAGGCCATCAACGCACGGCGACGGCGACGGCGACAACTAATGCTGTTCGCAATGTGAGCGACATCGCGGGACAGGCGCGTGTCATCCAGGATAGGGAAGGCGAAGCCGCTTTCGTTTGAGGTCAGTTTTAGCGAAGGTATTGCCCCACACGGCGGTGTATGACCATCCACGAGTCAGTGTCTAATGCATCGACGTGTCAGTGAGATCCAGAAGTAACCTCATTCATACGAAATCGCCTAATCATTCCATTATTTTTTATGTCACCCATCGTATTCCCATCGTATATCGCATCCGCTATACTTACGGGTGAAACTTCTGGTACGGAGAGTGATGAGGGGAACACGGTGAACGACCCTGCCGACCTGGAACTCAGCCTGCGACGCCGCGATGCCGTGCGCTACACGGTTGACCTCATCTTTAGCCAACCCGGCAGCGAGGCTGATGTGCGCCCGCTTGGTCAACAGTCCGTCTGCGTCACCTTTGAGATGGATCGGCTCCGGGAGATGGCACTCGATCCGGTAGGCTACGGGCGGGTGCTGACGGAGATGCTCCTAAGAGATCCAGCCCTTGCCTCCGCGTTCGCCCAGTGTCGCACTGCGGCGCAGAGCCAACGGATGTCGCTGCGCCTGCGTCTGGCGATTGCCCCCGACGCCCCTGAGTTGCACGCTATCCGCTGGGAGACTCTGCGCGATCCACAGAGCGACCAACCCCTCGCCCTCAGCGAACAACTCCTGCTCACCCGCGCCCTGGGCAGCGCCGACTGGCAACCAGTAACGCTGCGCGCCAAGGGCGATCTGCGCGCCCTCGTAGTGATTGCGGCACCCGCTGGGCTGGATCGCTTCAATCTGGCGCATATTGATGCGGACGTCGAGCGACAGGTGGCGCTCACCGGCATGAGCGAGATTCCCGCCACCGTGCTGGCCGCACCAGGCCAGTCCAGTCTGCCAACACTCATCCGCCATTTGCGCGACGGCTACGACATCCTCTATTTGGTGGCCCATGGGACGGTGGTGGATGGTGAACCCCGGCTCTTTCTCGATGATGGGCAGGGCCAAGTGGCCTGCATCCCTGGTGCGGATGTCGTGGCCCGCATCGCGGATCTGCCCATTCGCCCGCGCCTCGTGCTGCTGTCCAGTTGTCAAAGCGCCGGTGACGGCAGCCGTGATGCCTTGGCATCCCTCGGCCCACGGTTGGCGACCGCTGGTATTCCTGCGGTGATCGCCATGCAGGGGTCGCTCAGCATCGCGACCAACACCACCTTCGCACCGGCCTTTTTTCGGGAATTGCACCGCGACGGGCGGATTGATCGCGCCCTGGCCGCTGCCCGTCAGACGATTGCCGATCGGCCCGACTGGTGGGTCCCGGCGCTCTTCACCCGCTTGCATAGTGGTCGGATCTGGTATGAGCCAGGCTTCGACGCCCAAGACTTCGCGAAGTGGCCCGCGCTGGTGGGCAGCATTGCGCACGGCAAGTGTACGCCCATCCTTGGCCCCGGTCTACTCGATGGATTCATTGGATCTACTCGCGACGTGGCCCATCGTTTGGCGACGAAACACCACTTCCCCCTGGCACCCTTCGCCCGCGACGATCTGCCCCAGGTCGCCCAGTACCTCGCGGTCAAACAGGATGCTGATCTTCTGCGCGATGAGATGGATCGCGCCTTCCGCGTCGCCCTCGCCGCACATGCGTCTGTGCCACCGGTCGCTGAGGACAGTCTCGATGCGCAGGTACGTACCGTTGGCGCATGTCGACGCGCAAATGATGCGGGCGAACCCTACCGCGTGCTGGCCAGCCTACCGCTGCCGATCTTCCTCACCGCCAACCCGGACGGCCTGCTTGCCGACGCGCTATCCGAAGCCCAGAAGACGCCGCAGGTGGTCATCTGCCCCTGGAATCGCCACGGTGAACTCAATCAGAGTCCGATTACGCCCCCCACGCGCGATCATCCTCTGGTCTACCACCTTTTCGGTCGTCTTGATGACCCCGAGTCGTTGGTATTGACCGAGGATGACTACTTTCGCTACCTGATTGGCGTGACCCGCAATGAGGAACTGTTACCCAAAGTGGTCGGCAGCGCACTCGTAAACACAGCGCTGCTCTTCCTCGGCTTCCGCCTCGATGACTGGAACTTCCGGGTTCTCTTTCAGAGCGTAATGAACCTGGCTGGCTCCGAGTTGCGCCGACGCTATACCCACGTGGCCGTACAAATTGACCCGCAGGAAGGTGCGATGCTTGATCCACAGGCGGCCCGCGAGTATCTCAAGAATTACTTTGGCCCCGCCGCAGCCCTGAACTATCAGACCAACATCAGCATCTACTGGGGCAGCGCCGAAGACTTCATCCGTGAGTTGGCGGAACACTATGCTCGGTCGCAGGAGGATGTATGAGCGATGCCACTGCGATCAACCCGTACGTCGGCCCACGGGCCTTTGAGGAGGGCGAGGGGGCGCGCTTCTTTGGGCGCGAGCGTGAGCAAGAAGAACTCTTTCACCTGCTGCTGGCCCGTCGGCTCGTGTTGCTCCATGCGCCATCGGGGGCCGGTAAAAGCTCGCTGGTGCGCGCCGCCCTCATCCCGCGCCTGCGCGACGAAGGCTTCCGGGTGCGTCCGATCATCCGCGTGGGGGCCGAGACAGCGGCGCGAGGAGGCAACCGCTTCTGTGCCGCGACCCTGCTCAGCCTCGACGAAGGCCGTCCGCCATCTGAGCGGCTGCCTGTCGAGGATCTGGCGACTCTCAGCCTCACGGCGTATCTGGCCCGCGAACCCGACACCGATGCCGAGGAAGTCTTCATCTTCGACCAGTTTGAGGAGGTTCTCAGCGCCGACCCCGCCGACCGGGCGGCAAAGCTCGCTTTTTTCACGGAGCTTGGTGTGCTGCTGGACAACCCGCGACGCTGGGCACTCTTCATCTTGCGCGAGGATTACCTGGGGGCGCTCAAGCCCTTCCTGCTGCTCATCCCGACCCGGTTAGCGGCGATGTATCGACTCGACCTGCTCGATCCCGTGGAGGCCCGACGGGCGATGCAGGAACCCGCCCGTGCCGCCGGGGGCGACTTCAGCGACACGGCGGCGGAGCAACTCGCCGACGACCTGCGTCAGACCAGGGTGCAGCGCCCCGATGGCAGTAGCGAGAGCGTACTGGGACAGAGTATCGAGCCCGTGCAACTCCAGGTGGTCTGTTACCGGCTCTGGGCGCGGAAGATGGGAGGGAAGAGGCAGGAGGCAGGAGGTAGGGGGCAGGGGACAGGAAGCGAAGGTTCGATCACAGTGGAGGATCTGGCACAGGCAGGCGACGTGGACACGGCGTTGCGGGACTACTACGCGGAACAGGTCGCGGCGTCGGCACGCGCAAGCGGCGTGGATGAGCGGCGCATCCGTGACTGGGTTGAGGAGAATCTAATCACCGAAGCAGGGCTGCGCGGCCAGGTGCTGCGGGTGCCAGAGACAACCGGCGGACTAACGAATGTGGCCATCCGCGAATTAGTTGATGCCCACCTGTTGCGAGCAGAGGAGCGGCGCGGGACCACATGGTACGAACTGGCCCACGACCGGCTGATCACGCCGGTGCGGGCAGACAATGCCGTATGGTTCGATGCCAACCTGAGTACGCTCCAGCGCCAGGCTCGTCTGTGGGAACGCGCCAACCGACCGGATGGCGTACTGTTGCACGGTGATGTCCTCGCCAAGGCGACCCATGGGCTGATCACGTCAGAACTGAATGAGGTCGAGCAGGTCTTTCTGCGCGAATCGCAGGCACACGAGCGCCAGCGGCGCCAGTCCTATGCAACCAACCTGATCGTTTTTGCCCTCGCGATAGGTGCGCTTGGATTGCTCTATGGCATGGTGCAATTCTTCTTCCAGGCAGAGTCGCTTGCCCAGCGCGGAGTGGAACAGGTCATCCAGTTGCGCACGGCGAAGGCGGAGGCGGTCTATCACGCAGACATGGCGCATACGGCCGAGGCGCACGCCGAGGCGCAGGCACGGGTCTCTGATAGCCAGCGACTCGCCTTCGCCGCCCAGACCCAGTTCCGCAACAACCCGGAGACCGCGATGCTCCTGGCCTACGAGTCCAGTGCCCGCGACGATAACCCCGTCACGGAACAGACGTTACGTGACGCCATTGACGTAGTGCCGTGGCGACCGATAGTGCTGAGCGGCCACACATCCTCGGTCAGGAGCGCGGTATTCAGCCCGGACGGCACCCGCATCCTCACCGCCTCGGCTGATCACACGGCGCGACTATGGGACACCCGTGGCCAACCTATCACCATTCTCAAAGGTCATACCGCAGCAATCACGAGCGCGATGTTCAGCCCGGACGGGAGCCGCATTCTCACTGCCTCGGATGATGACACGGTGCGCCTATGGGACTCCTCCGGCCAGCCTATCGCCATTCTCAAAGGTCACACCGCAGCAATCACGAGCGCGATGTTCAGTCCAGACGGCACCCGCATCCTCACCGCCTCGGCTGATCACACGGTGCAACTATGGGACGTGGCAGGGACGCGGCTAGTCACGCTGAGCGGCCACACGAACGTGGTCTGGAGCGCGGTGTTCAGCCCAGACGGCACCCGCATCCTCACCGCCTCGGCTGATAACACGGCGCGACTGTGGGACGCAGCGGGCACACCACTGGTCACGCTGAGCGGCCACACGTCCTCGGTCAGGAGTGCGGTGTTCAGCCCAGACGGCACCCGCATCCTTACCGCCTCGACGGATAACACGGCGCGGCTGTGGGATGCGGCGGGCACGTTGCTAGCTACGCTGAGTGGCCACACGAATCTGGTAAGAAACGCCGTATTCAGCCCAGACGGCACCCGCATCCTCACCGCTTCGGATGATCACACAGCGCGGTTGTGGGATGCGGCAGGTACACCGCTGGTCACACTGAGCGGCCACACGGGTTCGGTCGGGAGCGCGGTGTTCAGTTCGGACGGCACCCGCATCCTCACCGCCTCGACGGATACCACGGCGCGGCTGTGGGACGCGCAGGGGCAACCTCTCAGCATCCTCGGCGGCCATACGGGAGAAGTCAGCAGCACGATGTTCAGTCCCGACGGTACCCGCATCCTCACCACCTCGGCTGATACCACAGCGCGGCTGTGGGATGCGGCGGGTACGCCGCTATCCACACTGAGCGGCCACACGAATTCGGTTAGGAGTGCGGTGTTCAGCCCCGATGGCACGCGCATCCTCACCGCCTCGGATGATCGCACGGCGCGGCTGTGGAACGCGCAGGGACAACCTCTCAGCATTCTCGGCGACCATACGTCCTACGTGTATAGCGCCGTGTTTAGTCCCGATGGCACCTGCATCCTCACCGCATCATCTGACGGCACGGCGCAGTTATGGAATGTACAGGGTCAGCCTCTATCTACTCTTAGCGGCCACACGGGTAGTGTTAATAGCGCGATGTTCAGCCTGGACGGCACGCGCATCCTCACCGCCTCGGAAGATCGCACGGCGCGGCTGTGGGACGCGGCGGGCACGCCACTGGCCACGCTGAACGGCCATACGGGTTCGGTCGGGAGCGCGGCATTCAGCCCCGATGGTACCCGCATCCTCACCGCATCATCTGATAATACCGCCCGACTGTGGGACTCCCGTGGTCAACCCATCGCTATCCTCAACGGCCATACGTCTGCGGTCAATAGCGCGGTGTTCAGTCCTGATGGTACCCGCATTCTCACCGCATCATCTGATAATACTGCCCAGTTATGGGACGCCCGTGGACAGCCTATCGCTATCCTCAATGGCCATACGTCTGCGGTCAATAGCGCGGCGTTCAGTCCTGATGGTACCCACATCCTCACCGCATCATCTGATGGTACCGTCCGACTATGGGATGCGAATGGACAGCCTATCGCTATCCTCAACGGTCATACGTCTGCGGTCAATAGCGCGGCGTTCAGTCCTGATGGTACCCGCATCCTCACCGCATCGAGTGATACGACAGCTCGACAGTATCTTGCCCGCAGCGAAGATCTGCGGTGGGCAGCAGCTTGTCAGGTGGGCCGTGGACTTACGCAAGAGGAGATCGCCCGCTTTCAGGTGCCCACACCACTGGCCTTCGACTTCGCCAAGCGCCAGTGCCCGCCGGTGTATAGCTGGCAGCAGGGGACGAAGTAGGCGAGTCAAAAGGCGGAGATTGCTCGGCGTGTCTCCTGTATCCACCGATACCCTCGGTGGGTACTCCCTCCTCGCCATGCTCGCCCTGGCGTCTATTCCGACCCTCGCGGGCGTCGAAGGCGAGGCCCGCCAGCGGCTTCAGCAGCCAGCCCAGCAACGGAATATCCCCGGTATGCTCTTGCACCTGTGTGCGGCGATCGTGCACCTTCACACGGATGCGGGCGGCGAAGGCATCCTGAAGAGCGGAAAGTTGGTTGAGTTGGCGGGCCATGCCGTACTCCTATGAGGCCCTCACCCGACAAAGGGAGGTCGCCACGAAGTCGTTGGGGATGGCCGAATCACGTGGCATACGCCCTCGCAATCGTTCTGATAGGAGTTTGGTGGCCTGATTGTATCAGGAACATGCGGGACGTCAATGGGTCGATGGCGTACCGATGCACTCGTGCAACCGTACGCGGGAGGAGCTATCACTCAACTCATACCAGAATGAATATTCTGTTTCCTGTGTCCAACTTCCCGTTCGAGCGCGATTCGCGACGACCGCATGTGCCATGTCGTAAAGAAACGTACCTATGTTTGATATAGTCCGTTTGTCGTGAATTCTCATCACCCCACGTACTTCTGCCGATGTGAGAGCGAGGCGCGAGTCCCCGCCCTATGGTGTTCAGAAAAACCACCCTTTTCTGCTGGGGCGCAGCTTCGCCGCACCGCAGCAGAAAAGGGAATTTCGCGGAGGCCGCAGGCATCCGCACCTCCGCAAACGGAGTTTGCAAACCCAGCCTAGAACACCGGTTATCCCATGCTACAGTTCATCGAGTTTCTCGGTATCATCACGTTCGCCGTATCGGGGATCGTCGAGGCGCGTCGGAAGGGGATGGATCTGGTCGGCGTCTACACCGTCGCCCTGATCACCGCATTCGGGGGCGGCACCCTGCGCGACCTGATCATCGACCGGACGCCGCTCTTCTGGGTGGCCAACCAGGGCTACGCGATCCTGATCCTGGTGCTGTCGTTCGGCGCGTTTCTCTTCCCCGGGCTGAGCCGGGTGTCTGAGCGGGCCATGCTGGTGCCTGATGCGCTTGGGCTCGGCCTCTTCAGCATCGCCGGCGCGAGCTTCGCCCTCGACGCGGGGACGAGCCCGTTCATCGCGGCGCTGCTCGGCACCGCCACAGGTGTGTTCGGCGGCGTCATGCGCGATGTGATCTGCAACGAGATACCGTCCGTCTTTCGCAACCGATACCTCTACGCCACCGCCGCCTTCGCTGGTTGCTGGCTCTACATGCTCTTGATCGCTGTCGGCCTTGCGAAAGATCCGGCGATTTTCAGTGGGATCGCCGGAGTGGTGTGCCTGCGCCTCGTGGCCCTGCGGTTCGGCCTGCGCACGCCAGGCGGCGACTGAGCAGTATCACTCTCTGTATCAACCTAAATTTGGCCCCAATTGATGGCCGCTGGGCGCAGGAGCAGATCCACGCCACGGGCGAGGCCCCTCACGAGGGGTGAGCGTTGGTTGAACACCACCTCGACGATCCGCCCACGTCCATTGCGCACCAGAAAGCCGCTGATAGGCCCTCACCCGAGATTCGTGTCACCAGCCGCATTAAGCGATAACGTATAGTACTACAGTTGTAAATATCTTCGCAGAAAGGCTCTCGCCGATCACCCCCCCTAGCCCCCCCGCAAGCGGGGGGGAACAACGCATTATTCCCCCCCGCTTGCGGGGGGGCTAGGGGGGGTAATTCAAACTACAACTGTAGTAATAGGCTCATGCTCCTATCCTCGGGGGCGTGATTCGTACGAGAAGGTTGTTTCCCGTACGAATTGACAGGGACTGGCGCTTCCCGTACCATAGTCGCATCCCGTCCTGTTGCGATCCTCCTCTGGTGCCAGCGACGGCGGTGTTGCCACGATCGGCCCCCAAATTCGTACCGGAAAGGTTCAGCCTCGTGGCGGAATCCCTCGATCCCCTTGCCACGACCTACATCGAGTCGCTCGCCGGCAAGACGCCCGCGACGGTAGCGGCGTATCGGCGATCCCTGCGCCACTTCCTTGCCTGGTTGCAGGCGAAGCTGGGCTGCAAGGCCACGTTTGACCCCACCACCTTCACACGCACCGCTGCTCAGGTCTCCTTCGCCGATCGGGAGAAGCAGGGGCTGAGTGTGAGCGACCGGCGTGGCGTGACCCCGCTGATGTACCAGCACGTCAGCCCCTACGGTGTATCTGACCTGGACCTCACGACGCGGCTTCCGCTGCGTGAGCCCGTGCTGGCAGCCTAACGCTTGCACGTTCTCGCTTAATGCGGCTGGTGACATGAAGAGAGTCAATGCCTACTCGAACGTGAACCGCCAGAGCGCCAGCCCGAAGAAGGCCAGGGCATACACCAGTAAGAGACCGGCCGGAAACAGAACCGAGCTGAACCCCATTCCGCGCAGGATGATATTCTGGAACCCATCCATCGCCCATGCCGATGGCAGCACGTGGCCAATGGACGAGAATGCCTTGCCGGCTACATCCAGCGGGAACCAAGCGCCGCCCAGCGCGGAGAAGAGGAACATAGCGCCCAGGCAGAGGACGATTACCTGGTCTTCTTTCCCGGCCAGGGCGCCGATCAGGAGGCCAAGGCAGGCCGCCCAGAAGGCCAGGGCCAGCATCATGATCAGAATGGCGAGCGGCTCACGCAGATAGTTTACGCCGAAGGCACACTGGCCCAGGACGATCAGGATCGCTTCCTGGACAAAGACCACCAGGAACATGGCCAGGAGGTGCCCGCCGATGACTTCTGCGCGACGGATCGGCGTGGTCAGCAGGCGCTGGAGGCAGCGGTTCTTGCGCTCTAGGACAAGGAGCATGGCCGAGGTGATCAGGCCGAAGACCGAGAACTGCACGATCATGCCCGCCGATGATTGGGTGAACCCGTTGCTGGTGACGCCCTGGCCGCCCGGAGCAGGCGTTCCGGTTGCCTGCTCGACCTGTACCGTAAGCGGTGGATTGCTCCAGGCCAGAACCGCGCGCTGAAACGCCTCCTGGAAAGCAGTCTGGCGGGCGGCGTCACCGTCGAACCCGATCCGCGACTGGTAGGCGTCCACACTGATGTGCGCGCTCGCTACGGCGCCGAGCAGCCGCCCCGTCACGGTATCAAGGGCGGTGAGGGCCGCCCGGCCCGACGGCGTCTGCTGATTCGTGATCACCTCCAGGCTGATCGGCTGGTCGGCGCGGACGGCCTGGCTGTACCCGACGGGAACGCGAACCACCGCCACCAGGTCACCCTTCTCGATGCGATCAGCTGCCTGCTCCGCCGCTTCCTGGTCGAGGCGGATGGGGCGGATCACCTCGGACTGCCCGATGAGCTCCTCCAGGCTGTCGCTCAGCTGCCCACCCGGATCCTGGTTGATCAGCCCGATGGGCAGGCGCGGGTCGCGCTGACGATCCCCGCTCGTGACGGGGCCAAAGACCAGGCCAAAGAAGATGGTAAAGAGTACCGGCATAATCACGAGGAAGAGCGCTGATTTCCCATCCCGCAGGATCTGTTGGATATCTTTGGCGGCGATATCAAGGATACGCATGATGATCCTCACAATCAGGCAGCAGGCATCAGGCAAAGCGCCTGCGGAGCAGGACGACACCCACGGCGAGGAAGGCCGACCCCATCACCAGCATCACGGCCACCGGTACGAGGGTCTGGCCAACCCCGGTGCCGGAGAGCGCAAGCTTCCAGCCCTGCAACGCCCAGCCCTGCGGCGTCAGCAGGGCTACGCGATCAAAGCTTGCCGGGATAGTGGGAATAGCCGTTGTGAACAGGCCGCCCAGCATACCCGTCAGGGTCATCACCCCGCCGAGCACCGGGCCGGTCTGGCGGGAGCTCGTGATGAGGGACATCAGCATTATTCCAAAGCCGGCCGATGCGACCATCAGGCCGAGCGAGACCAGCATGACCGTCGCAGCTTGGCCCCACGGGATGCCAAACAGGAGGCGCGATGCCAGCAGCAGGACGGCAACCTGGATACACAGGGAGACCACGACGCCCAGGAACTTGCCGCCGAGAATGGCTGCCAAGGGTGTCGGGGTGCGGGTCAGGCGCGCCAGGGTGCCCTGCTCTGCTTCGCGGATGATGCTTTCCGCGCCGTTCCCGCCCATAAAGAAGACGAAGAAGACCAGCATACCCGCCATGATCGGGCCGATCCGGGCCGCGCCCTGACTCTTCGGCTGGGCCGCTCCGGTGGGCGCGACAACGACCAGCCGGGGGACCGCCGCACCTTCGGCGCCATGCTCATGAGATTGGAGCCAGGCGGTGTACGCACGAGCAATGGTGTCCTTGAGGGCCTGGTCTGCCGCTGCTCCGGCCGCGCTCAGCCCGTCCGCCGTCACCTGGCCGGCAATCTTCGCCCCCGAGAACCCATCCATAAAGCGGCTAACCAG
>JBAXMH010000164.1:0-11442 GCA_037134395.1 Chloroflexales bacterium
GGCTCCGGAACCGCCGTTGGCTCCGGTGTTGCGGTTGGTTCTGGTTCCGCAGTCGGTGTGCTGGTGGCCGTTGGCTCCAGGGTTGCCGCAACGGTGGGCGATGCTGGCTCCGGGGTGGCGGTTACGACGACGACCTGGGTGTGAACCGCAACAACTTCGCGGGTGACTTCTTGCTTCACAACACGGGTGACTTCGACGGGAGCTTGGGCTGCGGGCTGTGCGCTGCAGCCGGTGAGGGTGAGGAGCAGGGCGAGGGCGAGGAGCGAGCGGGACATGACGGCCTCCTGGATCGTGATGGCTGGATGTAGGCTCCGATGCGCAAACGAAGAAGCGCGTCGATCTCTACGATAAGAGTTAGTGTAGTGAGAGAAAGGCACCAAAACACACCAGGAATAACTTTTATTTTACCTATTTGGCACTAGAGCAACGTTACATCTGCTCTAGTGCCAAGAATCTTTGCGCCTTTGCGTCACTCTATACGCTCGTGTGACGCAAAGGCGCAAAGGCGCAAGGAGAGTACTTTTCCCCCATCACCAGCCAGCGTGACGTCACCAGAGCAGCGGTACCGCATAGCTGCGGAAGGCGTGGTCTGCGGTCACAATGGTCATACCGACGACTATTGCCTGGGCGATGATCAGTCGGTCGAAAGGGTCGCGGTGATGGGGAGGGAGCAACGGAAGGGCATAGATATGGGGAAGATCGACTGGGAGTACCTGGATCCCGTTGACCTCCTGCTGCTCTTGAATAAGATCCGGGAGCGGGCGAGGCAAGGAGAGCTTGCCAAGCTGAGCCTTGATCTGCATTTCCCAGACGCTGGCAAGGCTCAGAGAGAGTCCATTGCGACGATCCTGACACGCCTCGCGGGCGGCTGGCGACAAATAGTGCTGATCGCCAACGATCCAAAGAAAGGTATGGGTGTCAAGCAGCAAGTTCATCGTTACTGCCCAGCCAGAACTCATCGGGCAGTTCTGCATCGAAATCGTCGCTCACCCAGATTTTACCCGCATGCAGACCAAGAATTCGTGGTGAGGATACGCTCGCACCAGAGAATTTTTCAGCATACTGCTGCTGGAGTACACGAGAGAGCGCCTGAATCACCTCAAGCTGCTCAACCGGCGTGAGTTGCGTCGCGATCATCAAGACATCGTGTACTGTCGTCATGCGTATCCCTCCGCATTCCGCTTTACAGCTCAGCCAACCGCGACCGCAATGCGGCCAGGGCGGCGCGGGCCACATCCAGGCCGTCGCGCTCACGCTGCACGACGTTGGCTGGGGCTTTGCCCACAAATCCCTCGTTCGCGAGCTTGGCCTCGCGGCGGGAGACATCAGACTCGGCCTGCTCCAATTCCTTCGTCAGACGCACCCGCTCGGCGGCGAGATCGATCAGGCCGGCTAGGGGAAGGTATGCCTCAACCGTGCCGATCACAATGGCCGCAGACTGGCCCGGTTTCACCTCCAGCGACTCGACGAACTCTAGCTTTGCGGCATCGGCGCGTCCCAGGCGCGAGATCAGCGCGGCCTGCTCGCGCAGCATCCCCGTGCGCTCGCCCGCCACCACCGTGGCTGCTACCCAGCGCGCCGGTTCCACCTTATACTCGCTGCGGATATTGCGCACCGCCACGATCAGCTCCTGGGTCAGGCTCCAGTCGGCCTCGGCCTGTGGGTCAATCAGCGCCGCGTCGCCCGCCGGGTAGTCGGCCAGCATCAGGCTGTGCGTCGGGCCGGGTTCCACACCCTCCACACGGGTCAGGTACTGCCACACCTCC
This sequence comes from Chloroflexales bacterium, assembly GCA_037134395.1. GTDB lineage: Bacteria > Chloroflexota > Chloroflexia > Chloroflexales > Chloroflexaceae > Oscillochloris. Next base: position 1,767 of record JBAXMH010000164.1, read on the forward strand.
TCGGTCACAAACGGGATGTACGGGTGCAGCAGGCGCAGCGTGCCCTCCAGCACCGAGTAAAGCACTTCGCGGGTGCGCTGCTGGCGCTGTTCGTCGCCCTCCAACTGCACCTTGGCGATCTCCACATACCAGTCGGCAAACTCGCCCCACAAGAAGTCATGCATCTGGCGACCGGCCTCGCCGAAGTTGTAGCCCTCCATCAGCCGGTTCACATCCAGGCAGAGCCGGTGGTAGCGCGACAGAATCCAGCGGTCGGCCAGGGTGATTTTGGATTGTAGATTGGTGATTTTAGATTGCGGATTGGGCTGCTCAATCTGCAATCTAAAATCTGCAATCTGCAATTTTGAAATTACAAAGCGGGTGATGTTCCAGATCTTGTTGGCGAAGTTGCGGGCCGACTCAATCCGCTGCGGGTTGAGGTTCATGTCCTGGCCGGGGGTGCCCGATGTGGCCAAGGTAAAGCGCAGCGCATCGGTACTCTGCTCGTCCATCACCAGCAGCGGGTTGACCACATTGCCGTAGGACTTCGACATCTTGCGCCCGTGTTCGTCACGCACCAGGCCGTGCAGGTAGATCGTGTGAAATGGCTCGGTCTCTGTCAGGTAGCAGCCCATCATCATCATGCGGGCCACCCAGAAGAAGATGATATCGTAGCCCGTCTCCATCACGCTAGTCGGGTAAAACTTGGCGAGATCCGGCGTTTGGTCGGGCCAGCCCAGGGTGCTGAAGGGCCAGAGGCCCGAACTGAACCAGGTATCGAGAACATCGGGATCCTGCGTGGCACCCTCGGGCGGGGCCTCATCGGGGCCAGGGACAACCATCGTGCCATCGGGCAGGTACCAGACCGGGATGCGGTGGCCCCACCAGAGCTGGCGCGAGATACACCAGTCCTCGATGTTTTCCAGCCAGTGGTAGTAAACCTTCTCGAAGCGCTCGGGGATAATCCGCGTGCGGCCCTCGCGCACGGAGGCCAGGGCCAGATCCGCCAGGGGACGCATTTTCACAAACCACTGCTCGGAGAGCAGCGGCTCGATAATCTCGCCACTACGCTGACTAATCCCGACGCTCATGGTGTGCGGCTCGGTCTTGACCAGCAGCCCCTCTTTCTCCAGATCGGCGATCATGGCCTTGCGGGCAGCGAAGCGATCCAATCCCTGGTAGGGGCCGCCCTCGGCGTTGACCGTGGCGTCCTTGTTCAGGATATTGATCTGCGCCAGCCCGTGACGCTTGCCGACTTCGTAGTCGTTTTTGTCGTGGGCGGGGGTGATCTTCACCGCGCCTGAGCCAAACTCCTTATCCACATACTCGTCTGCGATGATCGGAATGAGGCGACCGAGGGCGGGCAGGACGGCGGAGCGACCAAGCAGGGCAGCGAAACGCTCATCGCCATGCGCGGTAGCAACCGCCGTATCGCCCAGGATCGTCTCGGGTCGGGTGGTCGCCACCGTAATCCACTCCGTGACCCCCTCGGCCCAGCGCCCGCTACCCCAGGCATGCTGCGGCCCAGTCCAGTTCTCGGTAATCACTGGATAACGCACATACCAGATCGAGACATTCCGCGTCTCGTACTCCACCTCAAGGTCGCTGACGGCGGTGCCGAGGGTGGGCGACCAGTTGACCAGGTAGGTTCCCTTCACGATCAGGCCGTCGTCGTAAAACCGTTTAAAGGCCGTATGAACCGAGCGTGAAAGACCAGCGTCAAGGGTGAATCGCTCACGCGACCAGTCGCAGGATGCACCGAGTCGGCGCATCTGGTTCTGGATCTGGCCGCCGTACTTCTCTTTCCACTCCCAGGTACGACGCAGAAACTCCTCGCGGCCAACCGCCTCGCGGGACGTTCCCTCGCTGCGCAGGAGCTTCTCAACCAGGGATTGCGTCGCGATACCGGCGTGATCCGTACCTGGCACCCAGAGCGTCTGGAAGCCCTGCATACGTCGCCAGCGGATCAACAAATCTTCAATTGTCACAAACATGGCGTGGCCGAGATGCAGCTCGCCGGTGACATTGGGCGGTGGGATGGAGATCACGAAGGGCGGCTTAGGGGCATCGGCGCGGGGCGCGAAGAATCCGCTGCGCTCCCACCACGTATAGAGCGACTGCTCGACCGACTGGTGATCATATGCCTTCGCCATTTCCGCCGGGCGTGCGGGCTGAGTCTCGGAATTGGTCATGCTTTCCTCGGGTGAACAACATTCTGCTAAGACAAGGTTTCATGTGCGAGGTTTCAGGTTTCAGATCGAGCGCATCAGGATGCCACATTCTGGCCTGAACTGTAAAGTATCCGCAAACCTTGTCTAAGTGCATTATAACGTAGGGGCGAAGCCCATCAAAAACAAGCCCCCCTCTCCCGGACGGGAGAGGGGGGCCAGTGGAGCGAGAACCAAATCGCCTACCCAATCACCGTCTTAAGCGCAGCCAGAGCGCTATCGTAATTCGGCTCCTGGCCGGCTACAGGTACATACTCGCTATAGCGCACCACGCCCCCGGCATCAACCACAAACACGGCCCGACTCTCGATGCGGAAATCGCCGATCAGGGTGCCGTAGGCCGCTCCGAAGTTCATATCACGGTGATCCGACAGAGTCTGCACATGGTCGGCGTTGTTGCTGCCGCACCAGCGCGACTGGGCGAAGGGCAGGTCGGCGCTCACCGTCAGAAAGCTGGCCTGATCCTTGAGGGCGGCAGCCTCCTCGTTAAAGCGGATGGTCTGCTTATTGCACACGCCGGTGTCGAGGGAGGGCACCACGCTGATCAGCAGAGGCTTTCCGACGTAGGTAGCCTTCGTCACCGTCTCTAATGCGTTGGTGATCAGCACAAAATCAGGGGCAACATCGCCCGGCTTTAGCTCGGGGCCAGTGAGGGTACGGGGGCCAAAGAGATCAAACGCTGCAGCGCGCTCGGTGGTCATATCCATGTCTCCTTCAATCAACGGCTCTGGTCTACGAATAATTGTAGGCACGGTACATGCAGTTTGTCAAACGAAATATGACAGTAGGACATACGTAAGGGACGCAGAAATTATTGAGCATCCCGGCACCATGTCATGCTTCGCTGCGCTCAGCATCTCTCCCGGACTCCTGACAGACCCTTCGCGTCGCTCAGGGTGACATGTTGCTGGGAAGGGATGTGGAAATTCTTACGCATCCCTTACAACGGCGTCAGACTTTCCCCACTGGCAATGCGTTATTGGCTAATGCATACTGGATATGGTACGATAGTTGCCATAAAGATCCGCTTCCCTCAAGCTAAGATAGCTCGCACTTCCTTTAGGTAGGGAAAGGAAAAAGGAAAGGAAAAAGGAAAGGAAAAAGGAAAGGAAAGGAAAGGTTACTATGAGTTCGGTTTCACTCCGTACACGTACCCTACTTGCTATCCTTACCTTGCTTGCTGTACTGGTTGGCATCCTACGGATCTTCGCCGATTCGATCATCGAACGCAGCTTTCGAACGGCTGAAGTGGCTACGACCCAAGAGCATGTGCAGCAGGGAGTCAACGCCCTTGCCGATAGCGTTGCCAGCCTTGATCGGACGACCCACGACTACGCGGTGTGGGATGACACCTATGATTATGTATCCAAACCTAACCCGAAATACATTACCGATAACACCGCAGATAACACCTTTACGAGCAATAACCTCTCGCTCATGGCCTTTGTCAATTCGGTTGGCGATCTCGTCTTCGCTCGCGCCTTTGATCTGGAGACCCAACAAGAGGTGCCTCTGCCCAGCGATCTGCGCGACTTCACTGGAGCCAACGCACGGCTGCTCCAGAACACTGATCCTGTCGGCCATCTAGCTGGGCTGCTCGTCCTTGCCGATGGGCCGATATTGCTCGCAGCGCGGCCTATCCTCACCAGCCTGGGAACTGGCCCGCCTGCGGGCACGCTGATCATGGGCCGCCGGCTTGATGCACACGAGGTTGCACGGCTTGCTGCAATCACTCGTCTGAAGATCAGCATAACCCCTCTTGACGATACTGCCCTGTCGCCGATCCTCCAGCAGGCTGCCACGCAGATCTCTACTGAGCAACCCATCGTGACCGCCCCGCTCGACAACGAGATGCTTGGCGTCACCCACATCGCGGATCTGCGTGGTGGATCTGGCGTGCTGCTCTCTGTCAATCTTCCCCGCGATATCTATCATCTGGGGGAGCAAGCCACACGCGAGTATACACTGGCTCTGCTGATCGCCGGGGTTCTCTTTGGGGTGATGGTGTTCTGGATGCTTGATCGCACCGTCCTCGCTCGCATCATCGGGCTGAGCGATCAGGTCGCCGCAGTGGATGCCAGCCAGCCCAAGGCCCAGATCATGGTCACGGGTCGCGACGAGATCAGCCAACTTGGCAGCGCAATCAACCGGATGCTCAGCGGGCTAATGCAGGCCCAACAACAACTCGCCGAAAACGAGCGGCGCTACCGCCAGTTGATCGAACTGATTCCCGATGCAATTATCGTTCACGATGGACAGAATATCCGTTATACCAATCCCGCCGGTGCCCATCTGCTGGGCGGCAGCACACCCGAGGCTTGTATCGGTCAGCAGATTGATGCGGCGATTAGTGCGTTTGTCCCATCGAGTGATAGTACTCCCGTGATAGCGGAACAAGTACTGGCGCATCCAGATGGCACCACCGTTGAAGTGGAGATCGTTGTGCTGTCGTTTCGTGACCAGGACACGTCTGCCACCCAGGTGATTGTGCGTAATATCAGTCAGCGTAAGCAGGTTGAGCAGACTCTACGCATGGCCAAAGAGGCCGCCGACAACGCCAATCGCGCCAAAAGCCAGTTTCTGGCGGTCATGAGTCACGAACTGCGCACCCCGCTTACGGCGATCATCGGCTATACTGAGTTAGTCGATCTTACCCTCGCCGCCTCGGGGAACAGCGATGCGCTCCGTTATCTCGACCGCATCCGCTCCGCTGGCACCCATCTGCTTGCGATCATCAACAATATTCTTAGCATCTCACGGATCGAGGCTGGGCGCATGCCTGTGGATCGCACTTCCGTGAATGTGTCGGCGATGCTCCATACTGTCATAGACAGCATCCAGGTGCTGGCCGAGCTAAACGGGAACCAGTTCACAATCCATGGCACGGATGTGGTAGGGTTAATGGAGACCGATGAGGTACACCTGCGCCAGATCCTGATCAACCTGCTCGGCAATGCCTGCAAGTTTACGCATACGGGGATGGTCACCCTCACGATACACGTGCTACCTAGTGCGACCGGGGCGGACGCCGATCAGATTGCGTTTGTGGTGTACGACACGGGCATCGGGATGCGTTCCGATCAGATCGATCTGCTCTTCCACGACTTTGTTCAGGTCGACTCTTCAACCACCCGCAAGTATGGCGGCACTGGGCTGGGTCTGGCGCTGAGTTGGCGTCTGGCCCATCTGCTCGGGGGCGATATTACGGTCACCAGTACCTTGGGGGTGGGTTCAACCTTCACCCTGACCCTGCCACGTACGCTGGGTGCGGAAACCACTCCCATAAACATCAACCCCACTATCATCCCGGCACAATTGCCTACAACCACTCAGGCACCGTCAGCGCCCAGTATCATGCAGGATACGCGGATCGTACTCGTGATCAACGATGACCTGCACATGCAGACGCTCCTGGTACAAGCGCTGGCGCAGCCGGGCCTACACGTCGAAACCGCAGCGACTGGTGCAATCGGGCTGGATTTGGCCGCTGCGCTGCTGCCCCACCTGATCATCCTTGATACGCGCCTGCCCGATCTGGATGGCTGGACGGTGCTCCAGCAGATGAAAGACGATCCCGAGACCTGCACCATCCCGGTGTTACTACTGGCAATCAGCGAGGATGCCAAGCAGCGGGGCATCGAGCTTGGAGCGGCAGAAGTCCTGCACAAGCCGGTCGTCACCGAACCGCTTGCGCCCGAGATCGCTGCCGTCCTCTGCGACAACGTGCAGCGAAGCGCATGGGCGCTGATGGAATCACACGAGATGTTAATGCCACAAGGGGAGGCAAGGAATGGCTCATATTCTTCTGGTTGAGGATGATAAGCCAATCCGAGAGATGCTGGAGTCGTACTTCATGCGCTCGGGGTTTGATGTTATTACGGCGGAGGATGGAGTGCAGGCGCTGCTGTTGGGGCGCAGCACCCAACCGGATGTGATCGTGATGGATATGGGACTACCAAAGCTGAATGGCTGGCAAGCCACCCAGCGCTTACGTGCGCGAGCGGAGACAGCGCAGATCCCGATTATCGCCCTGACCGCCTACGTTATGGATGAGGATCGGAAGCGTGCGTTAAATATCGGATGCGATGCCTTCGAACCCAAGCCGATTAACCTTGTCAGTCTTCTGGACACAATCCATAGACTGCTCCTTTCTCGGTGATCACGTCTGATCACCGAGAAATTCCTACTTCATCCCCGTGCAACGGCTCCTGGCCACAGTCACAGGACTTGGGCGTATCCGCTCCCGGCTCTGCCATATTTTTAGCCGTGGGATACTGATGGCTCAAAGGCAAATTCTTTACTATCACAGTGGTTCAGGTGGTTGGAGATGAAAGTCACCGCCTGTGCAAGTTCGTCAATCTGCTGTTCAGCGCCGCTGGCAACGTGCTGAATGCGCCCGTGCCACTGCTGTGGCTCAACCTGTTGCTCGCCAGAGACAACGATGCGCAGCAGGAACGACTCGATCCTTCGCGTTGCCATGGGTACCCTCTCTGTGCGGCGTACGACCCATAAAATATGTAAAACGTGTAGCCGTGATGCGTAACCGCAGTATAGGGGCTAAAAGTTACCGAGTCGTTACCACTCACGAATCGTGTGGTATCATCCTCCCTGGCACAAGGCGGGAGGGCCAGGGAGGACGTCGTCCTTCCTCTGATTTTCCCATTTCAGTAAGAGGTTGACGTGGACTATATCATCACCGCCCTGCCGGGCGACGGAATCGGCCCCGAGGTGGTGGCCGAGGCAACGAAGGCGCTGCACGCTGTGGGCGCACGCTACGGCCACACCTTCCAGATCCGCGAGGCTCTGATCGGCGGTATCGCTATTGACCAGACGGGGTCGGCTCTCCCCGATGCGACGATAGCATCCTGCCGTGAGAGCGGCGCAGTGCTGTTGGGCGCTGTTGGTGGCCCCAAGTGGGACGACCCCAACGCCAAGGTGCGCCCCGAGCAGGGGTTGCTCGGCATCCGCAAGGCTCTTGGACTCTATGCGAACCTGCGCCCGGTTACGGTTCACCCGCTCCTGATTGACGCCTCGCCCTTGCGCCCTGAGCGTTTGGTGGGGGTAGATCTGATGGTTGTACGCGAACTCACCGGCGGGATTTATTTTGGCGAGAAACGCCGCGATCGCGATGAGCACGGCGAATGGGCCAGCGATCTCTGTATCTACAGCCAGATTGAGATTGAGCGGATCGTGCGCTTGGCTGCCGGACTTGCCCGCGAGCGCAATGGCCACCTAACCCTGGTTGATAAGGCGAATGTGCTCGAAACCAGTCGGCTTTGGCGCAGTATTACGACCAAGATGATGCGCGAGGAGTTTACCGATCTCCAGTATGACTGGATGCTGGTAGATGCCTGCGCCATGCATCTGCTACGACGGCCAAGCGATTTTGATGTCATCGTCACCGAGAACATGTTTGGCGACATCCTCACCGATGAGGCGTCCATGTTGGCTGGCTCGATGGGGATGCTGCCCAGCGCATCCCTCGGTGCGGGCCAGATGGGCCTCTACGAGCCGATTCACGGCAGCGCACCCGATATTGCGGGTCAGGGCAAGGCAAACCCCTTCGCCACCATCCTCAGCGTGGCCCTGCTGCTGCGCCACTCATTCGGCCTAGAGGCCGAGGCCCGCGCTGTTGAGGCTGCTGTGAGTGTCACCCTTGAGGCCGGGATTGTCACCGGCGATATCGCCCGAGGCGACCAGCGCACCCGCAGCACCGCCGAAGTCGGTGACGCTGTGGCTGGCCGGATCTAATTTTGAATCGCCAGACGCCTGCCAGTGGCAGGCGTCTGGCGATTATCATGTCAAGCGAAGACAAGGTTCGTAGATACTTTACAGTTCTCCCCCCCTAGCCCCCCCGCAAGCGGGGGGGAACAACGCATTGGTCCCCCCCTGCTTGTGGGGGGGCTAGGGGGGGAAAGTGTGCTAAGAGTGTAAAGTAAACTCGGCCCCTCTGAAACCATGTTAAGACTAAATAAAACCCTTGCCTGCGCTCTTGGTGATCCGTACATCCAGGCTACCGGCAAAAACCTTGAGGCTCTCGGCATCGAGAGCCTCAAGTGCGTTCAGCTCATCGGGGGTGAGATCGTAGTCTTGGCACGCCTCGTGGGCGTTGTCAATCAACTGCTGACGAAATGCGGCATCAGTGACGGCGCGGCCAATGATCTGCTGGACTGCTTCCTGCGACATACTGACTCCTTCGTTATTCATAATCTCACGATGTGCTGTAGCTCACCGTGGGCACCGATCCGTTGGAATATTTCGGTTGCCTGCCTAAGATACGTATCTGCCACCGCTTGGTTTCGTGCCGCCAGATACACCCCGTAACGTGCGCAGGTGCAGGCACGCTCAAAATCGCTGCGGATCTCGCGGAATACCGCCTCGGCGGCGATGAAGTCTGCGTCGGCAGACTCGCCCCGCTGCGCTGCAATCTGGCCAGACAGACGACGGGCCACGCCGTAGTCGAGACGGCTGCCGATCTGATCAGCCAGTTCGGCCGCCCGCGCCGCGTAGGCGGCGGCATCCACCAGTCTGTCGGCGGCAGCGGGGTTTGCCAGGGCAAGAACCAGATCTGCCTCAGCCATCGCACAGAGCGCCTCGACCAGCAGTTGCGGTACCGCGATGCGCTCGGCAATGACCTCGGCCTGACAGGCAAGAGTGAGAGCTTCCTCGGCCTGACCCAGCGCCGTATAGACTTCGGCGAGCATGGCAAGGGTATTGCCCTCCTCGTAACTGCCACCCAGCTCGCGGTGGATGGAGAGAGCCTCTACGTATGAGTCACGGGCATGTACATAGTCGCCGCGATTGTACGCAATCACACCGAGGGTGTCGTGAACCTTGGCGATCCCGTCGCGATCACCCATCTCGACGCAGAGAGCGTGGGCGTCGTGACACGCATGCTCGGCCTGATCGTAGCGGTCAAGCCGGAAGTAGGCGTAGGCGGCGTTGAGTTGCACACTACTGAGGACGTATTTCGCCTGCACCTTGGACGCCAGTGACTCGGCCTGCGCATAGTGAGTTACTGCCCGCTCGTAATCGCTCTGGAGTTGAGCCAGGTAGCCAAGATTGTTGTGCAATTTGCTACAGCCGAAGAGATCGTCAATCTCCTCCTGGGCAGCCAGAGCATTCTCGAAGTGGAAGCGGGCCTGCTCGTACTGACCGCGCATGGCGTGGATCGTCCCGATCTGCTGTTGAAGATCGGCCTCGATCCGCTCATCCTCGGCGCTGCGCCGATCACTGCGCAGTTTCGCCAGGCCAATCTGACAGATCTCCAGGGCGCGATCATACTCGCCCATACGAACCAGCACCAGCCCCATATCGGCGTAGATCGCCGAGAGCAGCAGCGGCGGTACGTCGTTAATCCCAATCTCGCAGATCGCCTCAGCCTGACGCAGTTTTTCCAGCGCATCCGCGTAACACCCCTGCTTCTCTAGCGCATCTCCCCACGAGCGCAACACCTCGGCGGAAACGGC
>JBAXMH010000165.1:0-11307 GCA_037134395.1 Chloroflexales bacterium
GAGAAAGAGCATCGTTGTTCCCTAACCCGGTACGAATGTTCAGAAAGCTGTACTATGGCAATCTTCTTGGGGTTGTTGCGTGGAGTCGAGGCTTTAGCCGGGTAAGGCCGCCTAAAGGCTCAACTCCTTTTCATAATCAGTTTAGGATTGCTATAGAATAGGGAAAGTTGCGGCCATGTGCGCCGCAGGCATTACGGAAGGATATGCCACATGCGCGCAGTTCTAGGAAAAATTGGCTACGTGCTGGCTAATGTGCTGGTGATGGTGATCTTACATGGGAACAGCAAGCAAGTCTGGCCGAAGATTCCCTATCTGAGCCTGAAGAATGAGAGTACGTTTGAGCATGGGCGACTCCTCTTCAACACCCTAGCGGTCGTCACTGTATGTCAGGCGCTGATCGGGCGTCTGCCACGCGAACGTTGGCTGGCGCGTGGCGTGGTTCTGGCGGCGATGCCCTTTAGTCTACCGGTGGTCATCTTCGTCGGACAGAAAGTGCTGCGCCTGCGTGGTCAGGCCGCAGAGACGTATAACCTCTCGATGGTGCCATTGCTGCCGATTGTCGCCATGGTAGCCGAGGACGCGATTGCCCGACAGACCGAACAATAACAATCCTCGGCCCCCTCACCCCCTGCCCCCTCTCCCACGAGGGGAGAGGGGGTATTCCGCACCAGAAAGCTGTCCGGCTCCCCTCCCCCCGCGTGGGGGAGGGGCTGGGGGTGGGGGGGCGAGCGGCAATCTGAGGACTTTGCTCATGCCCTGGGCTGGGGGGTGAGGGTTGAAGGAATGTTCTAGGTCAGGAACACCTTATACGCCGGGTTCTCGCTCTGATCAACGTGGCGGTAGCCGAGGCGCTGGAGCGATTCGCGGAAGCGCCCCATATCGGTGGCGGGCACCTGGATACCGGCCAGCACGCGCCCGTGGGCGCTGCCGTGATTGCGGTAGTGGAACAGGCTGATGTTCCAGGATTCATCGAGGGATTCGAGAAACTGGAGCAGGGCACCGGGCCGCTCAGGGAACTCGAAGCTGTAGAGTCGCTCGTCCACTGCCTCGGGCGAGCGCCCGCCCACCAAATGCCGCAGGTGAACCACCGCCAGTTCATCGTTGGTCAGATCAAGCGCCTCGTAGCCGGCGGCGGTCAGATCGCTCAGCAGAGCGGTGCGCTGGTCGGCCCGTTCAAGCTGCACACCGACAAAAATGTGGGCCTCGGTACGCGGCGCGTAGCGGTAGTTGAATTCGGTGATGCTGCGCCCACCCAGCAGCCGACAGAAACGCTTGAATGAACCCGGACGCTCGGGGATGGTGACGGCCAACAGAGCCTCGCGATGCTCGCCGATCTCGGCCCGCTCCGCCACATGCTTCAGCCGCCCGAAGTTCATGTTCGCCCCGCAGGTTAGCGCCACCAGAGTCTCACCCCGCGTCCCTTGCTGCTCCACATAGCGTTTCAGCCCGGCCACCGCCAGCGCCCCGGCTGGCTCCTGCACCGCCCGCGTATCGTCAAAGACATCCTTGATCGCGGCGCATACGTCGTCCGTATTCACCCGCACGATACTGTCCACGTAACGTTGCACCAGGCGGAAGGTGTGTTCGCCCACGCGCCGCACCGCCACACCGTCCACAAAAATTCCAACTTGGGGCAATGTCACCCGCTCACCCGCGCCGATGCTCTGGAACATCGCGTCAGAGTCATCCGGCTCCACACCGATGATCTCAACCTGCGGGCTGATGCTTTTGAGAAAGACAGCGATGCCGGAGATCAGGCCACCGCCGCCGATGGGCACAAAGACCTTGTAGCGCCCGGTGTGAATCTGCTGAGAGATTTCCAAGCCAATCGTACCTTGACCAGCGATCACCAGCGGGTCGTCGTAGGGATGGACGAAGGTCATGCCGCTCTCGGCCTGGAGCCGGTAGGCGTGCGCCTCAGCGTCGCTGTAGCTATCGCCGTGCAGCACCACCTCGGCCCCACGGGCGCGGCAGGCGCTTACCTTGATCTCGGGCGTGGTCGCCGGCATCACAATCACCGTGCGCAGGCCGAGTCGCTGTCCGGCGTAGGCCACGCCCTGGGCGTGATTACCCGCCGAGGCGGTGATCACCGCCCGCTCCCGCTCCTCAGGCGTCATGTGCGCCATGCGGTTATAGGCTCCGCGCAGCTTGAACGAGAAGATCGGCTGGAGATCCTCGCGCTTGAACAGCACCTCGTTGCCCAGGCGGACAGAAAGCTGCGGCGCGGCCTGGAGTGGCGTCTCGTGGGCGACATCGTAGACACGACTGGTGAGGATGCGCCGGAGGTAGTCGAGGTTCACGAAAAATCCTTTGCGTCGAAAGCGTCAGGCGCCTCGATTATGCGCCAATTCGCCCCAGTACGCAAGGAAGTGGGTGGGTCGGTAGGATTGTGCAACGTCGCATGATTGCCGGACAGCCCTCACCCCCCTGCCCCCTCTCCCAGAACGGGAGAGGGGGAGTTGGGTAGGGGCGCGTCGCGACGCGCCCCTACGGTCCGTTTTCATTGGGTGCGGGAGAGGGGCAGGGGGTGAGGGGCGGGCGGCTATTGTACCGACACTACGGCGTGGGCGTCATCCTAGGAGTACCGCCAGGGCCGCCAGCGCCGCCAGGCCCGCCACCTACCTGGAGGGCAGTGGCCGCGAAGGTATCGCCGTTCTGGCTGCCGATGGCTACAACCCGATCACCAACCTTCACATCGGCGAGTGTGCCGTTGACCTGATGGCGCACCACGCCGTCGGCGGCGAGGTTGACTTTCATTGTCGAGCCATCATTGAGGGTGAGAGTAACCGTATTGCCCTCGATTGAAGCAACGGTGCCGGACATCCCGCGCCCGCCGCCTTGCCCGCCTTGTCCGCCCTGCCCACCACCACCGCGCTGGGCAAAGAACCCCGCCGCCGCCGCCGAGCGGCTCTCCTGTCCCGCCGCAACACCCATCTGCCGCCCGCCGTAAAAGGTTGCCGCGCCCACTAACAGCACGGCGACCACCCATAGTATGCGCTCCTGGCTCATAAATATCTCCCTGTTGCAATTACCGATTGCCGATTGTGGATTATAGATTGCGCCCGTTGCCCGGCCTACTCATATCGTAGTGCCACAATTGGGTCGAGCCGGGCCGCGCTGCGCGCCGGGGCGATCCCGAAGAACAGGCCCACAGCCAGGGCAAAACCCAGGGCCATCAGGGCCGCATCAAGGCTGAGTTGAGCCTGAAGCACCCCGCTCTGGCTCACCAGCAGGGCGATAGTCGCGCCCAGGGCGAGGCCCAGCAGCCCGCCTACCCCGCTCAGGGCCAGCGACTCGAACAAGAATTGGAGCATGATGTCGCCCTCACGTGCGCCCAGCGCCTTGCGCAGTCCGATCTCGCGGGTGCGCTCACGCACCGACACCAGCATAATGTTCATGATCCCGATCCCGCCCACAAATAGCGAGATCGCCGCGATTGCCGACAGAAACAGGGTAAGCATCTGCGTGGTCTGCGTCACCGTCTGCAAAATGGCGGCCTGGTTGAGTACGCTGAACGTATCGCCGCTGCCGTCCTGTGGTAGATTCTTGCGCTGGCGTAGCAGCATGTTGATCTCACTCAGGGCGGCGTCGGTCTGGGTAGAACTGGCGGCCTGAACCACAATTGTCGAGACGCTCCATTCGCCACCGACCGCCGCACGCGCCCCGAAGAGCTTACGCTGAGCCGTGTTCAGCGGCACGATCACCCCGTCGTCAACTGAGCCGAAGCCGGAACCGCCCGAACTCGCCAATATGCCAATTACCTGAAAGCTCTTGCCGTTCATACGCACTTGCTGGCCCAGGCCATCGCCGTTGGGGAAGAGGGTCGTCGCTACGTTGGCCCCCAGCACCACCACACTCGCCATTGCCCGGTTGTCTTCCTCGCTGACAAAGACACCCTCGGCTAGCGTATTGTTGTGCAGGCTCGGGTAGACCGGCAGGGCACCGGTGACTCGGGCGTTGAGGTTGAGCGCACCGGCCACCATCTGGGCATTGCCGCTGTACTCAGGCGAGACGAACGACGCATCGGGCACATTCTGTGGGTTCGCCAGGGCCGTGGCGTCAGCGACGGTCAACGTACCGCCCTCGCCTACCGCGCCGCGCACGCCGCCCTGTCCCGGCTGTCCCTGAGTCCTGATCGTGAGCAGGTTGGCCCCGTTGGCGGTGATCGAAGCGGTGATGGCCGTCTGTGAGCCACGTCCAATCGCCATCAGAGCCACTACCGAGGCCACGCCGATAAGCACGCCCAGGGCCGTCAGTACGGTGCGTAGTGGGTTAGCCCGTAGGCTAGCCAGCGACATCCCCAGCGTCTCAAACCAGCCGATCCCGCCCTCCCAAAGATCGTCCTCGGCCTGGGTCGTGATCTGAGGAAGAGCCTCGCGCTCCTCCTTCACCGCCCCGCGAATAAGAGGCTGCTCGTGCGCGCTCATGGATTCTTCCTCCAACGACTGGCCACCGGCAGCCGCCCCACCCGCCTCGCCCGCTCCACAGGTGTGGGCGCAAGATGGGGCATATGCGGATCGTGGGTCGTCCACGCCTCCGCCGTCGGCACATCACGCTTCAGTTGGCCATCACGAATCTCCAGCAATCGTCGGGCGGAGTGGGCCACATCAGGCTCGTGAGTCACCAGCACCACCGTCATCCCGCTGCGGTTCAGGTCGGTCAGCAGATCCATCACCTCCGCGCTTGTGCGCGTGTCGAGGGCACCAGTCGGTTCATCGGCTAGCAGCAGGGCCGGTTGCGTCACTAGGGCACGAGCGATGGCCACGCGCTGCTGCTGCCCACCTGAGAGCTGCTGGGGCCGGTGATCCATACGGTCGCCCAGGCCAACACGCTCCAGCGATTCGGCGGCGCGGGCCATGCGCTCACTGGCCGGGATGCCGCCCCGGTAAGCCAGGGGCAGCGCCACGTTTTCAAGGGCTGTGCTGCGGGCCAGCAGGTGAAACTGCTGGAACACAAAGCCTATCTTGCGGTTACGCACCGCCGATAACTGCGGCGTCTCCAGTAGCTCTACCGCCAGCCCATCCAGAGTGTAGCTGCCCGTCGTCGGTGTATCTAGGCAGCCGATCATGTTCATCAGCGTACTCTTGCCTGAACCCGACGGCCCCATAATCGCGACAAACTCGCCGCGCTCAATCTCGAAGGAGATGCCGCGCAGTGCGTGAACCTCAATGTCGCCGGTGTGATAGACGCGGGTGAGATTATGCACGCTGATCATGCTACTCATGGAATTGGCCCCCGTCCGCCGCCGCCGCCGCCGCCGAAGCCGCCAATGCCGCTACGCTGTGTCGTGCTGCTGCTGGTTGTCGTGGTGGCGATCACCAGCGTGTCACCTTCCCGAAGGCACTGGTCGTTGGTGTCCACGCAACTGATAATCTCCGTCTGCCCGTTTGAACTCAGGCCGGTTGTCACCGTCACCGGCACCGCTGGCTGACCGGCAGCCTGGCGCACTTGCACCGTCTGCGTGCCTCCACGGGTCTGGATGGCCCGACTCGGCACCAGGATGGCGTTATCGTGCTGCGTCACCACGATCAGGCCCGTGGCCGTCATGCCTACCTTGATCGGCGATTTGCCGGGGTCGAAGCGCACCCGTACCGGGTAGGTGACGACGTTCTGGGTCACGGTGGCCACCGGGGCGACGGTGTCAATCTTCCCGGTGATCTTTAGGTTTGGCACCGCGTCAAAGGTCAGTTGAACAGCCAAACCGGGCGTGATCTGGCTCACATCGGACTCGCCGAGGCTGATGTCAATATACATCTGGCTGGCGTCAATCACGGTGATTGTGCCAGCAGTAGCGGTGTCGCCTGCCAAAAGGCCAACACTGGCCACCATCCCATCGAAGGGCGCAACCAGGGTTGCGTTCTCCAGATTGAGCTTGGCCGCCGCCACCTGCACCTGAGCCGAGGCCAGCGATGCATCGGCACTGGCCAGACTCGCGACCGAGGCCGGAGTAGTCAGCTTCTCCAGATTGATCTTGGCCTGATCCACGCTGGCCTGGGCGCTGACGAGATCATTCGCTGTCGCCGGATGCAGCAGTTTTTCGAGATTCGACTGGGCCGAAGCCACGCTAGCCTGGGCACTGGCTAGGTTCGCCGTCGTCGGGCCAGCCAGCAGCACATTCAGCTGCGTCTGGGCATCCTTCAGGCTCGACTCGGCCTGGGCCAAACCGGAAACCTCATCCTTCTTCGCCTGATCGAGGGCAGTTTGAGCCTGAGCGAGGCTGGCCTCCGCATTCGAGACAGCCCGCAGAGATGCGGCCTCCTGATCTTTACTCGCCTGAGGCAGACCGCCGGGTGCACTCTCCTGCTGGCGGTTCGTCCAGTAGAGTGTGCTGTAGTTCGTCTGGGCGTCGCGCAGGTTATTCGCCGCCGTCGTCAACGCCGCCTGCGCCTTCGTCTTGGCAGCCGAGAGACTCTCGCGCTGGCTGGCCAGGGTCAACTGAGCCTGGTAGACGCGGGTCTGGGATGTTGAGAGCGTGTCGGCGGTGGGGCCAGCCTTGAGCTGGGCCAGATTAGCCTGGGCAGACTGAAGCTGGGCGCGGGCGCTGACAAGATCCTGCGCAGTGGCGGTGCCAGTTCGTGTGCGCTCATAGCTGGCTTGAGCAGATCTAAGGCTTGTCTGAGCACTGGCAATATCTTGCTCGGTAGCACCCTTACCTTGGGCGGCAGCAAGATTCGCCTCCGCCGCCTTGAGGCTCGCCTCGGCCTGCTGCACCTGGAGGGTGAGGGCGCGGCTATCAAGGCGAGCCAGGGGCTGCCCAGCCTTCACCACATCGCCAGCCTGCACCAGCACCGCATCAACCGTACCGGATACGCCGAAACTCATACTGCGACTCTGCACCGCCTGAGCGGGGCCGCTGCCGGTGACGCTGACGGCCAGACTGCCCTTCGTCACGGTTGCGGTTGTGGTCGAAGACGTTGCCGTACTCGTCTGCCGCAGTTGCCAGAACAGCACCCCGGCCACAATCAGCACCAGGGCGACAGGCAGCAGCAGCCAGGGCGACATACGCTTGCGCTTGCCAACGCGGCTACCGACCACCTTGCGCTCGGGCGCGGTTGAGGTAACGCTCATAGAATTCAAAGCTCCTGTGCGAAGCACTATCACTGAATCCAAATCATAGCGAAAGGATATGTAGAAATTGTTCAGGCAGGTTGAGCATACGCTAAGGGGGAAGAAAGAAAAGACAGCGACCTACGTATCACGTAGGTCGCTGTCGTGAAGAGTGCGAGCATCCGCCCTAAGAGACCGCTTCTCAGACCCCGAACAGGTGTGTCAGACCAGTACTGGCCGCCCCGCCGAGGCTGAGCAACATCGCCAACTTGGCGTTCGGCACCTGGTTCGGGCCAGCCTGCCCCATCAGTTGCTGCACAATCTCACATGTCTGGTAGAGCGCTGTTGCGCCCACGGGATGCCCACGCGCCTTTAACCCGCCGAGTGTTGAGAGCGGGAGTGTCCCGTCATGGCCGATCTGCCCGTTTGCGGCGAGACGCCAGCCCTGCCCCGGCTCGGCAAAGCCCACCGCTTCTAGCGCCAGGCATGACATGATGCTAAAGGCATCGTGAACCTCGAAGAGACTGATATCGTTACGGTGAATATTCGCCTTGCGAAAAGCATCCTGGGAGGAGCGGGCAGCAGCGTACAGGTGGAGCGGGTCAGTTCGATCGGCAACCCGAAACCAGTCCGTCGCCACGCTGGAACTGAGAATACGGATTGGCTGATCCGTGTAGGCACGGGCCTCGCTGGTGCGCGTAAGTACGACCGCCGCAGCCCCATCGCAGATCGGTGCGGCGTCGAATACCCGCAGCGGAGAATCAACGACCCGTGAATGATTGATCATCTCGCTCGTGACGTCCTTGTCCTTGAAGAGCGCGTATGGATTGGTTCGCGCATTGGCGTGTGCATTAAGCGAGAAGCCGGTAAAAGCATCAACGGGGACGTGGTAAGTGTCCATATAGCGCTGCATGAGGCGCGCATTCATCCCAAGCAACGTTGCGCCGGTAGGAATCTCGGTTTCCGCATCCAGGGCTTTGGCCAGGGACTGAGTGGCACCGCCGCCGCTCATTTTCTCGACGCCGAGAGCGACCGCGAGCCGGGCCTCACCGCTGGCCACGGCAAAGTACGCCATGCGCAGCGCCGCCGCACCCGTTGCGGTGGCGGCCTCCACCTGAAGCGCCTCGATACCGCGCATGCCGGCGGCGCTGGCGATCAGGGTAGCAAGGTGCTTCTGCCCCTGAAGATCGTCGGCAAGCATATTACCGACAAAGAGCGCATGAATGTGATCCACCCGTGCGTTCTGCATCGCCAACTGTAGCGCCTGCACCCCCATTTCGCGGAGTGATGCACCGTTCACTTTCTGCACCGGGATCTGGCCAATTCCGACAATGCTCACACTTCGTAGTCCATCGGACATAGCTGATAACTCCTTCTGGAATTGGGCATGGTTCAGAGCAGTTACAGTGTAACAGTTCGTAGTGGGTACTTCAGCGTCCAAGCGGCTGAAGCCGCTACTACGAACGGTCACTCTGAAACCTGGCACCTGAAACCTTGTCTCACAGCATTAACATTAGGACTCATCTTGGGACTTGCGGGTGGGAAGAGGAGGTGGGGCACTGTTAGTGTCGCGGGTATTCTTCTGCACCGTCACAGCGGCAAACATGCTGAGTGTGAAAGACATAGCATAAAAGCCCTTCTCGCTCAGGGTGAGGGAAGCGTTCCACAGGCCGATCACCAGGAGCGCCAGGGTGAGGATCACCGATGTCCACGCGAGGCCGAAATAGACCGGCGTGACAGGGATGTTCTCCATCCGGTCGCGGACACTCTTCTGGAGGGAGACTGCCGCAAACAGGCCGTACATAAGTACGGTGAAGTAGTACCCCTTCTCGTTCAGGGCCATGCTCGCATTCCATAGCCCTACGTTGTAGGCGATCCCCCCTGCGAAGAGCGCCGCCCACGAGGCCATGATAAAGGCGTTGGAAGGTCTGTTCGTTAGGGTGTTCATAGGCTGGTCGTCACCATGATAATAGTGAAGGTGAAGGTGCTGCGAGACACCGTTGCACTCATTATAATACACAGATCGGGCATGTATTGTTTGTATGACGATATTTTCACGCAGAATAGCCCGTGAAGCTCAGGGGGTGTCCTGGGATGTTCACCCGCCAACCTCAATCCCGCTCATGCGCTCGATTGCCTTCACGAGCGCGTGGTTGCCTTCGGCACCCAGACCGACCGCTTGGAGGCTGCGGTACATCTGGAAGATTGACGCCGTAGACAATACGGGTGCGCCCACCTGATCCGCCGCCTCTAGCACCAAGCGCAGATCCTTCTGCTGGAGATCAATCGTGAATCCGGGTCGCCAGTCACGGGCGATGACCTGTGGACCACGATTGGCCAGCATCCAACTCCCAGCTGCGCCAGGGGTTACAGCAGCCAGAGTCTTCTCCAGATCTACGCCGCTGGCTTGGGCGAAGACCAGAGCCTCGCTCACCGCCAGCATCGAGCCCACCACCAGAATCTGGTTCACCAGTTTCACCGTCTGGCCGGCACCGTGGTCGCCTACGTGAGTGATCACTTTGCCCATAGCCTGGAAGACGGGCAGCGCCCGCTCCACATCCGCCGCCGCACCGCCAACCATGATGGACAGCGTCCCCTTGGCGGCACCCTCACTGCCGCCGCTTACCGGGGCGTCCAGATGCGCCACGCCGCGCACCGCCAGCGCGGCAGCCATCTCGCGGGTGGCCTGTGGGCTAATCGTACTCATATCAATCACCAGCGCACCGGGCCGCGCACCGTGGATCACCCCGTCCGCGCCCAGCGTCACTGCCAGTACATCGGGCGTGTCGCTCACGCACGTAATGGTGATATCGCAACTGTCCGCAACCACGGCGGGACTCGCCGCCGCCGTAGCCCCGGCGGCCACCAGATCATCCATACGGCTCGCCGTGCGGTTCCACACCGTCAGCATAAAACCGGCCCGCAGCAGATTATGCGCCATCCCCCGGCCCATGATTCCCAGTCCAATAAACCCAATCCGCTCACTCATCGTACATCCTCACATAGACAAGGTTTCAGGTGCTAGGTTTCAGGTTTCAGGTACAGCGCATCAGAGTGCCTTATAAGTACCCAAACTGTAAAGTACCTGCGAACCTTGTCTAAACTGTAAAGTATCTGTGAACCATGCCATACACGTCACATTTGCTATACCTGAAACCTGAAACCCGAAATCTGAAACCCGAAATCTGAAACCTGAAACCCGAAATCTGAAACCTGAAATCTGAAACCTGAAACCTGAAACCTGAAACCTGAAACCTGAAACCCGAAATCTAAAATCTAAAACCTAAAATCTTACACCCCCTGCCCATACACCTTCGTCACCGTCACCCGCACCGTGAGCCGGGGGGCGTCTGGACGAAGCTGGAGCCACGCGGCTGCGCCATCCGCACCGAGATAACGGATCGCCAGTCGCTCGCGTACGGTCGGGTCGGGTGGCTCAACCACGGCGGTACCCTGGAGCGTCAGGTAGCGTCGGCCATCGGCAATAGCAATACTCACCGTGGGGGTGCGGCGCAGGTTGCGCGCCTTCACACTGCTCGCGCCGCAGCTAAAACAGATCTCGTTTTCATTCAGCAGGTACCAAACAACCGTCTGCTGGATTGAGCCTTCCGCGTTAAGCGTACCCACAACCGCGTAGTGGATCTCATTCAGGTAGGTACGTTGAAGATCGCTTAGGATCATTAAGGTGGAACCTTTCTCTCGGACGATCTGCCCGATCGCTGAAAGCAAGAGCGGTGGAGCGAACTGAATTCACCGCCAGACAGCAGCCATTGTACCGCGTAATAATTCGTTAAAAGTTTGAAACCTATAACCAATCAGGGGGTTGACTTTAACCATTACATAATGCTATAGTAGATTTTGGAAAGTCCAATGGGGTGCCCCGTCTGCGTCCCTCCATTGCGTGTTTTGGCTTGGGGTTTGAGGGTCTTCTCTCAACCCCATCTTCTTGCCGTTAGACGGCGCACATCGGCATGAGGGGGCCTGGGCGTGGTAGAAAACATGCTCCGGCCTCTCGGTATCTCCACTTCAGACAACCATGCGGCTTCGCCGCACAACACCAAATGAAAATGGCCGCTGGTGTCGGACTATCGGCTATCGGCTATCGGCTATCGGCTATTTTCACGTTAGATACGACGATGTATCGCAAGTACGGCGGGTTTTCTATTGGCTTTGTAACGCGCTTGCGCCCTTGTGCGAGCCATAAAAGCATTTAGTATAATGGCTTGACAATGCGCGTATGCTGGTGTTAGCACCAGTGTG
>JBAXMH010000166.1:0-11265 GCA_037134395.1 Chloroflexales bacterium
CTCAGGGCCGACCTATTCAAGAGTGGAACCGCGCCGGCTACAACTTTGTGGTCTAGGCGAGGGTGATGCAGGTCTGCTACAGACGGTCGCTGAAAGGATCGCAGAGATGAGGAACTGATGGAACACCGGGTCGCATACAAAATCTATTACGAGGACACCGACAGCCTGGGGGTTGTCTACTACGCCAACTACCTAAAGTTTATGGAGCGCGGGCGCACCGAGTGGGTTGGTGCTCAGGGCCGACCTATTCAAGAGTGGAACCGCGCCGGCTACAACTTTGTGGTCTACAGTCTGACGATGAAGTTTAAGCAGGCAGCGGGCCTGGGCGACATGATCGAAGTTATTACATCCGTGCGTATGACCTCGGCCTACCGGGCGCGCTTTCTCCAGCAGATCGAGTGCCGTGGGGTGCTGCTGGTAGACGCCGAGGTAGACATTGTCTGTGTGGACGGCACACAACAACTACGCGAGTTCCCGGTGCTGGGGTGACGAACTGCGCCATAGGGAGAGACGATGTCAGAACTCAAAGATAAACTTGTGCTTGTGGTAGATGACGAGCCGCGCATGATCAATTTTATGCGGCTGAACCTTGAACTGGAGGGAATGCGGGTTGCCACCGCATCAAACGGACGAGAGGCAATTGAGCGGGCGCGTGACGATATGCCTGACGTGGTACTGCTCGATATTATGATGCCGGTAATGGATGGATTTGAGGCTCTGCGGCGGCTGCGGCAGTTCTCGCAGGTGCCGGTACTCATCCTGACGGCCAAAGATGAGGGGGATGATCGGGTTCGTGGCCTGGAACTCGGAGCCGACGATTATATTGGCAAACCCTTTAGTCATCGCGAGTTAGTGAGCCGCATCCGTGCGGTGCTACGCCGACACTACGCCGCGCCGCCAGTACCGCAGACCTTAGTGCAGGTGGATGAACGGCTGAGCATTGACTTCGCCCGACGCGAGGTGCTGGTTGATGGCGGGCGGGTGAATCTGCGACCCACTGAGTACCGGCTGCTCTACCATCTCGTGCAGAATGCCGGCTATGTACAGACACACGAGATGCTCCTGACGAAGGTTTGGGGGCCAGAGTACCGCGAGGAGGGCCACTATCTGCGACTGTACATCACGTATCTGCGCCAGAAGATCGAGCAGGATCCATCTAGCCCGAAGTACATTCTCACCGAGCGGGGTGTGGGCTACCGGTTTATAGATTTTAAGGGGAAGTCGGCAACGTAGGGGTCGCGGATTGTAGGGGTGGCTCGCGAGCCGCCCCTACGAGCCGCCCCTACGAGCCGCCACCACTCTCATCAACAAGGCTGAGGACGAGCCGACGGATCTGGCGCAGACTCTGGTCAAGACCCTCGGGACGCAGGTGGAGATCGTCGCGGGATTGGCCAACCTGGAGGCGCAAAGTGTCAATCGGACCCTTTTCCTGTTCCGCACTGAAGACGTAGGCTCGATCAAATGATCGGCGAGCGTTGAGCAGGATGCGATCAACCTCATCCACATTGTTGGACTGAAGGGCGACGACGGCATCATCAATCTGACTGGCGGCACGCAAAAGGTAGATCGCACTCCAGAGTCGACGGTCGGTCGCCTCTAAATCAAGGATTGCAAGGCGAAGTCCACCTTCGTTGGCTGGGAGCGCTGACGTGGCTAGTAGTGTGGGCGTCACTGTTTCAGTTGGGGCTAGTTGCGTCGCCGGTGTGGAGTTATCCTGAGGGGCGGTAGGTGCAGGGGCCGGACTGAGAGCAATCTGGATGATCACACTACAAAGAACGGCCACGACTGCCGTAGCACAGTACGGCAGCGCAGCCACCAATCGTCGCGACCTATGGGGAGCAGGGACATCTGTCGTACGATGACCCTCAGGCGTCGGGGGCGTCTCGGACACAGCTAGATCTCGTTGGCCAGCAGGATGGCCTGCGCGATCTCCTTCATAGACTTGCGCGTATTCATCGAGAGTTGCTGGATCTTGCGAAACGCCTCAGCCTCCTTGAGATTCTGCGAGTCCATCAAGACACCCTTGGCCCGCTCGACGAGCTTGCGGGTATCAAGCGTCTCCTTCAGATCGTAGATTTGCTTGTCCATCTCCAGGAATTCCTGGTAGCGGGCCATCGCAATCTCGATGGCAGGAAGTAACTCGGCCTCGCGGAACGGCTTAACGACATAATTGACGACGCCCGCCTCTTTTGCCCGATCAACCAGATCGCGGTCAGAGTAGGCGGTAAGCAGCAGCACCGGGGCGATCTTTTCCTCGGTGAGGATCTTTGCGGCCTGAATTCCATCCAGCTTCGGCATTTTGATGTCCATCAGGACAAGATCGGGCTGAAGCTCACGGGCCAGATTTATCACGCTGACGCCGTCACCTGCCTCGCCCACCACCAAGTAGCCAAGGCCGACAAGCGTCTCCTTGAGGTTCATGCGGATAATCGACTCATCGTCGGCAATCACCAGACGGGTCTGTGCCATAGCGACACCTTCCCCTACAATAATGCACCGAGCGGGATGACCAACCCATTGAGTGACTGGATCATGTGCCTTGCGATGCTCAGGCAGCGACACATCAGACTGAACGGACTCGTCCACTGCTACAGTGCGAGAGATAGAGTCATTGTTAGGCACCGCATCATTCGATTATACGGCGACTTTGCGCACGCAGACGCACGCCCCCGCTAGATGCCGCACTGCCACCGGCGAAGTATAGCATGTAGCGGGGGCGTGGTCAATCAGATGACTAGGAATCTCAGGGTTGTTGCAAAGTCACACACGGAAGAGGGTGCGGTCAATCGTTGCTCCCTTGGATCGCTGAATCGCTGCACATCTACGTTAGTGCCACTATGAATTACGTTAGTCCAGGAAATCGGCGAGGATGCGGTTGTAAACGTCAGGGCGCTCAAGCATCGGCAGGTGCCCGCAATGATCAATCCAGACGAGCCGACTATTGGGGATGAACTTCGCAGCCACGGACGTACCCCCCGGCGGCATAATGGTGTCCTGGCGCGACCCAATGAGCAGTGTCGGCGAGCGGATCTGGCGCAAGGCCAGGTTGATCTCCCGATCACCGACGCTGCTTGCGTTCGCCAGCGAGGATCGTTTGTCCATCTTCAGAAAATCGGCGAAGCCTTCACGCAAAAGTTGGTCGCTGGGTAACTGGTAGAAGAGGCGAGTTGATACAGCGCGGACAAACAAGCGATGGTCGCCCATCCAGGGTCGGCGCAGGGCCATCCACAGAGGCAGCACTTTGTGTACCTGCAACACAAACCGCCGTTCGGGCTCATTGCGGAAGGTGCTGAAGCTGGTAAGTACGAGGCGGCGCACAAGTTCGGGGTAGTGTGCGGCCACGTAGACCGCTGTGCTACCAGAAAAGGAGTGTCCGTTGAGGTCGAATTGCTCCAGTCCGAGCCGGTCGGCTAACGTGACAATCGTGTCAACCACACGATGGATGTTGGCGTAGCCATCAAGGGGTGGCGAGTCGCCGAATCCCGGCAGGTCGGGCGCGATCACGTCGTGGGTGGCGCTGAGAGCGTTCAGCGTACTACGCCAGTAGCGCGATGATCCGCCCCAGCCGTGAAGGAGTATCAGCGGGGGACCATCGCCACAGCGGCGGTAGGAGATCGGCTTTCGACCGACCATCACCTGGGTGGGAGTCAGGTCGGCGTCAGGGTCTATTAGGTGCATGGCTACTCCATATAAGTGAGTTAAGGCGGGGCCATGCGCCCTATTGTAGCACGGCACACCCTTAACGCACTCAGGTGCATGGGTTCTAAACCATAGTCCTACCGCATTGCTCTGTTGCGTAATAGTCTTGCGATATAATTGGTACTAGTGATAGAGCTGTTGAGCGAAGGAGCATTGCCCATGAATCGTCGCCAGGGTTGGATGTTGGTCGCTCTTGGAGTCTTCCTAGCTCTGGGCACCGGCGTACTCGTCTTCTTTTTGCTCCAGCAACAGCAGCGTAACCTTTCTGTCGAAGCCCAACGTATGGCTGCCGCTCAGGTTGCACCTGCTATCGCCATGATGGATCTCCCGGTAGCGGCACGGCCTCTCCAGCCAGGTACGGTGATCACCAGCGATGATGTGCTGCTCAAGTCTTTCCCGCTCGACCTCGTGCCAGTCGCCGCGATCACGAGTACGGCCCGGCTAGAGAGTCAGACCATTATTGCACCGATTGGTCAGGGCGAGACCTTTAACATCTCAAAGCTAGCCAGCAGTTCAGGGGGCACGATAAGCCAACAGATCCCGGTCGGTCGTGTGCTTTTCGCCTACCCTATCAGTGACTTGTTCACCCAGTCAAACATTGTGGCCGATGGAGATCGTATTGATGTACTGATCACACTGGCAGTCCCCATCATCTCTAGCACTACGACCCTTGCGAGCAACACCGCTGCGACCCAGGGCCGCGATGTGACGGCATATACGCTCCAGAATGTCACTGTTTTTAAGGTGCTGCGCTCAAGTAATGATACTGCCCGATCTCAGACGTCCAATGCCCAGCAACCGACGGCATTGCTGCTCGCACTGACACCGGAGGATGCGTTGTTGCTCAAGCGACTCAAAGACTCAGGCAGCAAGATTGACTTAGTTCTGCGTCCGGTTACTGATCGTGCGTCGGCGGATGTTCCACCCATTGATAACGATGTTCTGATCTCTCGCTATCGTCTGCGCTAGTGCGCTACGCCAATCGTTCTACTTACGTTATAGAAAGAGGATCCCTGTGGCTATAGATGAGACCCTGCGCGTCGCTGTGGTAACGATGCCCGATCAGATCGATCAAGAGTGGATCGCTCGGCTTGGTCAGGATCCGCGTGTTGGCTGGATGGAGCGGGTGGCCATTCTTTCAACTGGCCTAGAAATGGTGAAGCAGAGCCGTCCTGATGTGGTGATCGTTGATCGCCCACCGGTAGAAACCGAGCAGTTCATCCGCCAAATTTTTACCTCGTTGCCAACGACGATCTGTATTGCCCTGACATCGCTGACCGATGTGAATGTAGTGCGTCGGCTGATGATGGCGGGCGCACGCGATGTGCTAGTGCGACCGGTGCGTCACGTTGATGTCCTTCAGAGCATGAACGCCGTCATACAGATCGAGCAGGATCGACGTAGTCGCCAAATGGTGAGCAGCGACCACCACGGCTATGGGCGGGGTAAATTTGTGGTGGTGATTTCGCCCAAGGGTGGTGCGGGGACAACGGTAGTATCCACCAATATGGCCGTGGCCCTGCGCCAGATCAGTTCGGGGCGGGTGGCCCTGGCCGATTTCGGGCTTCAGTTTGGCCACGTGGGCACCCACCTGAACCTCTTCTCGCGCCACACCTTACAGAACCTGCTGGCCAAGAGCGACGAGATTGATGACACTATTCTGGCCGGCGTGATGCAGCAGCATGGATCAGGTGTCCACGTGCTGCTGGCCCCCAGTTCTCCTGAGGTGGCTGGCGATATCACCCGCGAGCAGATTAGCGCCGTCCTCGATAGCCTGCTGCTGCGCTACAGCTACGTTATCGCCGATACATGGTGCGTCCTTGATGAAGTGACGATGGCCCTGCTTGAGCGCGCCGATGATGTGTTGGTTGTGACCACCCCCGAGATTCCGGCCCTGAAGAACGTCAAGTTTTTCCTTGAATATCTCGCCCAGCACCAACTCACCCGTGGCCGTGTGAGCATTGTGCTGAACCGCTTCCCGAGCGTAGATAGTGTCTCGCTAGAGGATGTGCAGCAGCACCTGCGCCAGCCAATCAGCGCGAATATTCCCAGCGCAGGGCAGCTGGTGACTTATAGCATTAATCGTGGGGTGCCGGTGGTCCTGTCGCATCCGCAGAGCTGGGTGAGCCAGAGCCTGCGGAAGCTGGCGGCCTATGTCGCTGGCGAGCAGGTGACCACGATTAGTTTGGAGCCGGAGAAGGGTAAAGGCAGGGATAACGCGGGCGGACAGCCGCGCCGTGGCCTGTTCGCGAGCCTGCTCCGCCAGACATCGCGATAACCGAAAGAGAAGGCTATGCCTCGACTACGTTTTTCCCGCCCCGATAATAGCCCTGCCAGTGATCGCGATACGCCCACTCCCGAGAATACAGCGGGCACCGCGCTATCGCGCCCGATCAGCGCTAGTGATTACACTACGAGCTCACCTGAAGATCGTGACCTGATCTCCAAAGTGCAGGCCCGCCTTGTCTCTGAGCCGGATAACGCCAATACCCGTCGCGACCCAGAGTACTGGCCCCGTCGCATTGCCGCCCTTGTCGCCGAACAGATCGAGATCTCAGGTCGCGCCATTACCGAGCGCGACCGTGTTCGGATCAGTCGCCATGCCCAGGCCGAGTTGCTGGGGCTCGGGCCGTTGGAGCCGCTTCTCGCTGACGATAGCGTGACCGAGATCATGGTCAATGGCCCCAACAGCATCTGGGTGGAGCGCGCTGGTCGGATTGAACTGACCGGGGCGACATTCCTGAACGATGAGCATATCCGACGAATTATTGACCGGATCATCTCGCCCCTCGGTCGCCGCTGCGACGAGACAACACCGATGGTGGATGCTCGTCTGGCCGACGGATCGCGCCTGAATGCGATTATCCCGCCCCTCTGTCTGAACGGCCCGACCCTGACCATCCGCAAGTTTTTTAAGAAGCCGATGGGCCCCTCCGACTTAATTGCCCGTGGGGCGGCCACCACCGAACTGATCGAACTGCTGCGGGCCTGCGTGCTGGGCCACCTGAATATTGTCGTCTCGGGCGGCACCGGTACCGGCAAGACCACCATCCTCAACATGCTCTCGTCATTCATTCCCGATGGCGAGCGGATCATCACCATCGAGAATGCCGCCGAGCTTCAGCTCCAGCAGCGCCATGTGGTAACGCTGGAGACCCGTCCGGCGAACATTGAGGGCCGTGGCGAGGTAGCCATCCGTGACCTTGTGGTGAATGCCTTGCGCATGCGCCCCGACCGGATCGTGGTCGGTGAGTGTCGTGCCGGTGAGGCGCTAGACATGCTCCAGGCGATGAACACGGGCCACGACGGTTCGATGACCACCTTGCACGCCAATACGCCCCGCGATGCAATCAGCCGCCTGGAGACGATGGTGCTGATGGCGGGGCTCGACCTGCCGCAGCGGGCTATCCGCGAGCAAATCTCGGCTGCGGTGCATGTCATCATCCAGTTGGAGCGGCTCCAGGACGGCTCGCGTAAAATCGTCAAGGTGAACGAACTGACCGGCATGGAGGGCGATGTAATCACCATGTCCGAGATTTTCACCTTCCAGCAGCAGGGCGTGCGTGAGGGCAAGGTTGTGGGCAAGATTATGCCTACCGGGATTCGTCCGCGCTTTTTAGAGAAGCTCCAGCAGAATGGAATCAACCTTCCGCCAAGCGTCTTTGGTTTCAGCGGTCGTCAGCCGGGGGCGTAGTTTATGGATGCCACTACGATCATTACCATTGCCGTGTCTGTATTCTCCGCCCTCACCATCATCATGCTGGTGCTTGGGCTGCGCGCCATAACGAGCGAGCGTAGCTCACTGGGTTCGCGCCTCCGAACCTACGTGAGCGATGACGTCTATGGAGTGGATGAGGCCGAGCGGGTAGCGGATCTGCCGAGTACCCGCATTGCCGAGCGGATCAACGACAGCATCGTGAAGCGTAGCTTTGCTCAGGAGATCTCACGCCAACTTGAGCAGGCTAACTTGCCCTTGAAAGTGCCCGAATGGATCCTGTTGCGCATTGCCATCCCCCTGGTACTGTCCCTGGCTGCCCTGCTCTACTGGAAGAGCATGCTGGTGCTGCCTATCACACTCATCATCGGCTTCATTGCGCCGATCTTCTGGCTGCGCTCGCTGCACAACCGGCGTAGCACCCTCTTCTGCGGGCAACTCGCCGAGACCCTGACGATGATTTGTGGTGCCCTGCGCGGCGGGTTTAGCCTGGCCCAGAGCCTGGCGATGGTGGCCAGAGAGGCTCGTCAGCCGACCCGCAGCGAGCTTGAGCGGGTGACTCAAGAGGTTCGCCTGGGCCTGAGCCTCAACGACGCGCTCGACAATCTTGCCGCCCGCCTCCAGAATACCGACCTTGAACTGGTGGTTGCGGCAATCAAAATCAATAGTCGCGTGGGCGGCAACCTCACCGAGATCCTGGAGAGCATTAGCGTGACCATCCGCGAGCGCGATAAACTGCGCCGCGAGGTGCGGGTGATCACGTCAATGCAGCGCATATCGTCCTATGTGATTGGTGGTATGCCCCCTGGCCTAGCCCTGATGCTCTTTTTGATCAACCCGGACTACATCAAAAAGCTGTTTCAGCCTGGGATTACCTTGTGCATCCCGATTGTTGCGGTTGTCTTTTCGGTGGTTGGTTTCCTGGTGATCCAGAAGATTTCCGATATTAAGGTCTGACCTTATGAACACCTTGATAATCACGATCCTGATCAGCGCGATGGCGAGTGGCAGCATCATGCTGCTCGTGTTCGGAATCGTGCAGATGCGCCGCCGGCCCGTCTTGAACGACCGGCTCAACCGCTACCTGAGCGACGAGCGACCGATCACCGACATTTTCCACGAGATTGAACTGAAGCAACCCTTCTCGGATCGGGTAATCATGCCGCTGCTGCGTCGGCTGGCCCGACTTTTCATCTGGATGTGGCCGGAAACGCGCCTGCGGGCATCCCAGCAACTTCTGCTGATGGCTGACGTCCGACGCATGAGCACGGCGGAGTTTCTGGGATTGCGGCTGCTCTGTGGCATCGGCATGCTCGGCATCGGTATCGGCTACAGTTACCTCGCGGGATTCACGCTCAGCTTTGTGAGCGTCATAATTCACGGTGTTGTGGCTATTTGTGGCTTCTCGTTGCCGAAATTCTGGATCACACGGCGGATCACGCGCCGTCAGCAAGAAATTACTAACTCGCTGCCAGACGCCCTTGATATGCTGACGATTACTATTGAGGCCGGATTGAGCTTTGAGAGCAGCCTCCAGGAAGTTATGAGCCGCTGGGACAATGATCTTTCGCAAGAGTTCGCCCGTGTGCTGCGCGATATCGGCATGGGCCAGAACCGACGCACGGCGCTGAACGGTTTGGGCGAGCGCACTGGTGTACCCGATATCCTCAGCTTTGTCGCCGCTCTCAACCAAGCCGATGAACTGGGCGTGAGCATTGGGCGCGTGCTGAAGAGTCAGTCTGAGGATATGCGTGTGCGCCGACGCCAGCGTGCCCACGAGAAGGCCAACCAGGCTCCAGTCAAAATTATGTTCCCGCTGGTGTTCTTGATTTTCCCCGCGATCTTTGCTGTGATCCTGGGGCCAGCGGTACCCCAACTCCTCGCCTTCGGAAAATAAACTGTATCAGGCCGGGACATGGGGCCGATGCATTCCCACTACGGAGCAGTACGTTATGGATAGCCACTCCGATCAACTTACGCCCGAACAGCTCTACGACCAGGCACTGGCCTTCTTCCGTGCCGCACGCTGGGAAGAGGCAACCCAGACATTGCAACAGCTACAGGCGCAGAGCAACGCCTACCCGGAGGCTGAGGCATTGCTGGACGACATTCAGCTCAAGCGGGGTTTGGAGCGTGTCCAGTCTCCGATAGCAGCGGCCCCGCCACGTGAACCCTTCAATCGGGGGCGAGAAGTTACATTCGTGGTGATCGTGCTGGCCGTCCTCGGACTATCCGGCGGATCGTGGTGGCTGTGGTCACTCTTGTCTGCACCAACGGTGGGTGCGCCGGTGGCAAGCCAGCAAGCGGCGGTTGGCTCCTTACCTACGGCGGCACCGAACGCATTAACCCCCACGACGGATGTGATTGCTTCCGGCATCGGAGTGCTAACGGTGATGAGGGTGGAAAACACCACGGTGGCGGACAACATCTACTTCATCCTCGATGCATCAGGGAGCATGCTGGCAAAGATCAACGACCAGCGCAAGATTGATATGGCTCACCAGGCGCTGGGAGCCATCGTGAAAGATCTCAACGACTCAACCAAGGTAGCCCTGCGCACCTACGGACGCAATCGCACCAACGACTGTAGCGACATCGAGTTGGTGAGACCTCTGGGGCCACTGAACCGCGACGCACTGCTTGCCCAGATTAATTCAATTGTCCCTGTGAACCGGAGTAACACGCCCATCGGCAGTTCGCTGGCCGCGTTATCCGCAGATCTGGTTGGGGTAAAAGGTCAGACGCTGGTAGTGTTGCTCAGTGATGGTGAGGAGAGTTGTAACGGAGACCCGGTGGCGGAGGCGACTCGCCTGCATACGGATAACCCCAATATACGGGTGAGTGTTGTGGGCTTCGACATCGCCCCCGAGTTTCAGACGCGCCTGGCGGCGATTGCTGATGCTGGCGGCGGCACCTATTTTGGTGCCGCTGATGTGAACCAGCTCGCTACCGCCTTGAGGCAGACCATCGCCCTCAACTACCGTGTCTACGACAGCAAAGGACGAGAGATTGGCCACAGCAGCGCGGGCGAGTCGCTCAAGCTCGCGGCAGGCAGTTACCGTGTGGTGATTGGCGGCGACCCGCCACTCCTGGAGCAGACAGTGGATATCCGTAAGGGTGTGGCGACTCTGATGGCTCTCAGCATCGATAAAGGCAAACTGAGTGCTAAGCTGAGCCATGACTGGGCGAGATAACGAGATGAGCCGATACACATCACCTTATCCACAGCGCGGGGCGCAGAGCCTCGTCGAGTTTGCGTTGGTTTTGCCCATACTGCTGTTGCTGCTGCTGGGGATTATCAACTTGGGCTACATACTTTTTATGTACGTCCAGATTGACAACGCGGCGCGCGAGGGTGCGCGCGCCGCCGCTGTGCGGCCCTGTCCTCTGCCGTCCGAGCTAGCAGCTATCCGCACGAGAACCATCGCCGCTATACTGGCTTTCGCTGACACCACCCAGATCTCGAACACCATGCAGGTTGACTATACCAACTCCTTGCACCAGAACTATGGTGATCCGGTGACGGTCACGGTACACTACCGGATTGAGCCACTCGACCCCTTGAGCGCACGGGCTATCCCCGCCTTTGATCTTAATGCTGTGTCAATGCGCACGATCACCACTGGCTGTGATGGGCTGCGTTTGCTCGCTTTTACCGCCCAGCCGACGGTAACGGATATGCCGACGGACACTCCGACGGACACTCCGACGGACACTCCGACGGACACTCCGACGGACACTCCGACGGACACTCCGACGAATACTCCGACAGATACTCCGACAGATACTCCGACGGATACTCCGACGGATACTCCGACGGATACAAATACTCCAACAATAACAAAAACGCC
>JBAXMH010000167.1:0-11237 GCA_037134395.1 Chloroflexales bacterium
GTTCCATCAGGTGAGCCATCATCCACCACAAGGACGCGACAGCGCGGGAAGGCGAGGATCTGCGGGATGAGTTGTCCAATGTTGTCGGCCTCGTTATAGGTGGGGACGATCACGGTGCAGTCAGGACCATTAACCGGCACCCCTCCAAGGCGTGGATACATATCCTGCTGCGCTGGGGTGGTCATTGAGCGTCTCCTTGCCGACGATAGCGGGCCGCGCACCTACGCGCCCGAGGGAGCGACTGTCTCGTCGCCATGTTATTATAGCCGGGTATGGCGATCCGCACGCTGTCGCGGATTCGTCTTGGACAGTCTGGGAAGAAGGGAGTCTATGACCAACTCCCGTCCGCCGCGTGCCGGGCTCCGCCTCGACCACCTCTGGGCCATTTTTGCGCTAAGCGTGATTGGCGGATTCATCAGCTTGGCACCCACCGCGCCAAACGATTTCTGGTGGCACCTGAAGGCCGGTGAGATCGTCGCTACCAGCGGAATCCCCACCACAAACCTCTTCGCATGGACGCTCCCCGCCGATCATCCGTATACCTACCAGAGTTGGCTAGGCGAGTGGCTCTTCTACGCCCTCTTCCGTATCGGTGGGCTGCCGATGACGATCTTCGCCCGTAACATGCTCGGCGCGGCGGCCTTTGCGCTGGTTGCCTGGGAGTCCCGTTTGCGCAGCGACTCGTGGCGACTAGGCGCACTGGCCGCCATGCTCGCCGCCGCGATGACGATCAACAACCTGAACGCCCGCACCCAGAACTGGTCGTGGCTGCCCTTTATGGCTACGCTGATGATCCTGAGCGGCTACGCGGCGGGCCGACTCCGACCTCGCTGGCTGACTGCTCTGCCGCTGCTGATGGTATTTTGGGTCAATGCCCACGGTGCCTTTGTGTTGGGGCTGCTGGTTGCGGGAGCTTATGTAGTTAGTGAAACACTGCGGCGTCTATTACACCAACCGCGTGCCCTGGGCTGGGCGCAGCTACGCTGGCTCTATGTGGCTGTCGCGGGCATGGTTGTGGCGACACTGGTGAACCCACTCGGCGTCGGAGTCTTTGGCTATGTAGCCAATCTCCTGGGTGATCAGGCCATCCAGGGTTTGATCAACGAGTGGCAGCCGCCCGACCCGAGTACGTTGGCTGGGGGTATGTTCTTCATCGGCGTGTTGGTTCTGCTGGCATCCTTCGCCCTGGCCCGTCGCCGCCCAACGATCACCGATGTGCTTCTCGTCTGCGGTCTTGCCTGGCAAGCGTTTACCGGCGCACGCTCGGTAGTCTGGTTTGGCATGGCGGCCATGCCGCTGGTGGCCCAGTCCCTTGCCTCGCCGAGGGTTGTCTTCAGCACTACTGGCTCGCTGTCGCCGCGTAAAGGGAGCGGCAGCGCAGCGAACCTGTTACCGGCGCTGCTGTTGATCGCCGTTGTTGTCGTCCTCCAGCCCTGGCTGAAGCCGCTGCTACCCTTGCCCGCGCCCTACCAGGAGATCTTCGCCGATGTGCCGGGAGCGCCACAACTCTTCAGCGCCGCGACGCCCGTGGCCGCTGTAGACGAACTGCGGGCCAAGCCGTGCGCGGGGCCGATCTTCAATGAGATGGGCTACGGTTCATACATGGCCTGGGCGCTGTACCCGGCGGCGCAGAGTTTTATTGACCCGCGAATCGAGCTCTTCTCACTGGATCTCTGGCACGATTATGCGGCGATCAGTCGGGGGCAGGATGCGCTGCCGCATCTTGATCGCTACGGGGTGGCATGCGTATTGTTGGATCGTGGAATCCAGGGTGGGTTAGCTGCCACTCTGGACGACTCGGCCCTTTGGGTGCGCAGCTTCCGCGCCGGGACGAGCGAGATTTGGCGGAGACGGTAGAGACGCCCCGCTGGGGCGTCTCTACGGAGAAACGCCCCGCCGGGGCGTCTGTACGGAGCAATCAGTGAACCTCCCAGCAAAACGCAGCGCGGGCCTGACCCTCGACCACGTCTGGATCTTCGCGGCGCTGGCCTTC
The DNA here is from genome assembly GCA_037134395.1 of Chloroflexales bacterium. GTDB lineage: Bacteria > Chloroflexota > Chloroflexia > Chloroflexales > Chloroflexaceae > Oscillochloris. The sequence continues at coordinate 1,994 of JBAXMH010000167.1, forward strand.
ATCGCCCTACGCTCCCTGCTGACATCGATCCCGCCGAACGATTTTTGGTGGCATATGGCCACGGGTCGGCTGATTGTGGCGAATGGTCAGATCCCAACGGTGGATAGTTTTTCGTACACGCGGGCGGGCGAACCGTTCTACAACCAGAGCTGGCTGGGCCAACTGCTGATGTACGGGCTCTACCAGTTCGGCGGTGTGGCCTTGGTGATCGTGGCCCAGGCCGCGCTGCTGGCAGGTACCTACGGTCTGCTGCTACGGCTCTGCCTGCGCCGCACGGGTCGGCTACGCCTGAGCGTGGCCTTCCTGCTGATGGCAACGATGCCGGCCTCGTTCGATAACTGGATCGTCCGCCCGCAGACCTACGCGCTGCCGCTGTTTGTGGTCTACCTGTACGTGTTGGATGGGTGGCTGGGGGCTGGGGGCCGCAGCCCCTCACCCCCTCCCCAGCCCTCCCCCGTTGGGGGCGGGAGTCGGCTCCTCACCCCAACGGGGGGAGGCTGGAAGGGGGGGGCTCAAGCGACTGCTGCGCCCCTACTGGTGTTGCCGATATTGGGAATCATCTGGGTGAACCTGCACGGATCGTTTGTGCTGGGCGGGGCGCTGATTGGGCTGACGTTTGTGGGCGAGGGGTTGCGCCGCTTTGTGGCCGACCACCGCGCCGCGCCGCCGCCGGATCGCCCGCCGCTGCGCCAGCTTTTTCTGGCTGGGGCACTTACCGGCGCGGCCTGGCTGATCAACCCTGGCGGATTCCAGGTACTCGGCTACGTGCGCAATCTGCTAGGCAGTTCGGCAGTAACTCAACTGGTGACGGAATGGGCGCCGCAGACGGTGCGCGGGGTGGGCGGGGTGATCTTCTTTAGCTTTGTGATCATCGGAGTGGTGCTGCTATCCTACGCGCCGCGTCGGCCCGACCCGGTGGGGATGCTGGTGGCCGGAGCCTTCTTTTGGCTGGCGCTGGGGGCGGTGCGCAATAACATCTGGTTTATCGCCGTGGCCACGCCGCTGCTGGTGGATCAGCTCACAAGCTGGTTCCCACGTGGCAAGGGGCCGGCCTTCCAGGGTGCGCTGCCGATCAATGCGGCTTTGGCGGGGGTGATTGGCCTGCTGCTACTGCTGGCCCTGCCCTGGATCAAGCCAACCCTCGGGTTGCCACCCGAGGTAGGCAGCCTCTTTTCGCCCGATACGCCTGTCGCCGCCGTGGATTTTTTGAAGGCAGAATCGCAGCGGCCAGCGCGGCTCTTCCACGAGATGGGCTACGGCAGTTACCTGATCTGGGCCGATCCGCGCCAAAAGGTCTGGGCCGACCCACGGATCGAGCTCTACCCGCTAGAGCAGTGGCTGGATTACCAGCGGCTTTCGGGCGGCATACGGGCAGATGAGTTGCTGGCGAAGTACGATGTTGATGGACTGTTGCTGAGCAACAAGAACCAGGATTCCCTGGTGGAGTACGCGCAGGCTCGTCCGCAGGTGTGGGAGCAGCGCTACGCGGATGAGGAGACGACCTATTTTGTGCGCCGGTAGGGTCGGCTTGTAAGTCGTCCCAAGCGAAGGAGAAAGGAGCGGATCATGAGCAGCCCAACCTACCGCGACATTGAGCGCCTCGCCTATCAGGGGGTGCGTCTCGAAGTCACTGGGGGCCGCACGACCTGGGAGGCGTACCCTGGGGCGCTCCACAATGGCGTGGTGGACGACATTCGCCACAACCTCACCCAGGATAATCAGCAGGCCACTGCGCCCTGTGGCTGCCACCACATTGCCGATACCTACATCGCCTTCGGCCCACATCTGCTGCGCCGCCCAGACATTGCAGTCTTCTGCGAGAAGCCGCCGCGACCTGACGGGGCAATTACTGGGATGATCCCTGGCGCAATCATCGAGGTACTCAGCGACGGTTATGAGCAAAAGGATCGGGATGCGACCGCGCTCTATCTCGCCGCAGGTGTTCGTGACGTAGTACTTGTTGATCCGCGTGCCCAGACAGCGACTTGGTATCAAACCGGCGTGGTTGCCCAAACCCTCGATCTGCCCACGACACTTTCGCTCCAGATGGGCTGTGTCCTGCGAATTGACCGCAGCACCTGAGGAATTCGCGGTTCTCGTTCACGCTCACGAGATCAGCGGGTATGCACGAGGGCGATCCACTCACCCTCAACATGACGCTCTAGCTGGCGCAGTCCGACGGTGGCAAATGCTTCGACCACATCAGCCTCTTTGGTGTTGATAATGCCGCTGCTGATCAGGATTCCGCCGGATACCAGGGCATCCGCCATATCGGCGGCGAGGATGACCAGCACCTTGGCGATAAGGTTGGCGGCGATCAGTTCGAACTGGGGGTTGGGGGTTGGGGATGGGGGGGCAGTGTCCGATCCCCGATCTCCGATCCCCGATCCCTGTTCCCCAAAGTCGCCAGTGAGCCAATGACCCATATGCTGGCCCGCACCCAGACTGCCCGCCGCCGCCGTGACGATGTGGGCGACCTGATTGATCTGCACGTTCTCGGCGGCTACCTGAGCGGCCACCGGGTCGTTGTCCAGGGCCAGGACGGGGCTGGCCCCCAGTTTGGCAGCGGCGATGGCCAGGATACCGCTGCCAGTCCCCAGGTCGAGGGTGCGCAGTCCAGGCCGGGCGTATTGTTCCAGCAAACGCAGACAGAGCTGCGTGGTCGGGTGCAAGCCCGTGCCGAAGGCCATGCCGGGGTCAAGGTAGATTGCCACATCATCGGGGCGGGGTGTGTACTCCAGCCACGAGGGTACCACCACCGTGCGCTCGCCGACGCGCAGGATGCTGTAGTGCTGCTTCCAGGCGTTAGCCCAGTCCTCCTCCTCCAACGAGCGGGCCTGGAGCGGGCTGATCGGGCGCATCTGACCGAGGTGCCAGAGTGCCTGCTCAAGCCGCTGGCGCACGTCCTCGGCCTGGGTATCGAGGGGAATATAGGTGCGCAGTGTTACCGGGCGGGACGGGTCGTAGCTAAACTCCGGCCCCTCGTCGCCAGGGATCCACGCGGGCTCGGCAACCACGCCGCCGTTGTAGCCGTAGCGGGCGAGCAACTCGGAGACAGACTCGACGGCCTCGTTATCAACTTGGACGGACAGCTCTAACCATGTCATGTGGATTTTAGATTTTAGATTTTAGATTTTAGATTGCAGACTGCAATCTAAAATCCAAAATCCAAAACCTACAATTTATAGCGTGTGCCCTGAGGCCCATCTTCAAGGGTAACACCGAGGTCGGCGAGACGCTTGCGTACGAGGTCGGCCAGTTCAAACTGTTTGGTCTTGCGCAGGCTGGCGCGCAGCTCGATCAGCAACTCGATGAAGGGGGCCACATCCTGGCTCTTGCTGCTCTGCTGAGGAGAGAGACGCAGGCCGAGGACGCCGGCCAGATCACGGAGGGTGGACTGAGCGGCGGTGAAGGGTTCCCCGCCTACCCCGGCGTCGCGGGCGACATTGGTGGCACGCACCAGCTCAAAGAGCGCAGCCAGGGCACCGGCGCTGTTGAAATCGCTGTCCATTGCCGCCATAAAGGACTCGCGGGATTGGGCGGCGGCGTGGGCCAAAACCTCGGTGGCGGGGCCACCATCAGTGGTGCCCACAGCGGGCAGCAGCGCACCGAGCAGCCGGTCGAGCTTGCGAGCGTTATCGGCAGCAATGTCGGCGTTGTAGGTGAGCGGGCTGCGGTAGTAGCTACCGAGGACGATCAGACGGAAGACATCGGCGTCGTACTGGTTCAGGAAGCTGTCAATCGTAACGACATTGCCAAGGGACTTGGACATCTTCTCAACTTGGCGGGTGTCGGGGTTGACGTACTGGAGCATGCCGTTGTGAACCCAGAAACGTGCGAAATCTTTGCCGGTGAGGCACTCGCTCTGGGCGATCTCGTTCTCGTGATGCGGAAAGACGAGATCGTTGCCGCCGCCGTGGATATCAATCTGCTCGCCGAGGTGTTTCATGCTCATGGCCGAACACTCGATATGCCAGCCGGGACGTCCCTGGCCCCAGGGGCTAGACCACGATGGCTCGTCCGGCTTTGTCGCCTTCCAGAGGGCAAAATCGGCGGGCGACTCTTTGCGCGGGTCAACCTCGAAGCGGGTACCGCTCAGCATCTCTTCCAGTGAGCGTCCGGAGAGCTTGCCGTAGTCAGCGTCACTGGAGACGCGAAAGTAGACATCACCTTCGGCAACGTAGGCGTGATCCGCATCAATCAGGCGCTGGGTACACTCAAGAATCTCGCCCATTGTCTGGGTAGCGCGCGGATAGACGCTGGCGGGCAGCACGTTCAGTCGCTGGAGTTGAGTGAGGAACTCCTCAGCGTACTGCGCGGCCATCAGCACCGGGTCGCGCCCGGTGGCGTTGGCACGAGCAATAATCTTGTCATCCACATCGGTGAAGTTAACGACGTGACGCACCTCGTAGCCACGAAACTCCAGGTAGCGGCGGATAACATCAAAGACGATTGCCGACATAGCGTGGCCAATGTGGGCGTCATCATAGACTGTGACGCCGCAGACGTACATCCGCACCACGTTCGGCTCAATCGTCTCCAGCGGCTCGGCCCTGCGGGACAGGGAGTTATAGAGTTGGATAGTCATGTTTCCACAGGAAAGTTTCGTAGGGAAGGGCCAGGGAGAGCAAAGCCCTCTCCGCCCCCCCCCCAAAGAGATCAGATCCCAGCACCGAGATTATATTCTTCATAACTACTATTATCATTGAGGGTATTCCAGAGGCTATCTGGCAGGGCGTCGTAGGAGAGATGGTGTTCGCCGTGGTGAGTTGACGTGGCATCTTCCAGGTCGGTGAGGCGATCCTCAAGCTCAAGCACCTTGGCGCGCAGTCCACGCAGCATCTCGGCCTCGGGGTCGGGCAGATCCTCAATGCGGCGGGCAACGCCGGTGGCCGGGTCGCGGGTGGCGACGATGCGGGCGGGCACGCCAACAGCGGTGGAGTGAGGCGGCACATTTTTGACCACCACCGCCCCGCCGCCGACGCGAGCGCCCTTGCCGATGATGATGGCACCAAGGACACTGGCCCCGACGCCGATCACTACATCATCCTGTAGCGTGGGGTGTCGCTTACCCTTCTGCTTGCCGGTGCCGCCGAGGGTGACACCCTGATAGATCATGACCCGATTACCGATCTCCGCTGTCTCGCCGATGACCACGCCCATGCCGTGATCAATGAAGAAGCCACGACCGATAGTAGCACCCGGATGGATCTCGATGCCGGTCAAGAAGCGGGCGATCTGCGAGATGACGCGGGGCAGGAAGGGTATGCGCCGCTTCCAGATGGCGTGGGAGAGCCGGTACAACAGGATAGCGTGCAATCCAGGGTAGATCAGCACCTCAGCCAGATTGCGGGCTGCCGGGTCGTTGCGAAAAATGGCGCGTACGTCATCGCACAGTGTATGCATTGCGCGAGAGAGAGACATGAGAACCTCCTGCTGATTCGTCACGGGGGGACGGTCGGAGTGACACACGAAGCTAGGGGCGCTGTAGGACACAGCGCCCCTAGCTACAGATGCACCCGACGCAAGAGGCGAGGGCAAGCCAACGATGGCGAACGACCCTCAGCAGCGCGGGGGACAAACTATTCAGCAGGGCTAGACGAGACAGGGGCACTGGTGACACTCTTCTCGCTGGTGCTGGTTTTCTCAACCGTGTCAACCTTTGCGGGCTGATCAACCTTCGCGGGCTGATCCGTCTTCTCCGTCGTCGTCTCGGCCTTCGGGGTCTCGGGGGCAACGGCCGTGCTGCTGCTGCCACGACTATCGTTGATATACCAGCCGGAGCCCTTAAAGACGATACCAGCAGGCTGGATCACTCGGCGAACCTGACCCTCCTGGCCGCAAGGACAAACCGTTAGGGGGTCATCTTTGAAACTCTGGAACTTCTCGAACTGATTGCCACAGCTTTTGCACGCATACACGTAAGTCGGCATACCGCTACAACCCTCCCTGAAGGTCGCACTCCTCACCTCGTACCACTACCTCTATTGTACCTGAATCAGGTACAGTGCGCAATATGTGGTTTGAGGCTACCGACATGTTTCAGATTGCAAATTTTAGATTGCAGATTTGCTGCAACAGGACGCGGTGCATGGGTCCAAACTGTCACGCTGGTTTGAAACATGCCACCGGCACAAACGTTGTGGGGTGTACTTCGCTCGGGTGGTACTCTTGGTGATTGCGCTACGGGACGTAGAGGTTCGGTCTTTTGACTGATGGCCCGCACCCGTCGTCTGTGGTACGCTTCGGAACATGAGTTCTTTTCTTAGGCAAGGTTTCAGGTGCGAGGTTTCAGGTTTCAGGTTGAGCGCATCAAGATGCCAAATTCCGACCTGAACTGTAAAGTATCTGCGAACCTTGTCTTAACCCAGAACCTCGGAGGTTCACCACGGTGGAACAGCGCGGCGAGTTTACCGCCTCAAACGTCTTTACCTACGACCAGCGCAGCACGGGGCGCTGGGTTTTTTCGCATATCTGGCGCTACTGGTACTTTGCTCTGGGATTCTATGTCTGTTTTACGATTGCCTGGGGGTGCTACGCCGGTACCCAGGTGCTGATCGGTCGGGCTGCCGACGAGGTGATTAACCCCAGCGCACCCAATGGACTGATCATTGTTGCGCTCGCCATCCTGGCCGTTATGGTTGGCGATGGATTCTCGGGTCTGATCGGTATGATCTCGGCGGAGAGCATTGCCGCCCGCTTTGAGGCCGACGCTCGCCAGGAGCTGTATGAGAGCCTGCTCGGCAAGAGTAAGGGATTCCACGACCGCCAGCGCGCCGGTGATATTATGGCCCGCGCCACCGATGACACCAACCAACTCTCGAATATGATCTCCCCCGGCGGAACCCTGGTGTCTGAGACGGTGATGGGGATCGTTATTCCGCTGATCTACATCGCCTTTATTCGGCTGGAACTGCTGCTGGTGCCACTTTGCTTTGTGGCTGCCTATATCGTTACGGCGCAGGCGTATGTGCGTCGGCTCAGCCCGGTGGTGCACGACCAGCGCGAGCAGTTTGGGGCCATGAACGCCGGTCTGGAAGAGACCATCTCGGGGATTGAGGTGGTGAAAGCCAGCGCCCGCGAGGGCTTCGAGCGCGAGAAGTTTCGCCGCAACGCCCGGCTCTTCCGCGACTTCTTTGTGCGCCAGGGTTTCATTGAGGCGCGCTACCTGCCGCTGCTGATCTACGGCATCGCTTTGGGCCTGAGCTTTCTGCACGCCATGTGGCTCTATCGCCAGGGCAGCATTGCCATCGGCCAGGTGATCGCCGTGGTGGGTCTGGTGAACGTGCTGCGCTTCCCCACCTACATCTCGCTCTTCGCCTTCTCGCTGCTCCAGTCCGGCATCGCTAGCGCCAACCGTATCCTGAAGATCGTCCGCGCCGAAACTGATATGGACGAGAACAGCGGTGGCTACAGCGGCCAGATGTGCGGTGAGATTGTGTTTGAGGACGTGAGCTTTGCGTATGATGGATCCCAACCCCCAGCCCCCGTCCTCCAAAATATCTCCTTCCGCATTGCGGCGGGCCAGACGGTGGCAATTGTCGGGCAGACGGGTAGCGGGAAGAGTATTCTGACGCAGTTGGTGAACCGCACCTACGAGGTGAGCGCCGGGCGGGTGCTGATTGACGGTGTGGATGTGCGTGACTGGAGCATGGATTCGCTGCGCTCACAGATCGGCACGATTGAGCAGGATATTTTTCTCTTCTCGCGCAGCATCGCCGATAATATCGCCTTCGGGGCACCGGATGCGAGCCGTGAGCGAGTGATCGTAGCGGCGCAGGCTGCCCAAGCTCACGACTTTATTAGCGGGTTCCCCGAGGGCTACGATACCGTCGTGGGCGAACGAGGTATGACTCTGTCCGGTGGCCAACGCCAACGCATTGCTCTGGCGCGAGCCTTCTTGAGCGACCCGCGCATCCTGGTTCTGGATGACAGCACCAGCGCGATTGATAGCGCCACCGAGGATCAGATCCAGCAGGCTATCCGCACGGCGCAGGAGGGCCGCACCGTGCTTCTGATCACCCATCGTATCTCGCAGATCCGCTGGGCCGACCTGATTCTGGTGCTGGAGGGCGGGCGACTCTCGGCATCGGGTACGCACGAGCAGTTGTTGCATAGCTCGCCGCTCTACCGGCGGATCTTTGCCCGCTATGATAATTGATTGCAGATTGTTGATTGTTGGTCAACCTGCAATGAGGATTTTTTCATGGGTTTTCTGTTTGATGGACTCGACGCGGAACAATACGACCGCAGCTATCGCGACAGCGATCTGGTGTGGCGCATTTTGGGCTACTTTCGGCCACAGGCCCGCAAAATGGGCATCGCTGCCCTGATGATTACCAGCGCCGCCCTGCTCGATGCCGGTATCCCGATCTTTATCGCACGCAGCATTGATACCCTGCGCAGCGACACCACCACAGAACGAATCACCCTGACCGCCTTGGCCTTGGCTGCTCTGGGCACGACCTCCTGGCTCTTTAACCTCGTGCGCCAGACCCTGGCTTCCCAGGCGGTGGGTGACGTGGTGCTGAAGATGCGCGAGGACGCCTGCGACTCGGTGCTACGCCGCGATATGTCGTTCTACGACCAGTTCGCGTCGGGCAAGATCGTCAGTCGGGTCACCTCGGATAGTGCGGCCTTCTCGCAGGTGATGAACCTCTCGATGGAGTTGATCAGCCGACTGCTGCTGGTGGTCGCCCTGATCGGCTATCTGGCGACGGTGAGCCTGAAGCTGACCGGCATCCTGGTAGCTCTGGCCCCCTTCATCATTGGCGCGGCCCTGGCGTTTCGGGCCATCGCCCGCCACACCATTACCGCCTCGCGGCGCATGAACGCCGAGGTGAGCGGCCACATCCAAGAGACGGTGAGCGGCATTGGTGTGGCCAAAACCTTCCGCCAGGAGCCAGCGATCTACGCCGAATTCCTCACGGTGAACGGCCAGTCGCTACGGGTGAACCAACGCACACGCTATGTTTTTAGCAGCATCTTCCCAGTTCTGAACATCATCGCCGGCGTCGGTACGACGGCCCTGGTGTATGTGGGCGGCCTAGACGTGCGCAGCGGCGCAATCAGTGCGGGCACCTGGTTCCTGTTCATCCAGGGACTCCAGAGCATCTGGTTCCCGCTCACCAGCATCGCCTCGTTCTGGAGCCAGTTCCAGATCGGACTCGCCGCCGGCGAGCGCGTTTTCGGCCTGATTGACGCCGAGCCACGGGTGGTGCAATCTGACGACCTGAAGCTGCCT
>JBAXMH010000168.1:0-10995 GCA_037134395.1 Chloroflexales bacterium
TATGTGAAACATAGGGGCTGATATGTTACACATAGCCATAATCTCGACATAATGTGTTGATGGCGTGGCGCGATTTCCTGGCGGCATGACTGTCACGTATCAATAAAAATGATGGGCTCGGTTGATTGGTGTACCGCTTGTTCGATCTGATCGACCACATCCTCAGAGTTGTCAAGCCATGTAACTTGGATCTGGGCTGCATCTCCTACAATGCCCAGCGTGAAGCTGCGATTACATAGTCCGACCCCCAAGGACAGCGAGTCATTGCCAATGATCTGACGATCTTGGTTCTGTTTCTCGATCACGCCTTGCAACTCTCGCGCTGCCGCAAGAGCCTGATCCATCCCGCTAGGAAAGATCGCGGTAGCTGTCGTCAAATACCAGCGATCCACAAATCCGCCGTTGCGGAACGCGATGGCACCTAGACCGCCCAGGAACAGATTCAGCGCAATTATACGTGCCGCTGGAGTGGTGCCTTCGTCTGTCCCGCCTGATCGGATCACCGCAACCAGGAGTGCGCCCGTAATTGTCGTCATGTCGCCAGGTTGTAGATCTTGTGCGCCAGAGCGGCCAAGCAGCGTGGTAAGGATAAGTGGGGTAAATCGATCATCGCCGTGCGCTCCGCTGTCTATCGCACGCTGAAGGCGATGCAGGTTTAGGTGTGTCGAGACACGCATAATTACTTCTTCAAACTGTACGGGCTTGGTGATGTAGTCAACACCGCCCACCTCAAATGCCTTCACCTTGTCCAGTGCCTCATCCAGTGCGCTCACAAAGATGACCGGAATTTCGCGTGTGCGTTCGTCTGCCTTCAGTGTGCGGCACACCTCGTAGCCGCTTATGTCAGGCATGTTAATATCAAGGAGGATGAGGTCAGGTGGTGCCGAGCGGGCGGCGGTCAAGGCCATGTGCCCGTTGACCACCGCCCGCGTCTTGTATCCCTGTTCGCTCAGCATCGCCGCGAGCAGGCGAAGATTGGCGGGGGTGTCATCTACGATCAGGATATTGCCACGACTGTCATGTGTCTGCGATTGTGTCATAGCTGTGTTCCCTGAGGTTGATCCTGGCTTGCATCTGTTGCCGCATCCAGGAGGGCGTCGAAGCGAAAGTTATCAACAAGGTTGGTGATTGTGTGGACTTGTGTAGAGTGCAGCGCAGCAAAGGGGGCGATGATCTGGAGGACGGCCTCGCCGTCAGCCTGCTCAGCGGCGCTGCGCAACTCGGCGAGAGTGCCAAGTGGTAGCACGGTCAGATCGAGCGGTGCGAGCATGTCGCTTGGCTTTGGGGTAACTGTCGCTGCTGGCTCACCGGACTCTCGCATAAAGCGTACGCCGAGGTGTCGCTCCAGGGCAGCGAACAACTGGTCGTTGCGGAAGGGTTTGCGAATAAACTCATCGCAGCCTGCGCTCAGTACTTGGTTGCGATCCTCTTCAAAGGCACTGGCGGTCAGGGCAATTACTATCGTCTCGTGACCACGCTCCGATTGCTTGATCGTGCGCGTAGCCTCGTAGCCATCCATTATCGGCATACGCATATCCATAAAGATGAGCTGCGGCTGCCATTCGTGCCAGACTGCGATGCCTTCCGCTCCATTCGTCGCCTCGCGCACGACGAATCCGAGCGAGGAGAGCAGCTTGAGCAGGAGGTGGCGGTTATACCATTTATCTTCGACGACAAGGATGCGGAAGGTGGGCTGATCCGGTGCGAGACCGACGACCTCACCTATATGGGCAACTGCCTCTTCAGGTGCATTGACGACATCGACGGGCAACCTAAGCCCGAAGATCGAGCCTTGACCCACTCGGCTCTGTACCGTAAGCTCACCGCCCATCAGACTCACAAACTGTCGGCTGATTGCCAAACCGAGTCCGGTACCCTCTTGGGACAGACGACCACTCGTCGTCTGTACAAACGACTCAAAGATTGCGCTGATCTCTTCAGGCGACATCCCCGGCCCGGTGTCCTCAATCTCACAGACGAGGCGCGGGTGTGACCCAGATGTGCGCAGGTCAACGCGCAGCGTCACCCCGCCCTCGCTGGTAAACTTTACGGCGTTGCCGATGAGGTTGATCAAGATCTGACGGAGCTTGCCTTTGTCGGCGCGGATATAGTGCGGTGTGCCGGGGCTTGGATCGAAGATCATCTGGAGTCCCTTGTCGGTAGCCCGTACTTGGAACATCTCCTCCAGATCCTCCAGGAAGCGCAGCAGGTCGAATCGCTCCTCGCGTAACTCGACGCGTCCCGCCTCGATTTTGGCCATCTCCAGCACATCATTGATCAGGGCAAGGAGGTGTTCGCCGCTGCGCCCAATTACGTGTAGGCTATCGCGCTGGTCGGCGGAGAGGCCACGATCGCGTAGGAGCAACTGGGCAAATCCCAGGATTGCGTTGAGTGGCGTGCGTAACTCGTGGCTCATATTCGCCAGAAACATGCTCTTCGCCCGATTCGCAGACTCGGCGGCCTCGCGCTGCTTCACCGCAGCCTCGCGGTCGCGCAAGCCCGCCACCATCGTGTTGAAAGCTCTCGCTAGGTTGCCGATTTCGTCCTGCGTCTTGATGACAACCTGCTGACCCAGGTCGCCATTGCTGACGGCGAGAGCGGCATCAGTGATCTGGATGATCGAGCGGGTGAAGCTGCGTCCTAGCCAGCCGCCGAGGATTAGCAGCGCAGCCAGACTCACTAGGCTGGCGATCAGCATGCTGCGGAATCCGACAGCGACGATCTCACTGAGCTGTTTGGTCGAGGCGGTGAGGGTTGCCTGGATGGGGACGCCGAGGGTGAGATCGAGGATAAGCGTCTCACCGAAGACTGACCGGCTAATCTGCGGGATGTCATCAATTGCGCTGGGGGGGGAGGATATTTTAAAGGTGAGGTTTAATCCAGATTGGATCTGGGACTGCTGTGTAATGTGGGTACGTGCATGATCAAGGTCAAGGATGGCGAATACGGTACCCGCGCCGTCATCGAGTGTCGCACACGCGATCAGCATGGGTATTGGTTTATTGTCTGTACCAATCTGAGGTAAGTTTGGGTTTGTGCGCATGTTCGGCACGTTGATCAGTTGGACAGCATCGCCCGGATGGCAGGTGAGTAACGCACGTTGCTCTGGTTGTGCGGTATCAATCAGCGTCCAGTGCCAGATACTGTCAGATCCAGTTGGCTCAGCGACACTGAACACGGCCCGCCCATCGCCGGTAGTCAGGATCACCTGGGTGAGATCATAGCGCACCCGTAACTCATTGGCCCGCTCGGTTGCGGTTCGCACGGTGGCCTGGTTGTTGGGGGCTAGAGATGCGCGGAGCATTGTCGCATCTGCCAGTTCAGTCACGCTCTCGTGCAGGGTGCGGTCGCGCTCCGCAACAGCGGCGACCACTCGGGGCTCATCACCTTTAAGTTGCTGCTGGAACAGTTGCACACGAGTTTCGCTACTGCCGATCTGAAAGCCGATCAGGCTGGCTGCAAGGGCAAAGACTACGAAGATGCCTGGCAGGAGCAGCACTTTTCGGCGGATGCTGGCCCGGCTCCAGACGGTCGCTACCTGTTGTCGCAGGTTTTCATCGAGTGCGCCCACACGCACGAGGAAGGTACCGGTGGTGATAGCGTAAACGATTGGCATCAGCAGCAAGGCTAGTAGGAAGTTGGAACCCATAGTGATGGCTAACCCGGCTAGGTAGCCCGCCACAGCACCTGCGAGGTTCACCAAAGTCCACCAGCGCGACCAGTGGTAGAGACCGTGTGATACCCGCCACTGAAATAGAACAACGATACAGAGGGCTAGAACAACAATTGTCGCGGCGAGAGGCCACCATTTCAGGGCGTAGCAGGCCGTAAGGATCGATATCGTAAGGGCACCACTCACGACACTGGTCCAGATCCACCGCCGCATATGGTGAGTGGGAATACCAAGCGCGATTCCCTGCCCTCCGGCTAGGCCAACAAGCCCAAACGTAACCATCCCGACCGGAATGCACCAGGAGGACAGGCTATTTAGATTGCTAAAAGCAATGGAAAGCAAACAGCCAACGCCCCCACCAATCAGGACGCCCGTAAACAATCCACTGAGGCTGGCCACCACCCAGATCCACCACTCTCTCACGCGGCCATAGGCATGGCGCAAAACCTCGTAAACCAGAAATGTAGAGAGTGGAGCCAGCGGGTAGAGTAGTGATAGAATCCCCGCAGTGAAACAAGTTCCATAGATATTTCGGATGCTGCCTGCTACTGTTGGCATCGCATCGATACCGCCCGTCATCGGGCCGGATAGTGGATCTATAAAGACAATCGCACCAGACACGAGACTCAATGCGAATGCGCCGATCCCCGCCATCAAGATTGTCGCTCCACCTAGGGTCGTGATCGCTAGCGAGTCAAGCCAATCGTGCCAGACAGTGATCGGCTCAGGGGGTGCATCACTGCGCCTTCGAGTGCGCAAAGCCAGGGGCAACCCCACGCCGCTGGTTAGCGCCACAGCGACAAGATCGCTAGCGACAACGGGTTGGACTACCAGTTGCGGATTGATCAAAGCGAGAAAACCGACAATCCCGATCTGTAGCACAATGACGCCCCCGCCTGCAAGTGTGCCCAAGCTATACCAGTGCTGCATACCGTTAACCGGCACAAGCCGCCAGATCCACCATGAGAGTCCCACTGCCACCGCTAGAAGCATGTAGGTTGGGATGCTGGTGATACCGGTAGCAGGAAAACTCAGTTGGTGTCTGACTTTCGTGGCGACATCACCCACTTTGGCCTCTAGCAGCGTCAAGACTCCTCCCACTATGATGAGGGTAATAGTCGTGGATAAGAGCAGCGATAGGGCGATGCGTAGTTTAGTGGCCGGCGAGATCGGACGCAGGGTACCTGGCTTGCTCAGCCCTTGGCGTATACCGAGAAGCCCACCGAGTCCACCGAGGAGCGTGGCGGTCCCGACAATGACGGCCAGACTGATCGGTACGAGCCAGGCAGTGCGGACAATCGCTTCGTTCAGCAAGATGAGCATCTTATCGCTGTCTACCGACTTGGGGCCGTTGTACCAGATCGGCGCGTGTCCCACGACCCCGGCGGCTCCGGCTCCAACGCTCAGCCACACCACAAGGCCAGTGGTCAGACCCGCGACAATGCCCGCGATCAGCCGTTGCCTAATAGTGCCACCCTCCCATCGCGCCGCAAGGAATCCGGTCGCAATGACCACGAGTGCCCCTCCGAAGTAGCAGAGCAGTTCGGCCAGCGACGGAATCGGCCAGATAGGGGTTCCTACACCTGTCGGGGCAAAGGTTGTGATTTGGGTAGAGAGCGGTGAGTACCATCCTTCGGTATATGCTTGGGGCAGCGTGGTATAGAGCGAGAGCGAGACGATCATGGCGGCCAGGATGCCGCCGAGCAGACCAGCGTAGATGGGGCGTATGCTTTGTGACATAAAGGTCTAGCTCCGATCCTGCAGGTGAGGTGCCAGGACGATCCGAACCCCTGCGGTGAGGTCGAACAGGGGGTGGAAGCGGTCACGGGCGATGGCACGGACGGAGATGGGATTGCTCTTGTAGGATCCGCCGCGTACCACCCGCCGCGTCGGGTCGTGGAAGAACGGGATAGCGCCGGGGTACGAGCGCCACTCGTCGGCGGTCCATTCGGGAACATTGCCGACCATGTCAAGGGCACCGCATGGGGAATTGCCCGCTGGGTAGCAGCCTACCGGCACCGTTGCACGCACGCCACGCTGCTCACGATCATCCGCAGTTGCCGCATGATCGTCTTGCCACACATCACCCCAAGGATACACGCGCCCCTCCGCGCCGCGTGCGGCGGCCTCCCATTCCACCTCTATCGGCAGACGCAACGTATACCCTGTCGGCAGAACGTCGGCGAGGGTCGCATTAAGCCATGTACAAAACGCATTCGCGCTGGCCCACGAAATTCCCATCACAGGCTGAGTTGGGTGGCCAAATACCGTATCCTCAGCGAAATCGGATGGCTCTCCACCTGCCGTAACCCATGCCTGCCATTGGAGGTTGGTGAGTGGCATGCGGGTAATCCAGAATGATTGGGAGATCGTCGCTTCCCATTGGGGACGCTCCTCGGAACGTCCCTCGTATCCCACAACGTCGCCAATGGTATAGATACCTGGAGCAACGAGGCAGAAATACGGCAGGGTACCATCATGGCTCATCTGTTGTGTGACTACGTAGCGAACGGTGTCTCGCCAACCGTCAAGAGTTACAGGAAAACGCGGGTCGCCCAAGTCGCCCAGCGCAAAGCCCGCACTAATCCGTGTTGCAGCCGGGAGTTGCTGTCGCGAGTCTTGGAGCAGTGCGACAATGCCACGCCGTAGATCGCGCTGGAGCCGATCGACATTCACCCCCCGCGCCCGCAGGTAGTCCCAGTCACGATCCTTCCCGATGGTTGCGGCGAGCAGGAGATCTCGGTACCAACGTTCCATCGGCTTGGGAATCCCATTCTCATCAGGATCAATCAGGTCGGCGAGGATGCGGTCGAGGAGGGTCGGGTTCGACTGCACGGCGACCCCTAGGCCAAGCACAATCGGCTCGATCCAGCGATCGTCATGGCGGTGGCGCATCACGAGGGCGGTAGCGTCACGGTCGAAGGCAAGGGCGCGTCCGGCACAGTATTCTTGAAGCGTAAGATGGGCAAAGACATAGGAATCACGGCCATCGGGCACCAGCAGGCCGCTGCGCTGCTCAATATAATCGAGGAGTCGTAGCGCCGCCTCGCCGGGGGTGGCGAAGCGGGCAGCCGTAAAAAAGTCAATCAGGGCGACATACAGATTGCCGCGTGTGATCCGACCTCGTCCGTCCGAAGAACTGGCTGCGGCGTGGGCCTGGTAGGAGAGTTGGTCGATCACCGGGCGAATGTGGACGCTTCCCCAGTCCGGTCGTCCAATCGCCTGGCCGAGGCTCTGGCCCTGTCGACTCTGATCCCAGTGGCCGAGCAGCAGATCGAGAATCTGTTCGTAAAATTGGGGACGGTCGCGGGGCAGATCGCCGCGTCGGGTAATCATAATGGCCATCAGAATCAGCAGCAGTGGGGTACGTCCTAATGCCTGAAGCCGTGGGTTGGCCGCAATGGTTGCCAGCAGCTTTGCACTCATAGCAACTGCCTCATCACGCCCAATGATACCCGCGTCAGCGAGTGCGATGAACCAGGCTGGCGCGAAATGGCGAATCTGGCCCAGTGAGAATCCGTCTAATGTGGCTACGGGCCACCCCAGTGTATCGCTCAGATCCTCGGTGTATGCGCGGCTGCGGCAGGTTACGACAATGTGTACCGCACTATGGATAGATGTAAACGCACGTAGGGCGGTGAGAACTATCTGGCGGTCGGCGATATCGACCGTAGCGGTGATGGGAACCTCATCGAGGCCATCGCAGAGCAGCAGCACATCGCTCGTAGACAGCACCTCATCGAGTACACTCTCGGTAACTGCTCCACCGTGGCCCTTCATCTCATCGAGGAGTGCCTCATAGATCGCTCGTTCAGGATAGGGGTTTGTGCGCAATTGACCCGCAAGGGCGCGCAACGAGATCAGAATTGGGATGGGCGTTAGGTCGCCCCAGCCCCAGAGTCTATCACCTTCATCACCTGATCCGAGACGCTGACGTGCTAAGGCCCAGCCTAGGAAGCGCAGGAAAGTTGACTTACCGGCACCAGGGTCACCCGTCAGTACGAGGTGGCGATACTGTCGCACAGCCTCCGTAGCCAGGATGGCCCGCTCAAGCACAATCTGACTGAGGTCTGACCCGTGAGAAAGAAAGAGGGCGTGCTGTGGCAACTGCTGATCTGGGCTGAAGGCCGGATTTAGCGTGATGTGCTGTTCGTCGTCACTCAGGTAGGTTGCCAGCACCTCGACGCTGCCCGTGTGGGCGGCAACGCGCAGGGTTGTTGCCGCAGCTACATAGAACTGCGGCAGCGCGATGGTCTGAGCGCGGGCTATATACGGGTCGAGGCCAGTGAGGGGCAATGCGCTATAGCGTACGGTGACGCCGGCCAAGTAGTGTTCGATCACTGTGCGGTTTGCTACTGCAGGATTTGGCATGCCGCCGATCTGACCAAAATTAATCCCAACCGCGATACCGCTATTCTGTGTTCCCTCATCGAGGTTGACCACGCCACCATAATGATCCCTGCCCGTGATGTTGCCAATTGAAATATCGCCGATCTGGTTATTCGCACCCAGGCTGATCAGCGTATGAAGTCGACTTGCAATCTCAGTGCGGAAGTTATCGGGGAGCGGGAGTCGTAGGGCGGCTTGTAGTGCTTCGATTTCCGACTTGGGCGCATTGGGATCTTGGCTCATGCTGCGATTCCTTGAGCTACAGGCGATATGAATCAGCCTATGAGATGTAGCAGATCATGTGGTTATCCTTCCCCTCGCAATCGTACGATCTCAGCCTCAATCGCCGTTCGCTGTGCGCGCAGGTCGCCTAGTTGCTTCTTCAACTGGAACCTGACGCCCGGGTCGGTGGCGAGGACCTCCTGCTCCTCAAGGAAGGATATCTTCTCTACGACCAGATCGAGCAGGTCTTGCTTGTGTGCGATCTCTTTGGCCCTGGCGGGTGGCAGTGGCAGAGGTGCGGCATGCGGCAGTTCGACTGGGCGGGGCGGCGCAATCATGGGTGCCTCAAAGAGCGCGCCGTCAGCCAGACGCAGGAAGAGAACCAGCTGCCACCAGTCTTCGCCGTAGGTTGCCAAAACATTGCGCATTGCGGTAATGGCCAGATCGACCTGGCCGTGACGGCACAGCTCAGCAAAGAAGACCGGCATGCCTACCTGAACCGTCGCCATCGCAATGTTGTCGTGCATCGCAACCACTGCGCCGACGCCCGCCTGGGCCAACTGCGGGCCAATGGCGACCAGCGCCTCTGTGTGCGTATGGCTCGTGCCAGCACTCTGGCATGACGCAAGCACAATGAGTAGCGGTCGCTGGGTAAGACCGCGCACGCGCGCGATCAGGGTACTCCCGGCGATCTGCTCGGTCGTACCCTGGTCATTCTCTAGCCAGAGATAGGGCTGGTCGTCGCGGATCGTGCCGTGACAGACAAGGTAGAGGATGGTCGGACTGTCCAGCAGCGCCGTCGTCAACGCGGTCAGAGTTGTCTGCGCTAAGATTGTCGTGGGTATGCCGCTGAGTGCTGGCTGGAGAAGGGTGCTTTCTTTGGCGCGATCAATGGCCGCCAATCCATACCGATCCATGTCAGTTGGGGCGGCGATGGCAATCAGCGCACTTATGGCGGATTGATTAGCACGGCGAATGGGGGTCGCATCGGGGCTGGCCAGATAGCGCGAGAAGAGCAGACGAGCGTCGGTACAGAGGAATGGACTGGTGTGAGCGGTTGGGTCGCGTAGCAACTCCCAGCGCACCGCGTGCAGCACCGGATCATCAGGATCGAGTCGCAGCCGTAGCCGCAGTGGAACACCGGCACCCAGCGCCCGACTACGCGCATTGAGCAGAACATCACGCATGCGCTGGTCGGCAAAGAACATCTCCGTTAGCGCGGTTCCATAGGCATGGTGATCGAGGCTGTGCTGAAGGAGTTGCGTTTCATCCAGTACCCGTGGCGCATCACCCGCAATCAATGACTCGTCAACAGGGCTACCGGGTGAGCGAAAAGTAACGACCGCAACGTAGGAGGGAGGCTCGCGGCGCTGGAGCCAGATTTCTAGGTCGGCAGCGGGATGGATAGGTGGCTCCATCACGCCTCGTCCTCCACAGCACCGAGCGACTTGAGTGTCTCACGCTGCGCGCCAGTGAGACCAGTGGTGCCGGTAATGTTCATGCCTTCGTAGGGGCTGGGAGTGGAGAAAATTCTACCATGTTCATCAGTATGAAAGTGCCAGAGCTTGATCGTCCCATCTTCGCTCCCATAGGCAAGCATATGACCATCGGGACTGAAAATGACAGATGTAACTCCACGAGTAACTTGGAGCATTTTAAACTGCTCACCAGTAGTGACATCCCACAACCGCACCGTGTGATCTCGACTACCACTTGCAAGTAGAGAACCATCTGGACTGAATGTAAGAGATAGGACATTCCCGTGATGCCCCCTTAGTATATAGAGAGTTCGGTTGGCTTGGATGTCGCGTATTTCGATTACCGTTGCACCACTATTTACTGCGATCATCTGACTGTTCGGGCTGAATGTGATTACATTTATATAGAAGGGGTATGCTAAATCTTGAGCAATACGCAAGGTTTTTAGGTGTTTCCCGCTCTGCATATTCCACAAGTGTACTGTCCTATCTCGCCCTCCTCCACCTGCCATCAGACTACCTTCCGAGTTAAAAGCTATTGCTGTTATACCTCCACTGTTATCTTCGAGTCTCCTAATACACCTACATGTTTGCAAATCCCACAAATGGATTGTCTGGTCATCACTAAGAGTAGCAAGGATAGACAGATCAGAATTCAGAGCAAATGACCGTAGTCTGCCACGATGTTCGCTTAGAATCGTGAGACATACCCCTGTATTCATTTGCCATATACGTGTAGTTTGATCTTTATCAGTGCTGATAAAAATTGCGCCAGTTGCATGAAACGCACTCTGTCGTACTTGATTTGTCGGACAACTCCAGATACTAATTCGTTGTCCACTGCGTACATCCCATACATACCCCGCATTCCCATCTACTCCACTAAGCATAGAACCATCCGGATTGAAGGCATGCACCCATGTCGGATGGATAAAGCCTTGCAGACTATTCGTACACTTTCCGGTATAAACATCCCAGATTCGCACAGTCTGATCTCCACCTCCACTCGTTAGCATACTGCCATTCGGACTAAATGCGACGGAAAAGACTTGACCCATATGCCCAATAAACGTGTTTACGCACTTCCCAGTGGGAATATGCCACAGCTTCACTGTACGATCATCGCTTGTACTAGCAAGGAAATTACCGCAAGGGCTAAAGGTAATCTCACGTACATAGGCATTAGACATTACCGGAAATAGCCACTCTACCCGGTAGCGGACAAGGGAGCGG
>JBAXMH010000169.1:0-10915 GCA_037134395.1 Chloroflexales bacterium
CCTCCACGTGACAAAGCATCCCCTCCACGTGACAAAGCATCCCCTCCACGTGACAGGATGCCTTTTGCGGTATAGCGTATGGTATGTTATAGTCAAGAATACCGAAGCGTATACTAATTGAATATATTTCGTTTGCACACCGATGTAGCCCAGGGAGAGGAGTCCTCGATGATCACTGCGAATCCGGTGATCGAGGCGCGTGGCCTGAGCAAATCCTTTGGCGGGGTTCACGCCCTGCGCACGGTGCAGCTTGCGGCGCGAGCCGGCGAGGTACTCGCGCTGCTCGGTGAGAATGGGGCGGGCAAGAGTACGCTGATTAAGATCATCACCGGTTTCTATCAGCCTGACTCCGGCGCGATCCTCCTTGATGGTCGGCCCGTCCACTTTGCCAGTACCCGCGACGCGATGGATCAGGGTGTGGCGGCAATCTACCAGGAGCCCAGCCTCTTCCCCGATCTTGATATTGCCGAGAATATCTTCGTTGGTCGCCAGCCCCTGCGCACAGGCCGAATTGACTGGCACCAGATGTATACGCAGGCCGGAGACATACTTCGTCGGCTCGGTGTGACCCTCAGTGTGCGTACCAAAGCCCGCGAGCTTAGCGTTGCCCAGATGCAGATGGTCGAGATCGCCCGCGCCATCTCGCTCAACGCCCGCGTCCTGATTATGGACGAGCCCACCTCCTCGCTCACGCAGCGCGAGGTGGATGAGCTTTTCGACATCGTGCGCCAACTGAAGGCAGCGGGCGCGGCGATCATTTTTATCTCGCATCGCCTGGAGGAACTGTTCGCCATCGCCGACCGCGTCACGGTGCTGCGCGACGGAGCCTATGTGGATACCCGCCCGCTGGCCGGTGTCACCACCGACGATCTGATCCGCCTGATGGTTGGCCGAGACCTGTCCGATCTCTTCCCGAAGCAGCAGGTGGAGCCAGGTGCGGTGCTGCTGGATGTCCAGCAGTTGAGTCTGCCCGGTCGCTTTGCCGATATTTCTTTCCATGTGCGGCGCGGCGAGATCGTGGGCATGTCGGGACTTGTCGGCGCGGGCCGCACCGAGGTGGCGGAGGCGATCTTTGGGGTTGCGCCACCCACCAGCGGCCAGATTCGGATTGAGGGCCAGCCCGTGCAGATCCGGCGACCTGAGGACGCGCTACGTTTGGGGATCGGTTATGTGCCCGAGGATCGCAAGCTGCACGGGTTGGTGCTAGAGATGAGCATCGCCCAGAACATCACTCTGCCCAGACTGAAGGCATTCACCCGCATGGGCTGGCTGCGTCAGGCTGTCGAGCGCCAATGTGCCAGCGCCGACGCCACACAGCTTGAGGTGAAGATGACCACGGTTGATCAGTCCGTCGGCCAGCTTTCCGGCGGCAACCAGCAGAAGGTGGTGCTGGCCAAGTGGCTGGGCACCAAGCCGCGTCTCCTCATCCTCGACGAACCGACTCGCGGGATTGACGTGGGAACCAAAGCCGCCGTCCACCGGCTGATGAGCCAACTGGCCGCCGAGGGCTTGGCCATCCTGATGATCTCGTCGGAGCTACCCGAGATCCTGGGCATGAGCGACCGCATCCTAGTGATGCGCGAGGGCCGGATCACTGGCCAGTTCAACCGGGCCGATGCCACTCAGGAGCGGCTGATGGGCGCGGCCACGGGGGTTGTGTGACAGGGCTAACGCAAAGTCCTCAGATTGCCGCCCGCCCCCACCCCCAGCCCCTCCCCCACGCGGGGGGAGGGGAGCCAGACAGCTTTCTGGTGCGGAATACCCCCTCTCCCACGAGGGGAGAGGGGGCAGGGGGAGAGGGGGCGTACTGACATGCAATAGCCCTGGGAGGTGTGACGTGTAAGGGCGCAGCAGTCGCCCCCTGCGTAACACCAAGACCAAATGCAATTGTGATGGCGACTGCTGCGCCCCAATACAGGAATCCCTCATGGTAACAGCAGATACGCAGGCCGACATCCCCCGGCGGATGAGCCTCGCCCAGACGCTGGTGCGCTTCCGCGAGCTGGGGATCGTCGCCTTTATCCTGGTGCTGGTGGCCTTGGTGAGTCTGTTGTCGCCAGCCTTCCTCAGCCTGGACAATTTCCGCGACATCCTGCTGAACATCGCCATCCTGGTGATCGTCGCCCTCGGTCAGATGCTGGTGATCATCACTCGTGGGATTGACCTCTCGGTCAGCTCGGTGATCGGCCTCTCGGCGATGATGGTCTCGTTCACGCTAGTAATCTTCCCTGGGCTGCCGCTACCGCTGGCCCTGCTGCTGGGCGTGGCCCTGGGAGCCACACTCGGTGCGCTGAACGGGCTGATTATCACCGCCGGGAATGTGCCGCCAATTATCGCCACCCTCGGCACGATGAGCATCTATCGCGGGCTGATCTTCTTCTACAGCCAGGGCAGTTGGGTGAATGCCTTCGAGTTGCCGGATGACTTTCGCCAACTCGCCAAGGCTGCGCCGTTGGGAGTGCCCAACTTGATCCTCTTTGCGGCAGCGGTGGTCGGGCTGATGGCCCTCTTCCTCACCTACACCCGGCGCGGGCGCGACATTTACGCGGTGGGCAGCAACCCCGACGCAGCGCGATTTGCCGGCATCCGCACGCAGCGGGTCATCTTTACGGTGTATGTCCTCTCGGGCATGCTGGCCGGGTTGGCCGGTGTGCTTTGGGCCTCGCGCTTTGAGGCCGCGCAGACCAACACGGCCCTCGGGTTTGAACTTCAGACAGTGGCCGCGCCGGTCGTCGGCGGCGTGAATATCTTCGGCGGCAGCGGCGGGGTGATCGGCGTGGTGCTGGGAGCCTTCCTGCTCGGCATCATCCAGAACGCCCTGACCCTGGTGCAGATCTCGCCCTTCTGGCAGTTGGCCGCTCAGGGGCTGCTCATCCTGGTGGCGGTGGTGTTTGACTCGCTGGTGCTGCGTCGGCTGAAGCGCGGAGGGTTGTAAGACCCTCACCCCCCAGCCCCCTCTCCCACACGGGGAGAGGGGGAGTCGGACTCCCCTCTCCCCGTGAGAGAGAGGGGCTGGGGGAGAGGGCTGCCCGAAGGTAACGTGTAGAGGACAATCATGGCAAAGCGATTCCTGCGCTGGGAGTGGCTGCTGGTGGTTCTGATCTTGGTGATGGTGGCGGTGAACACCCGGCTCTCACCTTTCTTCCTCGACTCGACAAACCTGCTGCGGGCCTCGGCAGATTTCCTGGAGATCGGGATGATGATGCTGCCGATGGTCTTCATCATTATCACCGGCAACATTGATCTCTCGGTGGCCTCGACCCTGGGGCTATCGGCGTCGCTGCTGGGCTATTTGCATAATGCAGGCTGGAATATCTGGGCCGCCGCTGCGATGGCCCTGCTGCTGGGTGGAGTCTGCGGCTTGCTCAACGGCACCTTGATTGCCCGGCTCGGCTTGCCCTCCCTGGTGGTGACGCTGGGCACCTTCTCGTTCTACCGTGGTCTGGCCTACGTGCTGCTAGGCGATCAGGCGGCGCGGGGCTACCCTGAACACTTTACCTACATTGGACAGGGTCGCCTCTTTGGTACGCAGACGCCGGTTGCCCTGCTGATCTTCGGGGTGCTGGCGCTGATCTTCGCCCTGATGCTGCACCGCACCCGCTTTGGGCGCTACCTCTACGCCATCGGCAATAATAAGGACGCCAGCCGTTACTCGGGGGTGCCGGTGCAGGGGATCACACTGATTATTTACACCCTCTCAGGTTTAGTTGCGGCTTTAGCCGGGCTCATCCTGGCCGCTCGCTTCGGCAGCACCCGCCCCGATATTGGCAACGGCCTGGAGCTAACAGTGATTACGGTCGCGGTACTGGGCGGCGTGAGCATCAGCGGCGGCAAGGGCAGCATGATCGGCGCGGTACTTTCCCTGCTGCTGATCGGCGTCACCCGCTTCGGCATGGGCCTGCTGAACGTGCAGGGCCAGGTGCAGGGTATTGTGATTGGCCTGCTGCTTATTCTCTCCATCCTGCTGCCGAACCTGGGCCGCTGGCTCTCCACGCGACCAACCCTCGACCGGGATCTGCTGTTGCGGGTAGGAGTGCCGCTGTTGGCGGCGCTGCTGTTCGGCTGGTTCTTCTTCTGGTCGCGCAGCCTCGCTCTGGCGATTAAGTGACGTCAAAGGAGATCATTATGCAACGTGCTGCCTTCACCCTCCAGGTGCGCCCGGAGAAGTTGGACGAGTACAAGGCTCACCATCGCACCGTTTGGCCAGAGATGCTGGCGGCTCTGCGCGAGACTGGCTGGGGCAACTATTCACTTTTCCTGCGTAACGACGGGCTACTCTTCGGCTATGTTGAGACGCCTGCGGGCCTGTCGGTCGCCCAGGCTGGCATGGCCCTGCGTGAGATCAACACCCGTTGGCAGGAATTCATGGCTCCCTACTTTGTGCAGGGCACCCGCCCTGACGAGATGTTCTGTGAACTGGAAGAGGTCTTTCATCTTGATTAGCCTTCACCCTCCAGCCCCCTCTCCCAGAACGGGAGAGGGGGAGTCGGACTCCCCTCTCCCCGTGTGGGAGAGGGGCTGGGGGTGAGGGTGGGAGATTCCTTATGCAACAGCCTTCCGACCGCGCCGTGCAAGCCGCCTATGATCTGGCCCACGAGCGCTATGCCGCCCTCGGCGTAGATACCGAGATCGCCCTGGCCCGACTCGCCCAGATCGCTGTGAGCCTGCATTGCTGGCAAGGCGATGATGTTGGTGGATTCGAGAATTCTGGTGGCGCACTGTCCGGTGGAATCGCGGCCACGGGCAATTATCCCGGCAAGGCGAGTACCGCCGACGAGTTGCGCGCCGACCTCGATGTGGCCTACCGTCTCATCCCCGGCACACACCGCCTGAACCTGCACGCGATCTACGCCGAGACCGGCGGGGCCAAGGTGGAACGCAACGCCCTCGGCCCCCAGCATTTTGCCGCCTGGGTTGATTGGGCCAGTGCTAACGGCCACGGCCTCGACTTTAACCCCACCTGCTTCTCGCATCCCCTGGCCGCCGATGGTTTCACCCTGGCCCACAAAGACCCCGCCGTGCGCCAGTTCTGGGTCGAACACTGCATCGCCTCGCGCCAGATCGGTGCCCATTTTGGCCACGTTCTCGGCACGCCCTGTATCACCAATATCTGGGTGCCTGATGGCTACAAGGATATTCCCGCCGACCGACTGGCCCCCCGTGAGCGGCTGCGCGAGTCGCTTGACGCGGTTCTTGCCTCCACGATGAACCCGGCCCACAACCGTGATGCGGTTGAGGCCAAGCTCTTTGGCCTAGGCGTCGAGAGCTACACCGTCGGCTCACACGAGTTTTACATGGGCTACGCGGTTAGTCGTCCTGGCACCTTGCTCTGCCTGGATGCCGGTCACTTCCACCCCACCGAGGTGATCTCTGACAAAATCTCATCGCTGCTGCTCTACGTGCCCGAGTTGCTGCTGCACGTCAGCCGGGGCGTGCGCTGGGACAGCGATCATGTGGTGACGCTGACGGACGAGCTACAGGCGATGATGCAGGAGTTGGTACGCGGCAACTTCCTGGGCCGCACGCATATCGGCCTGGATTTCTTCGACGCCAGTATCAACCGGGTGGCCGCATGGGTAATTGGAACGCGCAGCACCCTGCGCGCCCTGCTGATGGCGCTGCTGGAGCCTGCCAATCTGCTGCGCGAGCGCGAGGTGGCAGGCGATTACACCGCTCGTCTGGCGCTGCTCGAA
Source organism: Chloroflexales bacterium (assembly GCA_037134395.1). Taxonomy (GTDB): domain Bacteria; phylum Chloroflexota; class Chloroflexia; order Chloroflexales; family Chloroflexaceae; genus Oscillochloris. The sequence goes on from JBAXMH010000169.1 coordinate 5,694, forward strand.
GAGCTGAAGAGCTTGCCCTTCGGGGCCGTCTGGGACGCCCACTGTCTACGCCAGGACGTGCCCATCGGCATAACCTTTCTGGACGAGATTCGCAGCTACGAGCGAACGGTGCTGGGTACACGATAATACGACGCCCTCACCCCCCAACCCCCTCTCCCAGAACGAGAGAGGGGGAGTCGGACTCCCCTCTCCCCGTGTGGGAGAGGGGCCGGGGGTGAGGGGGCATAAGGAGCAAATTATGACCATCAACCAATCCGCTTTCCAGCACGTTACCTACGGTTGGGACGAGGACTACGCCGCTACACTTGACCCGGTGAACCTCCTGGTCTACCGCTCGAACCTGCTCGGCTCCGACCAGCGCATCACCAATACCGGCGGCGGGAATACGTCGGCTACGTTGAGCGAGCGCGACCCGCTCACTGGCGAGGCGGTGGAGGTTCTGTGGGTTAAGGGGTCGGGCGGCGATCTGCGCACCTCCACGCGCACGAACTTCGCCTCGCTCTCTATGGAGAAGCTGCGCGGGCTACAGCGGCTCTGGTACGACACGCCGGAGCGCGGCCCCAAAACCCCGATTGAGGACGCGATGGTTGCGCACTACAATCATTGCACCTTCAACCTGAACCCGCGCCCTTCCTCGATAGATACGGCGCTGCACGGCTTTGTGCCCTACCGCCACGTTGACCACATGCATCCCAACGCGGTGATCGCCATCGCGGCGGCGGCGAACTCCGAGCGGTTCACCCGCGAGATCTATGGCAACGAGTTGATCTGGACACCTTGGCAGCGCCCTGGTTTCGATCTCGGCCTGATCCTGGAGCGTATCTGCCGGGAACACCCGCAGGCGCGGGGCGTCATCCTCGGTGGCCACGGCCTGATTAACTGGGCCGATGACAATAAGGCATGCTACGACCTGACGATTGATCTGATCGAGCGAGCTGCCCGCTTTATTGCGGCGCACGACAAGGGCGCGCTAACCTTCGGCGGCCAGCGGTACCAGGCCCTGGACGAGCCGCAGCGCCACGCAGTTTTCGCCGAGGTGCTGCCCTGGTTGCGCGGCCAGGTCAGCCAGCAGAAGCGTATGGTGGGAACCATTCAGGATGACGCGCCGACTCTGGCCTTTGTGAACAGCCACGACGCGCCGCGTCTGGCTGCACTCGGCACGAGTTGCCCCGATCACTTTTTGCGCACCAAGATCAAGCCGCTCTACGTGGACTGGAATCCGCAAACTGAGGATGAATCTGCCTTGCGGGCGAAGATCGCCGCCGGGTTGGTGCAGTATCGCGCCGATTATGCGGCCTATTATGCCGCCCACCGTCGCCCCAACTCGCCAGCCATGCGCGACCCCAACCCCACGGTGATTCTCATCCCTGGTCTGGGCATGATCACCTTCGGCAAGGACAAGAGCGAGTCGCGGGTGACGGCTGAGTTCTACACCTGTGCGATTGAGGTGATGCGCGGCGCGGAGGCGATTGACACCTACACGGCATTGCCGATGCAAGAGGCGTTCGATATTGAGTACTGGCTGCTGGAGGAGGCCAAGCTCCAGCGTATGCCGCCCGAGCAGGAGTTGGCTCGTCAGGTGATTGCCGTGGTCGGCGGGGGAAGTGGCATCGGGCGCGAGCTGGCCCTGCGCTTGGCCCGCGAGGGTGCCCACGTGGTGTGTGTGGATAAGGACGGCGCGGCGGCAGCGGTTACGGCCACAGCGATCACGGATGCATACGGGCAAGGAATCGGCGTGGCCGGCAGCGGGATTTCCACCTGCGGCCCGGCGATCAGTCTGGCTGCCGACATAACCGACCGGGCCATCGTGCGGGCCATGCTCTCCCAGATCGCTTTGGCCTACGGCGGACTAGACGCGGTAGCGGTAACGGCGGGGATTTTCGTACCTCCCGACACCAGCGGGCATATCGCCGATGATATGTGGGCGCTCACCTTCGCGATTAACGTTACCGGGCTCTACCTGGTGGCAGACGAGGCCGCACAGCTCTGGAAGGCCCAGGGATTACCGGCGAATCTCGTCGTCACCACCTCGGTAAACGCCGTGGTGCCGAAGAAGGGCTCTCTGGCCTACGATACCAGCAAGGCGGCGGCTAACCACCTAGTACGCGAACTGGCCGTGGAACTGGCCCCGCTGGTACGAGTGAACGGCGTGGCCCCGGCCACCGTCGTGCAGGGCAGCGGCATGTTCCCCCGCGAGCGGGTGATCTCGTCCCTGGTCAAGTACGCTATCGCCTACCACGACGACGAACCGACCGAGGCGCTGACCGCGAAGCTCGCTCAGTTCTACGCCGACCGCACGCTCCTCAAGCAACCGATCACCCCGTCCGATCAGGCCGAGGCGATCTTTCTGCTGCTGAGCAACCGCCTACGCCAGACCACCGGCCAGATTATCTCGGTGGATGGTGGCTTGCACGAAGCGTTTTTGCGCTGAACGTCCTCAGACTATGCGCGGATCACAGTCGCCTGGTGGTTGCTCGGCGTGGTGACTATTTCTACAGTGGTGCGCTCGGCAATGGGCGGTTGACTGCGGCGTTGATGGTTTCAGAGGGGCCGAGCTAAACTGTAAAGTAAACTCGGCCCCTCTGAAACTATGTCATAGTAGTATTTAGAGGTGCGGTGCCCCAATTTTCTTAATGATAGCCACCAGGGGCGGTACAGGCTTTACTCCCGGCTTCCTGCGAAACCAGCCGAGGTCGGCCCGCACCGCTTGCTCCTTCATCTCCGTGGCCCCCCAGATGAAGGAAGCGCCAGCGATACCGAGTAGCGCAGACCAGCCCGCGTTACCCACACACAACGATCCGCCGATCAATGCGATGCCCAGCAGCAGCGGGAAGGGCCACCAGAGGTAGCCGAGGGAGTACTCCAGGCGAATCACCCAGATGAAGCCAAACCCGATCATACCGAAGCTGAAGAGTCCGAGCGCACTACCTGCCCAGTTCATAGAACGTGTTGCCTTAATCCGTATAGGGCTGGAACAGCCGGGCGAAGAGCAACTCAAAGTTTGGCGAATCGCTGGCGATCCGGTCGTAGATCTGGACGACGTGGGCGGCCTGATCGCGGCGACGCCAGAGGGCGAGGGCGAATCGGTCGTCACCGATCACACCGCGCTCTTTCATAAAGCTATAAAACTGCTTGATCGAAGTGCAGATCTCTCGCACCTGGCGCGGCGAGGTATTCAACACGCGGCGCGGGTAGTAGTAGAACAGACACTCATCAAGGGTCGCGTAGTCGCCATTAGCGAGGGTGCGGTTATAGTACGAGGCCAGGAACTCGGCGTAGACAAGCACGCTACGCGAACGGGAGCGGGCCGTAGTGCTGCTCTTGCCCACCTCGGAGAGATAATCGTGGAACTGGCCGATCAGATCGCTGCTCTCGGCGTAGATACGTGCCGAGTCATCGTCCGCCGCAAGCATCTCATCGTCCATATCGTCCCATTCATCATCAATCACATCCTCCTGCCAGGTCGTCGGGTCGAAGAGACTTTCAGCCACCGGGTCAATGCCCTCATCCTCAATGCTGCCACTCAGATCGAGCTTTGGGAAGAGGTGCGGTTTTTTGGCAAGGAGCATATTGAGATGCTGAGCGATGATCACCTCAGCCTCCTCCGGGCGAGCGGACTCGATCTGCTCAGCGACACCGGGCGGCAGGGCCGACATCAGTTCATCGTGGGCTGCCTGGAGCCGCGCAAACTCCTCGCCTGAGGAAGCGGCGGGATCGTCCATACCAATGCCACTGAATCCAAATTCGTCATCGTCATCGTCATCAAGGTCGTCGTAGCGCTCCAACGAACTGATTGACCCTCCCCGCACGTGCGGGTCTTCGCTGTAATAATCAAGGGTCGAGTAGGCCGCCGAGGCACGCTGGATCTGGCCGTTCCACAGGCCCATGTCCGCGTCCTGCTCACGTGCATGGCGAAGTTCGTGCTGGAGCATATCAATCTCTGCGAACAGGGCCGTATCTACGGCGTTGCGCTCGCCCTCGGGCACCGGCAGTGGCTCAAAGACCTCATCAGACGAAAAGAGGCGCAGGGCGGGGTGATTCTGGTTCGTCAAAAAAATATCGTCTACGAGCTGAAGCCGGCTATCGTGAGTGACGAGATGCTGCCAGGGGCTGCCGGGGCAGGCACTACGCCAGGGGGCAACGGCGAAGATCGGTAGGATTACCTCATCGCAGGGGAGGAGCGCCACCTGCGAGCGACCGACGCGAGCAACGATCTCAGCGATCAGCTCAGCGTCTTGGTCGGTCATAGAGAGCTGACGATAATCCTCCGCAGACTCCCGCTCGATCCGCATGGTCAGAGGAACAGTGGTGATGACCGATACCACAATACTATCACCGGCAACAAAGCCGTAGCGAGCATACCATGCACCCAGATCGAAGCCAGGCGTGGCAAAAGCAGCACTGCCCGAATCCGCCGGATCGTGGTTGATAAAGGGCATCGCGGTTCCGGTCGTATCCAGCAGAGTTAGCTCAAATCTACGCAACCCGGCGAAGGGTTGGAGGTGAGCGAGGGGCAGCATCCCGGCAGCGATATCGCGGGCGCGGGGGAGACAGCGGAAGCGCAGATCCTGAAGCGCCACGTGTAGCGGCATCAGCTTGCCACGGCCCAGGCGCAGCCAGCCAAGGGTCAGCCCATCCCAGCGCAGTCGCTCGCGGATCGTGGCATAGGGATTTTTTGCCGCGCTTGGCCGTTGCTCAAGCACCCGATCGAGAACCCGACGCTCCTCGACAGGCCCATCGTACTCATGGGCAAGCGTGCGCAGAATGCTTGCGATGGTTGGTTCCTGGTTCGACATAGCTCTACTCCCGTATGGCGTCGGGCTGCCTGCGAGGCTGCCTATGGGGTACATATGGCAGGGTCAGACAGTGGAAATCAGGTCGGATAGACGGGCAGGCGGATCGCACTCAGGGCCACACATAACATCGGTGGAGCTTGTACCAAGCCGACAGATCACAACGGCATGGCTACAGGGTAGCATCCGCAAGGGGCAGTGTCAAGGTAGCAGAGCCATGTCACAGAGCTGGTGCAATTCCTCCGGCTGGCGACTGAAGTCGCGCCTGCGAGGCGTTCCACCTCGGCATCGGCCTACGTCAACGCCGAGGCGATTGGCCATAGGTTCTCGTGACGCGACTTCAGTCGCGCGTGATTTTGCACCAACCCTGAACCTCAGGGCTAGTGCAAAGTCCCTGATCGACGAAATGCGCACATATGTATGAACACC
>JBAXMH010000170.1:0-10884 GCA_037134395.1 Chloroflexales bacterium
TGCCTCCTGCCTCCTGCCTCCTGCCTCCTGCCTCCTGCCTCCTGCCTCCTGCCAGCGGGTACGCCACCACCAGCGTCCACACCGGGTAGATCACAATCAGGTAACGGGCCTCATAGAGATGGGTGAAGAGCAACTGGATCAGGAACAGCCCCAGCGGCACCAGCAGCAGACACAGGATCGCCAGCGGGGCAGATCGTATTTTGCTCTCTCGCCACACATCCAAGCTCAGGCGGATCAGCCCCCAGGCCAGCAGTATCGCCCACGGAAGCAACCACCACCAGGGCACATCCCCTGGCCAGCGATCCAAACTGAAACGGGTGAAGGTCAGCCCCAGAGCCGCCAATGGCCCCGCCGGGATATACGCTCCCGTCGCTGCCCGGTCGCTGCCCAATCCGTAGATCATCACCGCCACCAGGCCCGCGCTCATCAGGATTAGTCCCATCGCTGCCCAGGGGGCAGGAGGCAGGAGGCAGGAGGCGGGAGGCAGGAGGCAGGAGGCGGGACGCCGGGAGCCTGCCTCCTTCCTCCTGCCTCCTGCCTCCCGCCCGCCCACCCACCACGCCCAGCCCCCGGCCACCACACTCAGCGCGGCCAGCCGGTGAATACAGACGGCGATCAGGGCGACGACGACGAAGGCCAGCCAGTCGCGGCGGGAGCCGGTGCGCAGCGCCCGCAGCAGCGTCCAGGTTAGCAGGGCGGCAGCCAGTAGTAGCAGGCTGTATGCCTTAGCCTCTTGGGCGTACCAGAGCGGGAACGGGCCGATCAGGGCGATGAGAGCAGCGGCAAGGGGATATAGGAGAGGAGGGAGAAGAGACTCGCTTTCGCGACTACCCTCTTGTGCGGCCAGGTAGATCACCGGCACCGCCATCGTACCGGCGATGGCCGAGGGCAGACGCAGGGCGATCTCGCTATCGCCAAAGAGGGAGATCCACAGCTTGAGCAGCAGGTGGTAGAGCGGATACGCCGCTGTGGGGCTGAGCAGATCGCCCAGCAAGGTGCCCCAGGACTGGCTCGACATCTGCCAACTGCTGCCCTCATCTAGCCATAGACTCTGCGCATCCAACCGGTAGATCCGCACAGCCAGAGCGACTCCCACGAGCATCAGCGGGACGAGCCAAGCAAACACCCGAGCGCGTTGTCGCACGTAGACTGTCACCGGCTGCCTATTGCCTCACGATACACCCGCTCGAATCGCTCGCAGGTCTTCTCCCAGGTCAACTCTTGCTCGACGCGGGCGCGGGCAGCGCGGCCCAGTTGCTCAGCAAAGGGCCGGTCGTTGATCAGGCGCAGGATGGCGGAAGCCAGGGCGGCGGGGTCACGCTCGGGGACGATCATGCCGTGGACGCCGTCGTCAATCACGTCGGGGACGCCCGCCACCCGCGAGGCGACCACCGGCCTGCCTGCGCCCATCGCTTCCAGCAGCGCGTTCGGCAGCCCGTCTACCCCTTCGCGCACAATCGGCAGGGCGAAGACATCGGCGGCGGTGATGTAGGCGGCGGCCCGACGGCGCTCTAACTGGCCAGAGAAGCGTACCCGCGCAGCGATGCCCAGCCGCCGCGCCTGCTCCTCCAGCGAGTCGCGCAGGTCGCCGTAGCCTACGATGCACAGGGTGGCCTGTGGAGACTGGGCCAGCACCTGGGGCCAGGCGTCGAGCAACACACCGAAGCCCTTCTTGGCTACCAGGCGACCCAGCCCGATCACCAGGGGCGTACCTTCATCCAGACCCAACTCAGCGCGCACGCTGGCGCGAGCATCCTCATCGGGGCGGAAATCCTGACTATTGACGCCGTAGGGAATCACCGTAGCGGTTGTGGGCCGAGCACCCAGGCGCACCCCGCGCTCGCGCAGATCTGCGCTGCATGCGGTTACGGCAGCGGCATTGCGGAAGGCCACACTAGCTACCGTCGCTATTGCCCGGCTGCGCTCGGCCACATAAATATCGCTGCCGTGCAGACTGATCACCAGGGGCAGCCCGTAGGCGCGGGCGGCCAGCGCCGCCGGTGGGCCGTTGGGCAACACCCAGTGCGCCTGCACCAGATCGAATGGCTGGCCCGCCCGCCGCGCCGCCGCCAGCCTCCGCAGCAGCGCCAGTGTCGCCGCCGCCAGAGCGAAGGGCGCGGCCAGCAGGGCGCGGCGCTTAATATGCGTGTCGCTGAGCAGCGATTGGGCGTAGCCCCAGATATTCAGCGCCGGGTGCGGGGCGTAGCGGAAGAAGCAGAGCCGCACCCCGCGCTCTAGCGGGGCGCGGCGGATCTCGGGGTGCCAGGGCGCCAGCAGCGTCACTGCGTGGCCACGCGCCGCCACACCCGCCGCGATCTCTTCGATAAAGGGAGCGGTCGTCTCCCCTGGGTACTTCGGGTACGACGAGGCCAACATCAGAATACGCATGACCGTCCATATAAACCACCGTAGGGGCGGAGCAGCACAGATGCAGCGCGCTGCATCTGTGCTGCTCCGCCCCTACGGTATTCGATACACAAACGCCCGAAAATCCGCCGTCTCGCTGGCGTACACCAGCTCAAACCCGTCAATCACCGCACCAACCTGATTACGCTGATTCAGCAGCGGTTCCAGCAACCGCCCGGCGTCGCCCTTCACCCGCTGCTGGTTCTCTAGCACCAAGTACTGCGCGCCGTAGTGCTGAGCGATCTGGAGCAGTAGATCGCGGCTCTCCGTATTCGGAATCATCAAGGTTGGCCGATTGGTGTGCCAGTTCGCCTGCCACGGAACACGAGTCATGAGCGCCGTGCCGGTTGCGGTATGATCCGTAATCCAGGCGTAGGCATCCAGATCAGGTGCCCAGATCGTCGGCTCACGGCTCACCTTATTAGCGATGTCCGCCCGCGAGAAGCCCATCACATTACTCATGGCCACGACGACCAGGATCAGCCCCAGCGGTGCCCAGCGCCGGTCGCCAATCGTCGCCAGCCGGTCGTACCCTGCCCAGAGCGCCCAGGCTCCCAGCAGAGCCAGCCAGGGAATGAGCATCACCCAGTAGCGCTCCTCGTTGGTGCGCCAGTAGGTGAGCATAAAGGCCATATAGGGCAGGTAGGCGCATACCAGGAGGCCGAGGATCCGTCGCTGGAAGCGCAGGGCCGCGATGATACCGATCAGCGCCAGCCACGCCCCCATATCGCTAGCAATATTCTTCCGCTCGTTATTGCTGAACAGCCAGCCGATACTGCTTGGTAGCCCCTGCCACACCGGCATGATGTAGTTCCGCAGCTCGGCGGCCTGCACGCGCAGCTTCTCCGTCGTCGCGTCAAAGCCCCAGCGCAAAATCCAACTGCGATCTGGCAGCCCCGCGCCACCCAGTTCTGGCGTGAAGACATTGTAGATCTCCTGCCACGCATCGCCGCTGTTGCCCCGGTAGCCCAGCACCCAGGCGTCATAGCTCTCTGTCGAGAAGACCGGCGTGCCGAAGGTGATCATGTTGCGGATCAGGTAAGGCGACAGTATCAGCAGGGCGACCGCCGCCCAGGCGATTATAGATTTGAGATTTGAGATTTGAGATTGCCGCCCACCCCTCTTCCAATCTACAATCTTAAATCTTAAATCGGCAATCAACCAGATCCCCATCCCGGCCACAATCACCGCCCCGCTCGGCTTCTGCAGCATCATCAGCCCGCACAAAACCCCCGATACTAGCAGCCAGCGGCGGGAAGTCGGGAGGCTGGAGGCTGGAGGCTGGAGGCTGGAGGCTGGAGGCCGACCCCTGACCCCTGACCCCTGACCCCCGACCCCTGACCCCTGATACAGCGCATACAGCGCCCCCAGGCTAAATACCACGAAGGCCAAGTCGCTGGTGGCGTAGATCGTCAGTCGGAAGAAGAGATAATTCGTTAGCACCAGGATCGCCGCCGTCAGGCCCACCCGCCGATTCCAGATCCGTGTGCCGATCTGGAAAATGATTAAGATCAGCAGGGCGTTGAAGATCAGGTTAGGCATCTTCGCCGCCCAGGCCGTGGCCCCAAAGAGCAGGAAGAAGGGCGCGATCCAGAGCGGCTGGAGCAGCGGCCACGTCTCCTGTGGGCGGGTCAGTCCGGCGTAGAGCCGGTAAAACTGAGTGACGTAGTCCACCACCCAGCCGCGCCCGGCCACGAGATTGCGCGCCACCACCGCGTTATCTGCATAGTCGGCGTGGCCCACGTAGGGCAACTGGGCGATCACCACCGCCTCATATCCCAGCCAGATCAGACTGAACATGCCCAGCAGAATAGCCGCGCTGCGCCGCGAACCAATTGCGCTAACGATGCGATCCGTCAGGTGCGGCAGCCCCTCGCGCCCGAGGGTTAGCCCCAGGGTAAGCAGTCCGACGCTCAGCAAACTGTAGAGGATCGAGTCGGGGAAGATCTTCCAGAACAGCGGCCCCCCCTGACTGCCTAGCCAGCCCAGGAGTAGTGTCAGGCTGTAGGTCAGCCAGACCAAGGCAGTCATCACCAGGCCGTAGCCCAGGCCATGACCGATGGTGTAGCGCCGCACCATCGCCCGCGTCAGCGCCATGATCTCGCCACGCCAGACCGCGATCAGCAGCACCGACTGCACCGCTATCGCCACCAGCAGCGCCGCGCCCATCCACACCCGTAGGCTGGCCAGCCCAATCCCAGCCACCCCAACGCCCACGATGGTTAGGGTATAGATCACCGGCGTGGAACTGAGTAGGCGGGAAAGGATGAGTACCAGCAGCAGCGCGTTCACACAGAGCAGCAGCACCGCTTGCCATGCCGGTGGGTAGATCGCGATAAGCTGGCTGCTTGCCGGAGCGACACGCACCTCCGCCAAACGCAGCCCCTTCGGGCGCGGGTCGCCGCTAAAGCCGAGGGTATCGGTGAATGTCTGCGAACTACGCAGGTCAATCATTAAGTCGCCGCCCGTTTGGGCGGCGGCAGGAATGCGAAAGTGGTAGGTTTGCCAGCCAGGATTCGGCGTAAACTCGCCAAGGGACGTATCATCGGCGCGTACTGTCACCATTGGCTGATGCACATCGGCCCGCAGTACATCGGCAGGCCAGCCCTGAACAACCATCGCCAGATCAAGGTCGGCCCCCGCCCCAATATTCGGTAGAGTCAGCCGGGCATGCTCACGTGTCCAACGGCTGCGCCCGGTGGGCGAGTCCTGATTCACATCATCGGCATAGAAATCCCCGCGTACAATCGGCTCCGCGCCCAGCCCTGGGTCGGCCCCGAGGAAGAGTCTATCGCCCAGCCAGCCCACCCGCACCCGGCCACTCGGCGGAGCCTGATAGGCCATGACCCCAACGGCGCAGGCCAGGGCCAACACAATCAGCAGCGAGCGCAGAATCGCAACGCCCGCACCGAGGGTGCGGGCCGTAATAGTGGCACGGCGCTGCGCCGTATTCGGTTGGAGATCGGCTTGTCCCATAGCTCTCTCGGGCGCACGGTTTTGCGTACGCACCGGGGCATTATACCGCCAAAGCCCGCATGCTAAGCGTGCGGCACCCAAACCTACAGGGGCTGGTGCAAAGTCCTCAGATTGCCCCCCACCCCCAGCCCCTCCCCCACGCGGGGGGAGGGGAGCCAGACAGCTTTCTGGTGCGGAATACCCCCTCTCCCCACGTGGGAGAGGGGGCAGGGGGAGAGGGGGCGTACTGACGTTGCACCGGCCCTGTCTAAACTTGCGGTACTATAAGCGCTATGGCAAAAACACCCCCGCGCCCTGTCGGGCGCTCCACTCGTATTGAAGTCATCACCGCCGACGGCCTAGAACCTATTGTCCGCGACGAGATGCGCCTGCTCGGCCCGCTCGCCCGCCCTGATCGTGGTGGCCCGCCCTGTGTCATCGGCGTGGACTACACCGGCGATCTGCGCGCCCTGCTGAATCTGCGCACCGCCCAGTCGGTCTACCTCGTGCGCGCTTTCCCCGTCCCTCGGCCCAAAGCTCTGCTCGGCGACGAACACTTTCGTAACATCCTGGCGCTTATTGAGAAGGTGCGTCGCCTGCACCCACCGGGCGCATTCGCCAGCCTTTTCCTCAGTGCTGCCGGTGCCGAGTCAACCGTCCTCACCCGGCTCAAGGCCGAGATCTCGGCCAGCACCGGCCTGCGTGTCGGTGCCGACGACGGCGACCTGCTATTGCGCCTGCGCCGCGCCGCCGATGGCGAGGGCTGGGAGTTGCTTATACGCCTGTCGCCCCGGCCCCTAGCCACCCGGCCCTGGCGTGTCTGCAACCGCGAGGGCGCGCTCAACGGCGCGGTGGCTAGCGCCATGGCCCGGCTCACCGCGCCCACCCCCGACGACCGCTTTCTCAATATCGGCTGCGGCTCGGGGTCGCTGCTGATCGAGCGGCTGCTGATCGGCCCCGCTCGCCGCGCCTTTGGCTGCGATAACGACCCTGCGGCCCTTACGTGTGCGCGGGTCAACGTCGCCGCCGCCGACCTTACGGCGCGCTGCGAGTTGCTCCCGTGGGACGCCACGCGCCTACCGCTGCATGATGCGAGCATTGACGCTATCTGCGCCGACCTGCCCTTCGGCCACTTGGTCGGCTCGCACGCTGAGAACCTCAGCCTCTACCCGGCCCTGCTCAGCGAGGCCGCCCGCGTGGCTCGCCCCGGCAGCCACTGCGTCCTGCTCTCCCACGAGGTGCGCCTGATGGAACACCTGATTGACAACCGGCCCGAGTGGAGTCTGCACAGCGCCATCCGCATTGATCTTGGCGGTCTTCATCCACGCATCTTCGTCCTCGAACGGCGGTAGAGACGCCCCACCGGGGCGTCTCTCCCCGGCGGGGCGTCTCTACTCATCCCCGCCCTTCGCCTCAATTTGGGCCGCCTTGATCCGCTCAAACTGATTGCGGACGCTGGAGAAGAGATTCGTGAGCGTATCCATCTCACGGTTTTCTATCTCTACGATCCGGGCCATATGCACCAGTTGAGCAGCCTCCAGGCGTGCTGCCGCTCGGCTCTGGCGCTGCTCCAGCTCGCGCACCCACCCATCAATTCGCTCTAGCCACGAAGTCAGTTGGCGCAAGTGCTGCTCATCGGCCTCCTGAAGCAGACTGATCTTCTCATCGGCCTGCTGGCGAATATCCTCCAGCCGCTCCTGGTTCATCAGAAAGCGCTCGGTGGAGAGCCGCTCTACCCGCTTAATATCGGTGATAATGTCGGGGAATCGCGAGACCAGATCGAGATACTGTTTGGGCAGCGTCTCCGCGAAGAGGTCAATATGCTGGCGGATCTCGTCAATACGCACGATGCGCGAGTCGTGTTCCGCCAAGATGGGGTGGATATCAACCACCTGCTGCTGCGTCTCTGCTGCCAGACGACGAAGACTCAGCTTCTCGATCTGAAGCTCATCGCCTACCTTCCGTGCCTCCTGAATCGCCACTGCGTCCGCCTCGCGCAGCCGGTCGAGCTGAAGCACATACTGGCGCTGGCGCTCGTCAACCTCTTTGATCTGGGCGAAGAGTGTCAGGATCTGCTGCTCCAATGACTCAATGCGACTAAACCAGCCCGAAACAAAATCGCGATCCTGCTTGCGCGCATCGGCAACCTGCTGGATCTGAGCCTGCATCTCGCGCAACGGCTTCACGCTCTCGTCAATCTTCATCAGCGCCCCGGCCACCTCACGGCGCAGGCCGATCACATCACGCCGCGCCGCATCAGTAGACTGCGTGACATCCTCGGCGTGCTGATCGAAGAGGTTCTGCACCTGAACCACCGACGTCTCTGTCTTGCGCACCTGCTCCATGGCCCAGTTATATTTATTGGTCTGATCCTTCAGCAGCCTGCGTAGCTCATCAATCTGACCCTGAAGGTACACGATCTGCGACTGGCCATGGGCTCGCAGACGCTCTTCCTCATACTTCGCTGTCAGGTCGGGGTTAGTCATGGGTATCCCTTCAATTCAGAATGCACAACAGACGTTCATGTGCGAGGCTCACACCGTCGCGATGAAAATGGCCGCTGGTGTCCGGCTATCGGCTATCGGCTATTACTACAGTTGTAGTTTGAATCACCCCCCCTGGCCCCCCCGCAAGCGGGGGGGATCAGTGCATTGTTCCCCCCGCTTGCGGGGGGGCTAGGGGGGGTGATCGGCAGGAGCCTTTCTGTGAAGTATAGTTACAACTGTAGTACTATCGGCTATCGGCTATTTTCATGTTGGTGAATTGTGCATTCACGTACGCAGAGCAGCGAGTGCCTGCTCAAGATCAATCGCCCCGGTATAGAGCGCCTTGCCCACAATCGCCCCTTCGGCTCCGAGGTGGGCCAGACGCAGCAGGTGTTCGCTGACGGCGATACCTCCGCTGGCGATGATCGCCGGGCCGTCTGGCCGAATCAGTTCGGCCATGGCCGTAAAATTCGGTTCGGTCAACGTACCGTCACGGCTAATATCGGTGTAGATGATCCGGCGCACCCCCAGAATCGCCATGCGCTCTATTAGATCAGTCGCCCGCACATCGGCAGTGCTTGTCCAGCCATCGGTGGCCACCATGCCATTGCGCGCATCCACACCAACAATAATCTGCTCGCCAAAGCGGGCTACCATCTGTGCCACTAGGCCGGCATGTTCCACCGCAGCCGTGCCGAGGATCACCCGCTCCACGCCCAGCGCCAGCGCGGTGACAATGTCCTCCTCACGGCGCAGACCACCGCCGAGTTGCACCGGGATCTTCAGGGCACGCACGATTCCGCGTACCGCATCGGTGTTTACCGGGCGACCGCTCTTGGCTCCATCAAGGTCAACCACATGAAGCCGGGTGGCCCCCAGATCTGCCCATCGCCGCGCCATCGCCACCGGGTCGTCGCCATACACCGTGGCCTGGGCGAAGTCTCCCTGGTAAAGCCGGACACAGCGGCCATCTTTGAGATCAATTGCAGGAATAATGTCCATTATAACGTCACCTGATGTAAAAATACCCGATAGCCGATAGCCGATAGCCGGACACCAGCGACTTTTTTCATCGGGTGGTGTGCGCGAATCACATGGTTGTCTGATGTGTACCTGAATGTACACAAATCTGTACAAAATTTCGTAGGAGTTGAAGACCCCAGCGCCCGCTTTTTTCGGGGTGGAACTGCACGGCGGCGAGGTTATCGCGCACAATGATACTTGGAAAGTCAATACCGTAGTCGGTCTGTCCGGCCACAATGGCGGGGTCGTCTACCGCGCAGTAGAAGGAATGGACGAAGTAGAAATCACTGCCGTCGGGAATATCGGTGAACAGCGGGTGGCTCGCGAAGAATGGGCGATAGCGCACCTGATTCCAGCCAATCTGCGGAATTTTGCCAGCGTCAGCGGGGAGACGCCGAACGGTGCCGTTCACCACGCCGAGGCAGGGATGCGTGCCAAATTCCTCGCTGGCCCCGAGGAGTACCTGCATGCCCACACAGATCCCCAGGAAGGGTCGCCCTGAGGCGGCCACCTCCGGCAGCACCTGAGCAATGCCGAGATCCCGCAGGCTACGCATCGTATCGGCGGTTGCGCCGACGCCGGGCAGAACTACCGCATCAGCCGCTCGCACCGCCGCCGGATCGTCCGTCACTTCCAGGTCGGCACCCACGTGGCGCAGGGCGCGCACCACATTCGGTAGGTTGCCCGCCCCATAATTAATCACCGCGATCATGGTATATCCCCCTGTTAGGGGTGCAGGAGCGCGGTGTGAACGTGCCATGAGTGGCGCATCTACATCATTTCGCCCCTGCGCCCCCCATCATGTTCCAAACAGCGGGTGCCGCTCGCGGATCGTCGTGATCAGGTGGTTCAGATCAGGCTCGACCGAGCGCACACCGCCAAGCATGTCGGGGCCGGGGTCGCGACCAAGCAGCAACCGTAGCGCGGCGACCGTACAGGCTCCAAGGACTTCCAGGCTGTAGCCACCCTCCAGCACCAGGGCGATCCGCCCATCACACAGCTCATCGGCCAGGGCCAGCAGATCGGCGGTGAGTCGGGCATAGCCAGATGTTGAGAGAACCATTGGCCCCAGCGGATCTTTCCAGTGGCAATCGTAGCCCGCCGAGACAAGCAGAAGTTCGGGCTTGAAGCGGCGCAGGGCCGGTGCCACCAGATCCTCGAAGACATGGGCATACCCAATATCGCCCACGCCAAAGGGCAGCGGGATATTCAATGTCTTCCCGGCGGCTGGCCCGGCGGTTCCCACCTGCACCATCGGCCCGGTGCCAGGATAGAAGGGCGCGGCGTGGGTAGAGATGAACAGCACCTGCGGGTCGTCGTAGAAGACATCCTGCGTGCCGTTGCCGTGGTGAACATCGAAGTCTACAATCGCCACTCGCTCCAGACCGTAGTGGCTGATCGCGTGACGGGCAGCTACCGCAATGTTATTGATCAGACAAAACCCCATCGCCCGCCCCGGCGTCGCGTGGTGGCCGGGTGGTCGCACCAATGCAAAAGCATTATGATGCCCCCTGCTCAACACCGCGTCCACCGCGCCCATCGCGGCACCCGCCGCGTACTGGGCCGCATCCCACGAGTCTATCGTCACATACGTATCGCCATCAATCTGACCACCGCCGTAACTGCTGAGCTGGCGCACGCGCCAGAGCAGTTCGGGGGTATGCACGGCCATCAGTGCTGCATCCGGTGCAGGGTACGGCGCAACGCTGCACAGATCACTGAGCAAACGAGACGTCGTAACTGCCTCCATAATCGCATCGAGTCGATCTGCGCACTCGGGGTGCCCGTACCATGTGTGCGCGCCAAAGCGTGCATCGCTGAGGATCACGGTGCTCATTACTCACAAACCTGTCTGCTCACGCTGATCGCGACACACCTATTGTACCGCATCTACGGTAGAGGGGACATTCGTCCTCTCGTTTGACATCCACTGCCCTTCCTGTTACCCTTAGCTCATCGGGGCGTGGCTCAGCCTGGTAGAGCACCGCGTTTGGGACGCGGGGGTCGTGGGTTC
>JBAXMH010000171.1:0-10883 GCA_037134395.1 Chloroflexales bacterium
GCTATCAATCTCGACACCGGGGATCACCCGTAGGCCGTGGTGTGCGCCCGCCATCTGGAGCGCACGCACGCTAGAAGTCGTGTTATGGTCAGCGGCGGCAATCACCGTCAGACCCCGTGCTGCTGCCGCTGCGGCCAGTTCTTCGGGTGCCCACGAGGAGTGATGCGGCGTTGCCGTCGTATGGATGTGGAGGTCAATCATACCTCACTTTTCCACCGGGTTCCCCGCCTTCTCCCAGTCCTGAAATCCGCCCTCCAAAGCGATCATTTTTGGGTAGCCCAGATCCATAAAAATCTGTGCGCCGCGCTGTCCAGAGTCGGGGCGGGCCGAATCTCCGTAGGCGATGATCACCGATCCAGGGGCCAGGGCGTTGAGCTGTGTATCAATGTCCTTAGCAGTAATTGTGATCGCGCCGGGGATATGCCCCGCCGCGTAGTCACTTCCTGATCGCACATCAACGAAAAGCGCTGTCCCGGCATCGAGGCGGGATCGGGCGCTGGCCAGATTGATCAACTCGACCTTCGGGCCATTTGGATCAAGGCTGCCGTGAGCTACGGGCAGATTCGTACTCATCGTCGCTGGTGTTGTCTCTGTCGCGGGGTGGCCGGTTGGTCGTTCGACAGCGGCAGCG
Source organism: Chloroflexales bacterium (assembly GCA_037134395.1). Lineage (GTDB taxonomy): Bacteria > Chloroflexota > Chloroflexia > Chloroflexales > Chloroflexaceae > Oscillochloris. The sequence goes on from JBAXMH010000171.1 coordinate 632, forward strand.
GGGACGGGACGGGGCACATCTCGCATCGTCAGGGCCACCGTTACGAGGGTAGCCACGAGGGCAACGGCGCCAAAAATGACCGCTGGCAGCAGCCACGGCGGAACCTTGCGCCGCGTCTCGGGCGGCGTATTGGGAGGGTTGGTCATGAAATCCTTCCGTGAAAATAGCCGATAGCCGATAGCCGATAGTCGGACACTAACAGCCATTTTTATCGCGATGGTGTGTGCGCCCCGCGCATGCATATCCTTCCGTGAAATTAAGATACGGTGCGGAGCAATTGGCCAGCATCGCTGGCTATTGCCCCGCACCGTATCTTATTGAGCAAACCGGCAGTGCTACGGCGTTGGGCTGGGGTTATCGCGCACGGGGAGACCACGCTCCACGATCAGCCTCTTGGCCTCATCAATCGGGATGTGAACCTTGCCCTCAAGCGTGTTTCCATATGTGGTGAGGAGTATCGTATCCTTCGCCACATAGTCCTTGTAGGTCACGCCCGTATTGGCCAGCGGTGTTGGAACGAAGGGCACGCGGCCAGCGAGGAAAATCAGCAGGCTGATCATCACAAAGGCCGTCAGCAGGGCCGTCATAATACGCAACGCGCTCGGCGGCTGCGCCTGAACCTGCGCCTGATCATAGCTGCGTGAACGGTAGCTCATTAGTGATGTCCTCCAACATGCAGCCATTCCATGTTCGGGTCATTGAGCGGCAGGAGTGCGGCGCGCTGTAGATTGCTGGCAAACAAGGTTAGCCAGATGCCCACCAAACCCACCGGCGCCGCCAGATTCATCCAGTTCACCTCAGCGATGTTGGCGTGAAAGGCGGGCAGGACGATCCATGATACATCAATGAAACGCATCACGATGATCAGCGTGGCGATGCTGGCAAGTGATCCTAGTCTGCGCTTGTTCTTCCGCGAGATCAGCAGGAAGAAGGGCAGGAAGAACTGACCCACCATGAGCATTGGTACGATGGCGATCCAGCCGCCCTGCGTGCGGTGGACATACCAGGGCGTCGACTCTGCCACATCACCCGCCCAGATAATCACATACTGAGCGTACGACATATACGTCCACAGCACCGTGAAGGCGGTCATCAGTTTACCGATGTCGTGGATGGGCTTGGTTGACACATGCTCCTCAAAGATCTCGGTCTGCCGCACCTGGGTGATGATAATGCTCAGGAAGGACAATGTCATCAGACCTGAGCTGATCATATAGTGGGCACCATAGATTGACGAGAACCAGTGAGGGTCAAGCGACATTGTCCAGTCGAAAGCGGCGAATGTCACACTAATCACAAAGAGCGCGATGCCGATGCCGCTGAGCATACGCATACGCTTAGCAGACGCCTGGTTGCCGGTACGATCCTGATCCAGCGACCATGAGCGCAGCATCAGGGCCAAGCTCGTCCAGATCACAAAGTAGATCACCGCTCGGGCGACATAGAAGGTCGGCGTGAGCCAGGGTGCCTTATGAGCGATGCCTGGATCGAACAGCGGGCTGCTCGGGTCAATCACTCCCGGGGTTGCCCACTCGTAGAGCGGCTGTGCTAGGCCAAGTGACTGGTACGTGGTGGGGTACGTGGCGAGGGCGATGGGGATAAAGAGCAGGCCCATCACCGGAAGCGCCAGCGCGCCAGCCTCCAGCATACGCCGCACCGTAACGCCCCATGCGCCGCCAGTGAGGTGCTGAAGCATCAGGAAGCCCAGACATGCTAAGGGCAGGCTCATGGTGAAGTAGAAGCCGAACAGATACGAGCGGAAGAACTGTTCGGGGCCGACGATAAAGTAGCCGGCCACCAGCAGCACAAGGCCAATCGCTGCCGCGACAAGGCCGATCGTCTGCAGCCGGCCGAGCTGCGGAACCCGAGTTGGTGCAAGAGAAGTCGTTGCCATGCGGAGAGCCTTCTAGTACGCCGGACACAGCCGACGCCGAGCGATCTACCTGTTATCTACCGAGCTGCGCACGCTCTGCCGGCGGTACATCGTCCACTGTCGCATTCTGGCTGAGCTGCAGGGCGCGGATATAGGCCGCAATTGCCCAGCGATCTTGGGGCGTGATACGCGAAGCGTAGCTAAACATTGACTGGTAACCACCCTTGACCGGGTCGCTGCGGTAAACCCCATTGGTGATAATGTTGAAGAAGTGGGCAATCGGCGCATCGCGCAGACGCTGCTGGTGGAAGTTGGCCGGTACGATTGATGCGCGCTCAGCAACGGCACTCTGCCCAAATCCAGCGACACCGTGGCAGACCGAGCAGTAGATCGTGAACTGCTGCTGGCCGCGAGCGAGCAGATCGGCTGTCACGGGGAAGGGCATCACCGTACCCAACTGCCCATTTACCAACCCGGTATACAGGTAGGTGTCGGTCTGCACCTGCCCAGCCGCCACGGCACCAGGAACATTTGGCCGTGACGAACGCCCATCGGCGAAAAAGCTGCTGGGTTCGTAGGTCTTGAACTTCGGCTGGCTATACATGTCCGTGTGACATGCGGCCAGGAGCATCGCCATGAGTCCGATCCACCCGTAGCGGGAGAGTCGAGCGAATGTGGCTAAGCGGCGCGAGCGTAGCGTCTGCATCGGAGCATCCTCAGTGCGCAACTTCAGAGACCTGGAGTGGGCTCAGCCCACGCAGGAACTGCGATGTTCGCCCACGGTCGAAGAGCGGATCAACCGACTCAATACACAGAAAAAAGGCGTCCTGCGAGGCGCGCTCGAAGCGTGGGACGTTGAATACCGGGTGGTAGGGCATAGGCAGGCCATTGAGGGCCAGCATACCAAACACGGCACCAAACGCGGCGCAGAGAATGCCACACTCGAAGGTGATCGGGATCATTGCCGGCCAGTTGGTAATCGCAATTGGCCGACCACCAATGTTGAACGGGTAGTCGAGGAACTCACCGATGGCCTGGAAGATGAACCCGCTTGATGCGCCGAGCAACCCGCAGATCAGGACAATCCGTGGCACCCCGGTGTCTTCGGGCATAATCTCCTCGCACACTTCCTCAATTGGAAAGGGCGAGTAAGCGTCCATCTTGCGGTAGCCTGCCGCCCTGGCCTTCTTCGCGGCTTCGAGCAGCGAGTTCGGACTGTCGAACTCAGCCATGACGCCATAGATCTCGTTGGATGCTTGCATATCTCTCACCGGTATGAGGGTCAGCCAATCAGCCGACCCTCGCGCAGTTCGTGGCTAGTCCGCCGCCGCTGGATTGGGCGTATGGCCATGGTCGTGCCCGTGGCCATGGTCGTGTCCGTGGCCGTGCGCCGCTTCATTGCGATGCGCCCGCTCTGTCTCCTGATGCAGGAGCAGACGGATTTCGAAGATGTTAATCATCGGGAGTACACGGATGAAGATGAACGTCAGGGTGAAGAAGAGACCGAACGTCCCCAGGTAGAGTGACCAGTCCCAGACCGTGGGTATGTACATCGCCCACGACGAGGGCAGAAAGTCGCGCTGGAGTGAAATCACGATGATCACATAGCGCTCAAGCCACATACCCACACTCACAATCGCCGAGATGACCATCAGGGCCGGGATATTCTGACGCACCCGCCTGAACCAGAGGGGCTGGATGGCGACGGCATTGCAGAAGAGCAGACCATAGTAGGCCCACGCACTCGGGCCACTCAGCCGGTTGTAGAGCAGGTACTGCTCGTACTTGCTGCTGCTGTAGAGTGAGGCGAATACTTCCATGAAGTAGCCGTAGACCACGAGCATGCCGGTGGCTAGCATCACCTTCGCCATCACATCGAGGTGGCGGATGGTGATATAGCTCTGGAAGCCGTAGAACGCACGCACCGGGATCATCAGCAACAGCACCATCGCGAAACCCGCGAACACCGCGCCAGCCACGAAGTAGGGCGGGAAGACCGTCACCTGCCAGCCAGGAACCTGGGCAACGGCGAAGTCGAGGGAGATGATCGAGTGAACCGAGACGACCAGGGGTGTTGAGATACCGGCGAGCAGCAGCGAGGCCATCTCGTAGCGGTGCCAGTGACGTGCCGAGCCACGCCAACCCACCGCCGCAAAGCCGTAAATGCGCTTCACCAGCGGGTTCGACGACCTATCGCGCAGGGTGGCGAAGTCGGGTACAAGACCCACCAGCCAGAAGAGCAGCGACACCGTCGCATAGGTCGAGATTGCGAATACGTCCCAGTCGAGGGGGCTGCGAAAGTTCGGCCACATGCCGTGAGTGTTCGGGAAGGGGAAGAGCCAGTAAAAGAGCCAGGGCCGTCCGAGGTGAAGGATCGGATACTGGCCGGCACACGCCACGGCGAAGAGCGTCATCGCCTCGGCGAAGCGGTTGATCGAATTGCGCCACCCCTGGTTGAGCAGCAACAGAATGGCCGAGATCAGGGTTCCGGCGTGACCGATACCGATCCACCAGACGAAGTTGATAATATCCATGCCCCAGCCGACCGGGATATTAATACCCCAGATGCCGACGCCCCTGATGAAGAGCCAGGAGACTGATACCAGGAAGACCATGAGCAGTGCGAAGGCAACGCCGAAGCCAAGGAACCACGCCCTTGGGGTCTTGAGCGGGGCGGTCAGCGGGACATCACCAATCACGCTACTGATTGACGTGTAGGTTTCACCCGGCAGCAGGTACGTTTCGCCTGTGTCGGGCTGTGGTGCGGTGCGGATGGGCTGCGCCTGTGCCATCTGCTATCCTTCCTGCTTCTTCACCGTATCGGCGGCGCTGAGCGCCTCGAACGGGTTCCGAATACGGGCGAGGTACGTTGTCCGGGGGATGGTATTGAGCTCTTGGAGCAGGCTGTAGTTATGCGGCTCGCTCTTCCAGGAAACGACACGGCTGGCCTTGTCATTGGTGTCGCCAAAGGTAATCGCCTGGGTGGGGCAGGCTGCCTCACATGCGGTAACAATGACGTCATCGCTGATAGTGAAGGTCTCACGTCCCGCCGCAACCGCTGCCTTCTTCGCCTCGATCCGTGCGGCGCTGATGCGCTGGACGCAGTAGGTACACTTCTCCATCACACCACGATTACGCACCGTGACTTGAGGGTTGCGCGCCAGTTGGAGTGTGACGGTGCTAATGTCGGTGTACTGGAGGAAGTTGAAGCGTCGCACCTTATATGGGCAGTTATTCGAGCAATACTTGGTGCCAACGCAGCGATTATACACCATATTGTTGAGCCCCTCTATGTCATGCACGGTGGCGGCCACCGGGCAGACAAGCTCGCATGGTGCCCGTTCACACTGCATACACGCGATAGGCATCAGGTAGGTGTCTGGGTTATCCAGATCGTCGCCGGCGAAGTAGCGGTCAATACGCAGCCACTGCATCTCGCGGCCTACTGCGACCTGATCCTTGCCGACCACCGGAATATTATTCTCCGCTTGGCAGGCAATGACGCAGGCGTTGCAGCCGACACACGCACTCAGGTTGAAGGTCATCCCCCAGGCGTTGCGCCCGGTGTAATCAGGAGCTGGCAGCAGCGTCTCGAACTCGTGATGCTCGGTGCCAAACTCCTCTTTATGAATCTCTTTCTGGATGTACTCGGGATCGAGCTTGAATTCCTCAAACTTGCCGACCCGGTAGATGTCGCGTCCCTCCATCGTCCAGTGATCCTGGGTTGAGACAAGGCGATAGGTGCCGCCGGTGTCAGTCACCGATTCGAGGGTACCGAACCACGGTGCGCCACTCGTGCGTACCGTGTAGGCATTCACGCCGATGCCGTCACCAACACTGCCCGCCTTGCTGCGCCCATAGCCGAGGTTCACCGTGATCGAGTCTTCGGCGTGGCCGGGGAGTAGCCAGATCGGCAGGTCAATGCTGCCGCCGTTGTAGGTCAGGCGCACCACTTTGCCATTAATCGTGCTGATCTGCTCCAGGTAGTGCTGGCTCTCGATGCTGCCACCTTTGAGCAGGTCGGCGTTGATGGATGTCAGGTTGAGAATCTTGATTGCGGTGCGTGGGCTCATCAGGGCGGCGTTGTCCCAGACCAGCTTCGTTAGCGGGCGGGGCAGTTCCATCAGCCAGCCATTGTTCGCGTAGCTGCCATCCCAGATTGACGGGTCGGGCCGAAAGACCAGTTCAAGTGTACCGGGGGTGGGGATGCTGCCGGCCAAGCCCCCCTCCTTCAAGGTGGGCGTGCGTACTGCCGCAGCAGTGCCGCTGATCAACCCGTTAGAGAGGATGCCTTGCCACGCGGCGGCAAAATCGCCACTGATCTTATCCTTCCAATAGCCCTGCACAATCGTCAGCGGATCGAGGGTAGGCTGACCAAGCAGGATGGCAAGCATTTCGTGGCTGGTCTTACCGCCGAAGAGCGGTTGGATCAGGGGTTGGATAATACCAGCGGTGCCATCGTAGGCCCGCGCATCACTCCAACTCTCCAGGCTATGGACGGCGGGGATGTGCCATGTGGCACCCGACGACGTCTCATCGTTGAAGAGGCTGAGGTGGACGCTGAGCGGTACCTTTGCGGCCAGCCGCTCGGCAAAACGCAGGTCGCCGGGGGCGTTATAGGCCGGGTTGCCACCGATCATCACCAGCATCTGAACCGTGCCAGCTTCCATCTCATTGACGAGACTGACGAGTTCATTGGTCTGATTGGTGGGCCGAGCCTCCACCGGGTCGGTGTAGATCACCGTGCTGCCGACATTCCCCAACTCGACGTTGATCGCGTGGGCGAGAGCGTGGACAATAGGTGGCTGCTGATCGCCCGCGATGACCAGAGAGCGACCCTTGTGCGCCTCAAGATCCTCGGCTAGAGCGGTCAAGAACTTCGTCACCGGCTCACTGGTCGGCTCCTCTCCCGCGCTAACACCAGGCAGTTTAAGCATGGCGGCGAGAGTTCGGGTAAATCCGGCCACGCGCCCAGCCTGGAGAGGCAGGCGATGATCAGCGGTGGCACCAGTGGAGGATGGACTGGCCTCAACGACATAGAGCCGGTTCATCTCGCCGGTACCCTTACGCACCCGCCGACCATCCGCAAAAGCGCGGGCATAGGAGGCGAAGCCAGGGCCAGGAGAGAGGAAGTCGGCGTCGAGGCTCAGCACCACCTGGGCTTTCGTGAAGTCGTAGCGGGTAGTGACATCCTCGCCAAAGGCGAGGCGGGTACCCTCATAGACATTATCGCGATTGATCGGGTCGTACTGATACCAGCGCGCCTGAGGGTACTGAGTCAGCAATTGGCCAATCTGGCTAGCCAGGGTTGGCGAGGTAACGGTTGTTGTCAGCAGGCGCACGCCCGCACCACCCGTAGCACTCTGGGCCTGAAGCGCACTCGTGATAGCACCGATGCACGCATCCCAGGAACTCGTGGCACCGTGGTTGAGTACCTCCGTCGAGCGATCCGGGTCGTACATCGTCAGGATCTCAGCCTGGACAAAAAGATCGGTGCCGCCGGCGCTGCCAGGATGCTGGGGGTTGGGCTCGATCTTGGTAGGGCGACCATCGTTAGATCGTACCAGCACACCGGTGGCGAAACCGTTTAGCAGAACCGACGATGCATAGTAGAGCGGTACGCCGGGCACGCGACCGAGGGGCTGATTGACGAAGGGGGCAATCTTCTCGCGCGGCATGTACGTACAGCCGCTGATTCCGGCAAGAGCCAGGGAAGCACCCATCAGCTTCAGGAAGCTGCGGCGGGTCACTGGATCATTCAGTTCGGACGCGCCCTGAGGGAACTCGCGCTCCACCAGATCGCGGAAGGCCGGCGTATCGGCCAACTGATCGAGCGAGCGCCAGAGCTGTGGACCGCGAGCGTTGTGGAGCTGCGCGCGAACGGCGTCGAGGTCGGATGTCAGCTTAGAATTTGTCATAACGTTGATGATGCCTGATGCCCAATGCCTGATGCGACGGCGTGAGGGCTCACGCATCAGGCATCACATCTCAACACACTAGCGGTGGCAGATAGAACAATTGGTGAGCTGGGCCTTGTTCACGCCATACTGCTTGACCAGATCAGCACCGACCTGAAGCTGATTGGCAGGCTGAACATAGTCCATATTGAAAACCTGATCGCGCGGCCGGATGTACTTCTCCGGGTTGCGGTGACAGTTCAAGCACCAGCCCATGTAGAGGGGCTGTGTCTGCCAGACGACGGCCATGGTGTTGATTTGGCCATGACAGTTTGAGCAGCCGATGCCCTTGTTAATGTGGATCGAATGGTTAAAGTAAACAAAGTCGGGCACCCTGTGGACGCGCAACCATTCGATGGGCTTACCAGTCGCGTAGCTTTCACGAACAACGGCTAGTTTCGGACTGTTCGACTTGATTTGTGAGTGGCAGGTCATGCAAACTTCGGTAGCCGGGACGTTCGCGAACGACGATTTGTCCACCGAGATATGACAGTACCGACAGTCGATTCCTAACACGCCCGCGTGAAGTTGATGGCTGTACGGAACCGGCTGCTCGATCGCCACGTTGATCTGGCGAAAGTAGTTTGAGCGGAAGTAGACGCCGAGGATCAGCGTCAGCTCAACGGCGAGGAGCAGCCCGGCGAAGATGCTCAGGCGCATAAGCAAATTCGCGTTGCGTGGGAAGATCTGACCCATCCTCGTGACTTTCTTGTCGTTGCCTGTGCAAGGTGGAAACTTGGGCTATTATAGAACTGCTTGACTTTTGTGTCAACCAAATGCGGGTTTGCTGTCGTCTCTGGGTCGTTAAAGCGCAATGTAACGCATCACAGACCCGATCTTCAAAAATGTACTCTTGACATATTATGCACAGCGTTTAAGGCAGGCTCTGATCTCATATGGTATAAAATTGTGCGAAATGATTGCAATGCCTGGTCAGAATATGGAGCTTACTTGTTCTTTATGGTACAAGAAATAGGGTATTGACTTTGTGAAAATAAACACATAAAATAAAGATCTCATATACTGCCACTCTTGAACTGGCGGTTCGGTGCGCTGCCTCTCGCGGCGACTCGTAACGACCCAGGAAAATCATCACCATAATGACAATGTATCAGCCTGATACGATAAGCCACCCGGCTGACGCCGCGCCCCAGATAGCGACAGCCTATAGCCGTAACGGCGCTCGCCCCTGGCCATCGGCCCGCCCGCGTGTCGTGATCATCGGGGCCGGATTTGGCGGGATTAACGCCGCCCGCACCTTGGCAGGGAAGAATGTTGATGTGCTCATAATTGACCGTAACAACTACCACGGATTCTGGCCCCTGCTCTACCAGGTTGCCACCGCCGGCCTTGAGCCTGAGTCGGTGGCCTACCCTGTGCGGGCGATTGTGCGCTCCTTCAACAATGTCAGCTTTATGATGGCTGAGGTGACCAGCATCAACTTCTCTGCCAAAATCATTCACACCAGCACAATTCCTCTGCCTTACGACTACCTGATTATCGCCGCTGGGAGCGCTAATAACTATTTCGGCAACGATGCCCTCGCTGCGCACACCTACAGCCTGAAGGACATCAATGACGCCGAGCGCCTGCGCAACCAGGTACTCTCGAACTTTGAGTACGCGGTCAGCGAACAGAACCCGGACATCCGCCGCCGACTTCTGACGCTGGTGATCGTCGGCGGTGGCCCAACGGGTGTTGAACTGGCCGGTGCCTTCATTGAGTTGATCCGCCACGTCCTGGTGCGCGACTACCCGATGCTCGACATCTCGGAGGCGCGGGTGGTGTTAGTGGAGGCCAGCGACCGCGTTCTCGCCGTCTTCCCCGAGGGGCTTCGTCAGAGCGCCCTGCGCCGCCTCCAGGAGATGGGCGTTGAGGTGCGCTTGAAGACACAGGTGGCTGCCGTGAGTGCGGCCAGCGTGACCTTCGCTGATGGCAGCACGCTGGAGACGGACACGGTGGTCTGGGCGGCAGGTGTGCGCTCGGCGCACCTGGCAGATGGCATTGGTCTGACGTTGGCTCGCGGCGCACGGGTGCCGGTCGAACCGACGCTGAATCTGGCTGAGTACCCGGATGTCTTTGTGGTAGGCGATATGGCCTACCTCGAAGGCTACAAGCCCGGAGTGGCTTACCCTATGGTGGCTCCGGTAGCCATCCAGATGGCTGAGCGTGCAGCGAAGAATATTGTGGCCACTACGCGGCGTCGCCCTATGCAACCCTTCCGATACTTCGATAAGGGCAATATGGCCACAATTGGTCGACGTGGCGCGGTACTCGACTCCTTCGGCATTCGGCTGACTGGATACCTGGCCTGGTTCGGCTGGCTGGTGGTTCACCTGCTCTCTCTGGTGGGCTTCCGCAACCGGGTGATCGTGCTGCTCAACTGGGCCTATGGCTATTTCACCTATGATCGCGGTGTGCG
>JBAXMH010000172.1:0-10824 GCA_037134395.1 Chloroflexales bacterium
CCGATAGCCGATAGCCGATAGCCGATAGTCAGGCATCAGAGGTGACGCAATGATTGTTGAAATCCGCACCGCCGATCTCATGATCACCCGCAAGGCTGACGGCCTTGAGGTTGATCTTGAGGATCTTCAGGGACTCTGGACCGAGGAGCAGTACCTCAAACTGACGGATCGTTCCCGGCTCCTTGTTGAATTTACCAATGGAGTTATTGAGTTTCTTCCTATGCCTACTGATAATCACCAAGTAATCCTGCTATTCCTCTACGATCTGCTACGCACATGTGTGAGCGGAATGGGCGGCAAGGTACTGGTCGCTGCGCTGCGCCTCCAGATCCGCCCTGGAAAGTACCGCGAACCCGACATCCTGCTCGTCCGCGATGCTCACGATCCGCGCCGCCAGAACCGCTTCTGGCTGGGGGCAGATCTGGTGGTTGAGGTGGTTAGCCCTGACGACCCGGAGCGCGATACGGTGGAGAAGGTGACTGACTACGCTGAGGCGGGCATCCCGGAGTATTGGATTGTCAACCCCGAGGCAGAGACGATCACGGTACTGACGCTCCAGAGCGAAGCCTACGCCACGCACGGGGTTTTTCGGCGCGGCGAGAGTGCCGGATCGCTGCTGCTTGAGGGATTCAGCGTGGATGTCAATGCGGTACTGGACGCTTCCTGATACGGATCATAAAAACTTGATATTCTACCCGATGGCATCTGACACGAGGTGACGCAATGGCTGTTGAAATCCGCACCGCCGATCTCTTGATCACCCGCAAGGCTGACCGCCTTGAGGTTGATTTTGACGATCTCCAGGGACTCTGGACCGAGGAGCAGTACTTCAAGCTGACGGATCGGACGAATCATTTTGTCGAGTTCACCGACGGATTTATTGAGTTTCCCCCTATGCCTACCGACAAGCACCAGGCGATTCTCGCCTTCCTGTTTGAGCTGTTCTTGCTCTTCATTCGTCCACAAGGCGGTAAAGTGCGCTTTGCACCACTACGCCTCCAGATTCGCCCCGGCAAGCAGCGCGAACCCGACATCTTACTCGTCCGCGATGCCCACGATCCGCGCCGCCAGAATCGCTTTTGGCTAGGGGCAGATCTCGTGGTTGAGGTGGTTAGCTCTGACAACCCGGAGCGCGATACGGTGGAGAAGGTGACCGACTACGCCGAGGCGGGCATCCCGGAGTATTGGATTGTCAACCCGGAGGCTGAGACGATCACGGTGCTGATGCTCCAGGGCGAAGCCTACGCCACGCACGGGGTTTTTCGGCGCAGTGAGACTGCCGGATCGCTGCTGCTTGAGGGATTCAGCGTGGATGTCAATGCGGTACTGGACGCCTCCTGACAGGGATCATAAAAGCGGGGCGGGCGAGGAAAATCCTCGCCCGCCCCGCTTTTATGTGTCTGGTTACGGTGCCGTCACCGTGAACTGTGCCCCGGCGCTGCGTCCGAATACCTCCGGCGCATAGGTACGCATCGCTGTGGCGGGCAGAGTCTGGAAGACGCCAGGGGTGGTGGCACGAGCCAGGTAGGTGTAGGTGTACGTGCCACGCGGCAGGTCGCTGGCGAAGAGAGCCACCCGATTATCGCGCACCTCGGTGCGGCCAAAGTACCACCAGTAGGGCTGCTCGCTGTCCGTCGGGGCCATCTCTGGGTCGCGGGCAGCCGCGCTGCTGGTTTTCAGGCTGGTATCCAGCGCCTCCAGGCCCGCAGGCAGCATGTCCTCGACCATGAAGTAGGGCGCGTCCTCGGGTAAGGTCAGGGTTAGCTTGACCTGCACCAGATCACCGAGAGCGGCCTGCGTGGTGAGCTGGCCGGTGGGGCTGAGGGTGGCGGTGTCCACCATCACATACTCGCGGTGTACGGAAAAGCCCTGGTCGAGCGCCTGCACGCGTGCCGCGTCTTGGAAACTGCGCATACGCAGGGTGTAGTAGAGTCGGCCATCGCCGCTCTGTCCCGCCGCCGTCTGGCGCTGGATACTCAGTTTGCTATCGGCACCCTGAACCAGATCAGCCAGCTTCACCACCAACTCAATCGGCGTGTCTAGGTTGGTGCTATCCACGTTACCCTCGCCCAGACTCTTGTCGTTCAGAGCTACGCGGTAGCTGTAATTGGCCTTGAGTTCGCCGCTCTGAGCCACGTACTCGGCCAGAGCCAGCAGGGTGACGGCGGTTTCCTGGGTGCTGGCCCAGTGGCCACGGTCGCGCAGGCCCATTAGGTAACGCACGGCGTTGGGCACGAGGATGTTGGTTGGATCAGCGCGCACCAGAGATTGCAGCACCAGGGCGGTGCTGCGCGTATCGCTGCCCATCGTCCAGTAATCGGCCCGCGCCTCCTCCCAGTGCGCGTCCGTTGTCCGCATGATCGCCGTCGTTGTCAGGTCGTTCACCAGAGCGGTTGTGCGTGAGTCATCGCCTAAACCCTTCAACGTCATCAGCAGATAGGCCCGCCCGTAGATGTCCAGCTTGGCCCGCTGCTCGTAGAGCGCCACCGTCCGCCCGCGATCCGCCTGTCCCAGTTCGCCAAGCACGAAGAGCGTGTAGGCCCGCGAGTTCAGCCGACTGGCATCGGGTATGCCGGACTCCGCATCGGCACTCTGGGCGAGGGTGTCCTTCAGGTAGGCCACACCCCGGTCAAGAACAGATTGATTCACGCTGTAGCCCGCCTTCTGCGCCTCCGTCAGCCCCTGCACCACGTAGGCGCTCAGGTAGGGCTGGCTCGTGTCGCTCTCCCACCAACCCCAGCCACCGTCAAGGTGCTGGAGAGCGTAGAGCCGCTGAAGACCCGTGGCCAGATTCGCCTCCAGCGACTTCTTCAGGGCCGGGTTATCCACGCCAAGCTGCTTGTAGATTCGGTAGGTCACGGCGTTGGGCAGGAAGGCGCTCACCGTCTGCTCGGTGCAGGCGTAGGGAAAACTCTCCAGGTAACTCAATCCGCCCTGCACGCCCGCCGCCAGAGACGGAGCCAGTTCCAGGGTTGCCTCGCCACGGGCCGGGTCGCCTGTCGGCGGGCGTAGGGTCTCGACGGTGGTGTCAAGAACCTGGCCGGCGCTGGCAGATACCTCGGGCGTCTCGTAACGCTGGACGGGCAAACTGGTCTCCAGGGCGTCCTCAAAGCCGCCGCCGCTGACGCTCAGGCGTACGATGGCCTTGCCTGCGCCGGTGACCGTGGCCTTCCAGCGCACCAGGGTTTGGCCGTTGGCTGGCACACTCACCTGCTGCGCCGCCGGGTCTTGCAGGCTGATCGCCCCAATCCCGCTTAGGTTGAGGGTGATGTTGGCGTCAATGGCAGATGCCGTGCTGTTCTGGATGACCGCCTGGAGCGTTGGCTGGTCGCCGTCGGTGAGGAAACGCGGCAGCGACGCCCGCACCAGTAGGGGTTTGGTTGCCACTACGTCGCTGGTGTTCTGTCCCACCAGAGTCTCCTTGGTCACGCCGCGTGCGCTCATGCGCCAGGTGGTCAGGCTGTCGGGCAGGTTTATCGTCACACTGGCCGTACCATCGGCACCCGTGATGAGGCCAGCGTTCCAATACGCCGTGTCGGGGAAGTCACGCCGCACCAGAATCGGTGCGCTCATCCCGCCGCCGCCACCCTTGGCACCGGCCTCCAGAGCCAGATTCACCCGCTCGGCCAGGGCGATGATGGACTGCGAGGTGAAGACGCCCAAGGGCCGCTTCTCGTAGAACGCCTGGTGCAGACTCGGGTTCGGGTCGTCGGCCAGAGTCAGCACGGCCTTATCCACCAGAGCCAGCGAGACTTCGGCAGGCACGCCCTTACCGCTGTAGTCCTTGGTCGTCACCGTGTAGGTGATGCTATCGCGGGGGCCAGCCTGCTCCTTGTCGGGGGCCACGCTAACGGTGAGATTCTGCTGCTCGGTCGAGATCACCAGGTTTACCAGGCCCACCCGTACATCGGGCGCAGCCGGGGCGTCGGCGGTGTTCCCACTGCCCGCCGGGGTGATCAGCACCACCGATACATAGACATTGGGCGCGTAGTCGGCGGTGATCGGCACCTCGATCAGCTCGCTGGTACCGGCGATGGTGAGCAGGCGGTGCGAGATCACCTCGCCGCGCTCGATGGTGAGCAGGGCCGAGCTCCCCTTGTAGGGAGCCGTCACCAGGATCTTGGCCGTATCGCCCGGTTTGTAGTTGGTGCGATCCGCGATCAGGTCAATCCGATTCGAGTCATTCACGCCCCAGAAGGCATCGCCACCGGTGGCCCAGGTAAAGGCGCTGGAGGTGATCGTTCGCCCGCCGTCATCCTTGGCGCTGGCGGCGATGCGGTAGGAACCTGCTAGCCTCGGCGTAAAGCTGACACTGGCTCGGCCCTTATCATCAGTCTTGGCCGGGATGGTCTGCTGGAGCGTGTCGGTATAGGCCGAAGTGAAGTAGAAACGCCCGTCCGGGCCCTGTTCACGCACACTGTACCATTCGCGCTGGTAGATACCCACGTCCATACTGCGCCCGGCCACCGGCTGGCCTTGCGGATCGAGGGTGATCAGATCCACCGCCTGCGACGTGCCGATCTGGGCTACGTACCCATCCGGGCGCAGGCCGACGTAGAAGGCTCCGGCGTGCAGGTGCAGGTTGCCCTGGCCCGCGATCACCTGGCCGTCAACATCCGTCACCTCTACATCCAGGGTCAGGGCACGGCTGCGCTTGTCACTGGCGGTGCCTGCGGGCAGGCTCAGTTTGAAGGTGCCCTGGGCGTCGGTGGTGGCGCTGCCCTCGGCCACCTGCTCGCCGCCCGTCGCCTGTTGGTTATCGAACCAGCGGTACGAAGCGTAGGCATCATCCAGGTTCTCGAACTGATAACCGGGCGCGGTGTCGGAGCTAAAGTAGTAGGGATCGGCCAGCAGCCGCCAGTGGATCGGCGCGTTGGCCATCGCCCCGCCCGCGAAGTAGCGCGCCGTGGCTGTGGCCGCAATCGGCTCGCCCATCAGCACGTCCTCGTGATCTGGCTTCACCGTGATCTCAAAGACCGGCTTGCGGTACTCCGAGACATTGAAGCTGCCGGAGAAGTTATTGTACTGGTTGTCGCCGACAAGCTGGGCGCTCATGTAATAGCCGCCGAGGGAGGAGTCCCCGCTCACCGGCAGGTCGGTGCTGAACGTACCAAACGGATTTATCTCCAGAGTCGAGGAGTAAACCTGGTTCCCGTCTGGGTCGCTGACCGTCAATGCGGCAAGCTGGCTTCCGGTGGGCAGGGTATAGTGCCCATCGTTATTCAGCCGCACCACACCCTTGATATGGACGGTCTCGCCGGGCCGGTAGATCGGCCTGTCCGTACTCAGGCTGCCCACCACCGGCTGCTGCTCTGGCGTGGCCGACAGCGAGAAACTCCAGGGGTCAATCCCGTCACTCCACATGGTTGTGCCGAAGGCGAAGGGCGATCCCTCCGCCGACCAGAGGTAGACGTTGCTATAGGGGCTGGCCGTCGTAAAGTTGGCCTGCACGATCCCTTCGGCATCAGTGCGGCCCAGACTCGCCACTTCGCCCATCTGCATGCCATTGTCTTCGTAACTCATCCCCCCCGCCTGGAGCGACAGGTTGGCGGTAGGTTTGCCGCTGGCCAGATCCACCGCCCAGACAAAGAGTTTATCGGCGCTGCGCTTCACCGTCAGGGTGGTTGGGCTGACTAGCATCAACTGGCGCTCAATCTGTCCGGCCCCGCGCACCTCCAGCAGATACGGTCCCGCCTCTAGGCTGCCCATATCGAGCATGGTCAGGTTCGTCCGGTTGCGCAGTCCCTGTGGCGTCAGCGTGTTGCTTTTGATTGAACTACCCGCCGTCGGCGCGAAAGATCGCCAGGTCTGATCGTCCTGCGTTGCGACCAGTAATTCGCCAAGCCGCCCGCGATCCACCCGGAAGAGATCATAGCTCACGCTGTCGGTGTTCACTGTCTGGAGCGGCACCCGCGCCGGGACGTAGCTGCTGTAGCTCATCAAGTGGCCGTTACCGACAATGTTGAGCGAGGGTGGCAGGGGCGCAGTGCGGAAGCTGAACGTCGCATCCTTGCCCAGAGCCACGCCGTACGTATCAATCGCTGCCGCGCCCACGCTGATCGTGTAATCACTCTCGGCCTTTAGCTCAACGTAGAGGTAGAATTCACCCTCCGATGTGCCGGTGTACACGGAGGTCGGTTTGGGATCAATCGTCAGATTCTTCTGCACACTGCCCCAATTCATGGGCGTGCTGAATCGCAGGGTGATTGAGTCATTTGGGTTGACATTCTGGGCACCAGATGTCGGCGTGCTGCTGAGCAGGGCTGGCAGCGGGGCGACGGTGAAGGTGGCGCGATAGGGCTGAGCCAAGGCCACGCCACCGGTCGCTGAGCGTGCGCCGGTACCCACATCCAGGATGTAGCGCCCGCCACGAGTCAGCGGTGCGGATGGCGTAAACGTTGCGGTGAAGCCGCTAACCGAGTTGTTTGGGCTGCCCTCGTGGTAGACCTGAGCCGGCGTTGCGGCCACGGTCAGGTTGCCCGCCACCGCCCCGCCGCCGCTCTCACGCAGCGCCACCGCCCCGCCCAGACTGGCCATATCCATCGGCTGGTTGAAGATCAGCTTGAGTGGTTCGCTCGGGCTGGCATAGGATGCCTTGTCGTACGGAATCGATCCGTAAACCAGCGGGGCCACGGTGGTGAAGCTCCACCTGAAGGATTCGCGCAGTTTCCCGCCGGTCTGGTCGGCCAGACCAGCGGCGATGCTGGCGGTGTAGCGGGTGGCCGGGAGCAGCGGCAGCGTGGGTGAGATAACGAAGGTGCTGGTGTCGAGCCAGCGGCCCACACCCTGCACCGCCGGGCTGATCGTCAGCGGCTGCGGCTGTCCATCCTGTGCCGAAGGGCCAACCACCGCGACGACCGGGTGGTTAAAGTGGACGGCGATCTGCTGCGTCATCGTGATCACATCAGCGGCGTCAGCCGCCGGGATCACCTGGGTGATGCTCAGATCTCCGATCACCGCAAACTCCCAGCTCAGCGCCTCGGCATTGATCGCTGCGCCGCTGGTCGCCTCCACCTTCGCGTCAATCTTGGCGACATAGCGCCCGCCACGGGCCAGGGCTGCGGTCGGTTTGAAGATGAAACGGTCGGCCTGGGCCTCAACCGTACCGTCCACCTGCTTGCCGCTGTCCGCATCGGTCAGTGTAAAACGCTGCGCTGCCGAGGCCACATTCACATCGCGGCCCAGCCGCACCTCAACCGGCTGGTCGGCAGCCACATCCTGCTCCTGGTTGAAGGGCCGGGCCGAGGCCAGCACACTCGCTGCCGTGCGAAAGCTCCACTGGTACGATTGTTCCATACGGGCCAGGCCATCGGTGCTGATCTTCTCCTGCACCGTCACCTTGTAGGTCGTGGCCGCACTCCATCCGCCCTGGGGCGAGAAGCTGTAGCGCGTCGGGCTAAGCCACTGCCCCGCCCCGCTGATGCTTGGGGCAAAGGCCAGCGGTTGCGGCAGATCCGCCGCCTTACGCGGATCGTTCGCCGCCGCCTGTACCTGCGCATCCGTCACCACCGGCGAATCAAAGATCACCGTCAGCGGGGCAGTCTCGGCGATTTCCTTCGCCCCGTCCTCGGGGCCAACGCTGGCCACAGTCACGAAGGGTTGGGTGGTGAAGCGCACAGCCATCGGCTGATCAAACTGACGACCAACGATATTCTTCACCGCGCCGATAGTCAAGCGGTAGTCCGCGCCGTAGGTGAGCCCGCCCGTGGGCTGAATTGTCACCGTGCCACCTGCTGCGCTGGCCGTAAATGGCGCAGGCGGATCGAGCTGGAAGGCATCGGCAAGGGAAGAACTCTGTACCGACTGGTCGAAGGTGACGATGATCGCGGCCTGCGGGTTGGCGTGCTGCGACCCATCGGCGGGGCTCACGCTGATCAGGCGCGGCCCGCGCAACAGCAGCGGCCCAGCCACAATTGCGCCGCCAAGGACGATGATGATCGCCACGGCGATCAGCCCGACACGGACGGTGAGCATGGAGCGAAGATTGCTCATAGAGGTTCCCCTTTAAGGCGATGGCCCTAAAACCAATACTTTTCACATAAGCCTATTTCGCGCCGGTCTCGCCCCCTCACCCCCTGCCCCTCTCCCACCGAGGGAGAGGGGAGATTCCGCACCAGAGCGCGTTAGACTCCCCCTCTCCCGTTCTGGGAGAGGGGGCTGGGGGTGAGGGCCGTGAACGTTACTCGATCACCGTAAAACGTACCTCGGCGCTGCGGGCATCGCCCGCCTCAACCCATGCCCGATGCTCGCCTGGTGCCAGTTGCCAAAAGGCGCGATAGAGCGGCCCGCTGAGATGTGCGACCGGCTTTCCATCAATAACGACCGCGAGAGGGGCATTTGTTCCCCCCGCAATAGCCTGGAGCGCAAGTTGCTGATGGGTAAGCGGCACCCCCGCGCTCATCCGGTAGGTTGCGCCGTCAGCGGGGGCGATCAGGGTTGGGCCGGATGCCTCGGCCCAGGGAGGGGCGCTGACCTGGTGCGGCACCGGCGCAGCGCCTGCGGCCAACGGGCAGATCTGGCGCGGCGGGGTGAAGATTCCGTTTTGTGCGCCCCACGCCTCAGCCTCGGGCGGTAGCAATCGGAAAATCCGCGTCGCGATCCGCTCGACAGGATAGCCCGCCGGGGCGCGGCAGCCGAGTATCCGGTCAACAGGTACAATAACATGCGCCGTGTCGGTTTGGTGCGGCACGCTTCCGGCCACAAAACGCTCCAGCCGGGTGGCGGGGCATGCTGGCCCCGGCAGCATGCCGCTATCAGCGCAGATACTCTGCTCGACAATCCCCGTCGGGCGCGGGAAATCGCGTGCGGGCAGACCACGGTGCGCGGCCAGCATCACCGCGTGCCAGATCGGCCCCGCCCCGCTGATCCCGCTCACATCCTGCATCGGCTGGCCGTCGGCGTTGCCCACCCACACCCCCACCGCCCGATCCGGCGTGTAGCCCACCGTCCAGTTATCGCGCCAATCCGTCGTCGTCCCGGTTTTCGCCGCCGCCGGACGGCCAATATCCAGCGGGCTATCGGCACCAAATGCCCGCATACGGGCGTACCTGTCCGAGAGTATATCGCTGATCAGGTAGGCCACCTGGGGCGAGATCGTCGACTCAGGCGCGGCGTGGGCTGGCATCTGGCCACCAGAGATCGCCATAATCGCGTAGGGCGTCACCCGGCTGCCGCCATTGGCAAATGCCGCGTAAGCCGCCGTCAGTTCAAGCGGGCGCAGTTCGCCGCTACCCAGGCCCAGCGACAACCCGTAGCGCGCCGAGTCCTGCCCCAGCGAGGCTACTCCCAGTCGCGCAGCCATGTCCAGCAGGGCCGGGACGCCCACCGCGTTCAGCGTGCGTACCGCCGCCACATTCGAGGATGTCGCCAGCGCCTCACGCATGCTCAGTGGGCCGTGGTACGTGGCGTCATAATTCTCCGGCGTGTAGGGCCGGCCCTCGCGGGTCGGGAAGGAAGACGGCACATCCGAGATCATCGTCGCCGGAGTCCAGCCGCGCTCCAGGGCCGCCGCGTAGGTCAGGGGCTTGATCGCCGAGCCGGGCTGGCGCAGGGCCAGGGCCGCGTTCACCTGCCCCGCCGCCGCCCGGTTGGCGAAGTCGGGGCTACCCACCATCGCCAGGATCGCACCGTCGTTCGGGTCAAGCACCACCACCGCACCGCTGCGTACATGGTGCGATTGACCGCCATCGTGCGGGCTATCCAGTTGCGCAATCTGGCGGCGCAAGATCTCCTGGGCCGCATCCTGAAGATCTGCGTCCAGAGTGGTCGTGATCGTCAGCCCGCCGCGCAGCACCGCCTCAGGGCCGAGGGCGGCGGTGAGCGTATCGAGGACGTAACCCACCGCGTGCGGGGCGCGCATCTGCGGGGCTGTGCCATCAAACTGAAGCGGCTCTGCCTGGGCCTGGGTTGCCTCATCCGCACGAATAACACCGGCCCGCACCATCGCATCGAGAACCTGGACCTGACGAGCCAGGGCCAGATCGGGCTGCGCCAGCGGATCGTAGCGCCCCGGAGCCTGCGGCAACCCCGCCAGCAGCGCCGATTCCGCCAGATCAAGATCGCGCACCGGCTTGCCAAAATACGCCTGAGCCGCCGCCTCCACCCCGTAGCTCAACCCGCCATAGTAGACCTGGTTCAAATACATGGCCAAAATATCGGCCTTGCTGAAGCTCGCGTTCAGCTTCAGGGCCAGCACCGTCTCGCGCAGCTTGCGCCACACGCTGCGCTCCTGAGCCTCCTCTGGGCCGATCAGGATCGTGCGCGCCAGTTGCTGCGAGATCGTCGAGCCGCCCGCCACAATCTGGCCGTTGCGCAGGTTCGCCCATGCCGCCCGCGCAATCCCGCGCAGATCCACGCCCGAGTTCTGGTAGAAACTGGCGTCCTCCACCGCAATCGTGGCCTGCTGAAGAGCCAGAGGAATCTCGCTCAGGGGCACGGGATTCTGCCGCCCGCTGAGCGGGTCAGGCAGCGCGTAGAGCAGCGTGCCGTTGCGGTCAAGGATGCGCGTATTCCCCAGACTCGCCCGCGCCCGGATCTGCGCCGGGTCGGGCAGCGGCGTACTCAGCCAGAGGTAGGCCGCAACCAACAGCCCGACAGCAATCATCCCGCCAAATATAGCTGAGAGCCGAGAGCCGAGAGCCGAGAGCCAAGAGCTGAGAGATGGGGGAAGGCAAACGTTATTCATCCGCATGTACCCTTTTTCAGGTTTCAGGTTTCAGGTTTCAGGATGCTACATTTTTTGGCCTGAGACATTGGTTTCAGAGGGGCCAAGTTTACTTTACACTCTTGGCATACTTACCCCCCCTAGCCCCCCCGCAAGCGGGG
>JBAXMH010000173.1:0-10783 GCA_037134395.1 Chloroflexales bacterium
CTGCCTCCTGCCTCCTGCCTCCTGCCTCCTGCCTCCTGCCTCCTGCCTCCTGCCACACTGGCCTGGGGCGCAATCTGGCTGGGCCTGAGCGCGGGAGGTGCCGGTGCCCTGGCGAGCCTCGTTCCGCAACACCCCCTGGCCCAGGGCGCGTTTGCCTCGACCCTGCTGGCCTACCGGGCGCTGGATCGCGCCGTCGGTGAGGTGCAGGCGGCCCTGGAGCGTGATGATCTGGCTGAGGCCAGACGGTTGCTCGGGTGGCATCTGGTGAGTCGGCCCACGGGTGAGTTGCGCACTGATGAAGTGGCGGCGGCGGCGATTGAGTCGCTGGCCGAGAATCTCTCCGACAGCCTGATCGCCCCAGTTCTGGCCTACCTCGCGGGCGGGTTGCCGGGGCTGGCGATCTACCGCATGAGCAATACCGCCGATGCCATGTGGGGCTACCACAACGAACGCTACGAGTATCTGGGCAAGGCGGCGGCTCGCCTGGACGACCTGCTCAATCTCGTGCCGTCTCGCCTCAGCGCCGCCCTGATCGCCCTGGCGACCCAGGTGATCAACCGGCGCGGCGCGGCGGCGTGGGCAGTGGCTTGGCGCGATCACGCCCGCACCGCGTCACCCAACGCGGGCTGGCCGATGGCGACGATGGCCGGTGCGCTGGAGACGGTGCTGGAGAAGCGCGATCATTACCGCCTCGGCGATGGAGTACGGGTCGCCGATGCTGCTATGGTCGGCGAGGCCCGCACCATCGCCAGAGTTGTCGTGATGGGTGTGGTCATCACGCTGCTGTGCGGGGCGATCTATGAGTGAACGAGAACTGCCGCGCCTGCTGCTGGCTGCGCCCATGAGCGGCAGCGGCAAGACGACCATTACCGCCGGACTGATCGCGGCCCTGGACGCACGTGGTTTCCAGGTTGCGCCCTTCAAGTGCGGCCCCGACTACATTGATCCGAGCTATCACAGCCTTGCCGCCGGACGGCCATGCCACAACCTTGACGCATGGCTCGTACCGCCTGATCAGATCCCCGGTATCCTGGCCCGCCGTTCCCAAGGCGCGGATCTCGCCGTGATCGAGGGGGTGATGGGCCTTTTTGATGGCTACGCCGGCGACGACGACTCGGGCAGCAGCGCACATATCGCCCGCCTGACCGACACGCCTGTCATCATCGTGCTTGATGCGCGGGCGATGGCCCGCACCGCCGCTGCGCTGGTCGCCGGGCTGCGCGATTTCGACCCGCATGTGCGGGTGGCCGGGGTGATCTGCAACCGGGTTGGTGGCCCCGGCCACGCCCAGTTGCTCACGCGGGCGATTGAAGAATCCACCGGCCTGCCCGTCCTTGGATGCCTCAGCAGGGACGAGGCGATCAGCGTACCCGAGCGCCACCTGGGCCTGGTGCCCACCGCCGAGCCGGGGCGATGGCAGGCGTGGATTGGCGAGGTACGCGCCCGCGTCGAGGCCAGCGTTGATCTCGACCGCCTGCTTGTGATCGCCCGCAGCGCGCCGAGGCTGCACCCTCACCCCCAGCCCCTCTCCCACAAGGGGAGAGGGGAGTCGGAATCCCCCCCCTCTCCCCTTGTGGGAGAGGGGGGTAGGGGGGGTGAGGGCGACCCAATCATCGCCGTGGCCCGCGACGAGGCGTTCAGCTTTCTTTACGAGGAGAACCTGGATTTGCTGCGCGAGGCCGGGGCGCAGATCTGCTTCTTCAGCCCGCTGCACGACCAGGCGCTGCCGGACGGCACCGGGGCGATTTACCTCTGCGGCGGGTTCCCTGAGCTGTACGCCGCACAGCTCAGCGAGAACCAGTCCATGTGTGAATCGCTGCGGGCTGCTGCCGCCGCCGGGCTGCCGATCTACGCCGAGTGCGGCGGCCTGATGTATCTGACCGAGGCGGTTGTTGATGCCGAGGGCCGCACGTACCCGTTGGTCGGGTTGCTGTCTGGCCACTCGACAATGACCGACCGGCTTACCCTTGGCTACCGAACGGTACAGGCCCAGACCGACAGTTGGCTCTGGCGCACGGGCGAAACCATGCGCGGCCACGAGTTTCACTACTCGATCTGGGAGCAGCGCCCGCCAACGATTCCCTGGCTCTATGCGTGTCTGCCCGACGCCATGCGGTCTACGGCCAGACCCGAGGGCGCGCACGCTGATACCATCCTGGCCTCGTATATCCACCTCCACTTCCGCGCCTATCCCGATCTGGCGACACGTTTTGTCGCCGCCGCAAGGAGAACCCCATGAGCCTGCTCACCGAGACCGTCGCCCGAATCAGCCCGCTCGACCCCGTTGCGATGGCGTTTGCCCGTGCCCACCAGGATATACTCACCAAGCCGCAGGGTGCCCTTGGCCGACTTGAGACGCTCTCGATTCAGGTTGCCGGGATCACCGGCATGTCTCGCCCGCGCCTGCTTAGGCCCGCCGTGGTGGTGATGGCTGCCGACCACGGTATCGCTCGCCAGGGTGTGAGCGCCTTTCCCGCTGAGGTGACGCCGCAGATGGTGCTGAATTTTCTGGCCGGGGGCGCGGCGATCAATGTGCTGGCCCGCCATATCGGCGCACAGGTGACGGTGGTTGATGTCGGTGTGGCCACCGAATTGCCCGCCCACCCCGATCTGATCTCGCGCAAGGTAGCCCTCGGCACCGCCGATTTCTCGACCGTACCAGCGATGAGCCGCGCCCAGGCCCAGGAGGCTATCGAGGTGGGGATTGAGGTGGTGAATGCGCTGATTGACTCTGGTGCCGACATCATCGCCACCGGGGATATGGGCATTGGCAACACCACGCCGTCGAGCGCGATTGTCGCCGCCATCACGGGCCGCCCGGTGGCCGACGTGACCGGACGTGGCACCGGGGTAGATGACGCCGGTCTCCAGCGCAAGATCGCCGTGATTGAGGCGGCCCTGGCCTTGCACCGGCCCGATCCAACCAACGCCCTGGATGTGCTGGCTAAGGTGGGCGGATTCGAGATCGGCGGGCTGGCCGGGGTGATGATCGGTGCTGTTGCCCGGCGTGTGCCGGTGGTGGTAGACGGCTTCATCTCCGGGGCGGCCGCCCTGATCGCCTGCACCCTCGTCCCCGCCGTCCAGCCCTACCTGATCGCCGGACACCGCTCAGTTGAGCGTGGCCACCAGGCCGTCTTCGCCCAGCTTGATTGTGAGCCGCTGGTGGATTTGGGCATGCGCCTCGGCGAGGGCACCGGCGCGGTGCTGGGTATTTCTATCGTCCAGGCCGCCTGTAAAGTGCTGGACGAGATGGCGACCTTCGGCGAGGCCGGAGTCTCGGATAGGGCATAATGTGGCGGGCAAGCCCGCCACATTATGCCTTGATGGGCTTCGCCCAAACCCTCCATGTGTATGGGTGGTGTGCGGCGAAGCCGCACACCACCCATATCACATGAGGTTTTCATGATCATCCTCTTCACGGGCGGGGCGCGTAGCGGCAAGAGTACCCGCGCCGAGCAGTATGCCGCACGCCTGGCTCGCCCGGTGGTCTACGTGGCGACGGCGCAGGCGGGCGATGACGAGATGCGGGAGCGGATTGCCCGTCACCAGAGCCAGCGCCCTGCTGCATGGCCAACCGTCGAGGCACCTTTGGCCCCGTCCGCCGCCCTCCACGCGATCCCCGTCGGTAGCACCGTCCTGCTCGACTGTCTCTCGTTGCTGGTGACGAACCTGCTCCTGGCGAACGAGGCCGACCCTGAACCCGCCATTGTCGCCGAGGTCGCCGCCATTCTCGCCGTGGCCCGCGCCCGCACCCTGGCCCTGCTGATTGTGACCAACGAGGTGGGCATGGGTTTGGTGCCAGAGTACCCGCTGGGCCGAGTGTACCGCGACCTGCTGGGCCGGGCGAATCAGCAGGTCGCTGCCGCCGCCGATGAGGTTTATCTGGTGGTGGCGGGGTTGCCAGTGGAGATCAAACGCCTGACAGCGAGTTGGGCACAGGAGAAAGATGATGATCGTTCACGGAGCGCTTGATCACGCCGAACTAGCCGCTCTCGGGATTGAGCCGGGGACGCTGCTCGATTTCAGCAGCAATATCAACCCCTTCGGCCCGCCCGCTGGTGTGATCACGGCCCTGGCCGCCCTCGATCCGTCGCCCTACCCGGATCGCAGTTGCCACCAGTTGCGTCACGTTCTTGGCACACGCCACGGCTGCAGGCCAGACGAGATTTTGGCGGGGAACGGATCCAATGAGCTGATCCACCTGATCGCCCGCGCACTACTGCGCCCCAACGATAGTGCCCTGGTGATCGGCCCAACGTTTGGCGAGTACATCCACGTCAGTCACCTCGCGGGCGCACAGATCGTCGAGTTGCGTACCCACGAGCGCGGCCATTTCCAGCTTGATCTCGACGCACTGACAGCAGTGATCAAGCGGGCGCGCCCGCGCCTGACATGGCTTTGTGCGCCGAACAATCCCACCGGCGTACATCTACCGGCGGGCGACATCCTCGGCGTGGCTGAGATGTGCGCGGCTGCGGGGGGGATGCTGGTGGTTGACCGGGCCTACCAGAGCTTCCTGCGCGCTGATGCTCAGGCGGGTGACCCGCTGGATACGGCGGCTCCGGCGAACCTGCTGCGGCTGCATTCGCTGACCAAAAGCCACGCCATCGCCGGGCTGCGCCTGGGCTACCTGCTAGGCGAGGCCGGGGTGATTGCACGTATCGCCACCTATCAACCCACCTGGAGCGTGAGCAGCGCGGCCCAAGCCGCCGGGCTGGCCGCTCTGGCGGACGACACCTTTCTTCCCGCCAGCACATCCCAGATCTGGGCCAGTAGCGATACCCTGCGCACCGAACTGCTCCAGATGGGCATGCCCGTTCACCGCGCCAATCTGCCGTTTATGCTCGTGTGCTCCGGCGACGGCGCGGCCACCCGTGTGGCCCTGCTGCGTCGAGGGTGCGTCGTCCGCGACTGCGCCTCGTTCGGGCTGCCAGCCTGGGTGCGGGTTTCTCCCCGCCGCCCCGAAGAGAACGCCCGACTCCTGAGCATATGGAGGGAGATGCTATCACCGCTCAGCCCTCACCCCCTAACCCCCTCTCCCAGAACGGGAGAGGGGGAACCGGAAGCATCCTGATGCAGAAATCTCCCCTCTCCCCGTGTGGGAGAGGGGCAGGGGGTGAGGGGGCAAAGTCGGTGCAGGATCAGCTTACGTGAAAGGTATCGTACCATGACCGCTCCTGTCATCATGGTTCTCGGCACCGCCTCATCGGTGGGCAAAAGCACTCTGGTGGCTGCACTCTGCCGCATTGCGGCGCGGCGCGGGCTGCGGGTGGCCCCCTTCAAGGCCCAGAATATGAGCAACAACGCCGCCGTCACCGCCGACGGCGGCGAGATTGGGCGCAGCACGGCGGTGCAGGCCGAGGCCGCAGGTCTGGCCGCGACGGTGCAGATGAACCCGATCCTGATCAAGCCCGAGGGCCATATGCGCAGCCAGATTATTGTCGAGGGTCGGCCCTGGCGTTCGCTCGACGCCCTCGATTATTGGCAGCGCAAAGACCTGCTCTGGGAGGTGGTCACGCGCAACCTGGACGCCCTGCGCGAGCAGTGCGACCTCGTGATCGCCGAAGGCGCGGGTAGCCCGGTGGAACTCAATCTCAAGCCGCGTGATATTGTGAACGCCCGGGTGGCTACCTACGCCCAGGCCCGCACCCTGCTCGTGGGCGACATTGACACCGGCGGGATTTTTGCCCAACTTCTGGGTACGCTGATGCTGCTGGAACCGGAGGAGCGCACGCTGATCACGGGCCTGGTCATCAACCGTTTCCGGGGCGACCCACTTCTCTTCCAGGACGGGATCGCCATTCTGGAGCAGCGCAGCCACCTGCCGGTACTGGGTGTGGTGCCCTGGGTGGATGATCTTGGTCTGGCTGAGGAGGATGCCGTAACCTTGGAGCGTGGCCCTGCGCAGGCAGGCACGGGAATCACCATCGCGGTGCTGAGCATCCCGGCTATTGCCAACTTCGACGACGTTGACCCACTGGCCCGCGAGCCGGGTGTACGCATACGTTATGTCAACAAACCAGAGGAAATCATCGGGGCGGCGGCGATCATTCTGCCCGGCACCAAGCACACCCTGGCGGCGCGGCGCTGGCTGAGCGAGCGCGGGTTCGATGCGGCCCTGGCGACGTTCCCCGGTGCCATTGTCGGCATCTGTGGCGGCTACCAACTGCTCGGCGAACGCATCAGCGACCCGCTCGGTATCGAGGGTATGGGCGGCACGATGCCGGGGCTAGGGCTGCTGCCGGTCGAGACGATCTTCGCCGCCGAGAAGCGCACGGTTCAGGTTGAGGCTCGCGCCCGCGTCCCCTGGGCACAGGGCGCACCCCTGCGCGGCTACGAGATCCACGCCGGACGCACCACCGGCCCAGTGAGTCGCCCCTTGGCCACAATCACCAGCCGGGGCGGGACGCAGACCACCGAGGACGACGGGCACATCCGCGCCGATGGGCGGGTCTGGGGCTGCTACATTCACGGACTCTTCGCCAACCAGGCGTTTCGACGCGGCTGGCTGAGCAGTCTGGGCTGGCAGGATAGCGGTGCGGAATCGCCACCCGACCCCTACGACCGTCTGGCGGACATTGTTGAGGCGGCATTTGGCACCCGTCACCTCAACGATCTACTTGCGGTGTAGGCTGCGGATTTTTAGGTAAGACAAGGTTCGTAGGTACTTTACAGTTCTTCCCCCCCTAGCCCCCCCGCAAGCGGGGGGGAACAACGCATTGGTTCCCCCCGCTTGCGGGGGGGTAGGGGGGGGAAAGTATGCCAAGAGCGTAAAGTAAACTCGGCACCTCTGAAACCTTGTTTAAGAGATGTTTCAATCCAGCGTGACCATTTGGATACATGTACCGCGTCCTGTTGCGGCAAATCTGCAATCTGCAATCTGCAATCTGCCTACTCCGCGAGGCGGTAGCCCACACCCCACTCGGTCAGGATGACATCGGCGTCGGGGTTCACCTCGGCGAGCTTGGCGCGCAGACGACGGATATGGACATCAACTGTGCGTGCATCAAGATATTCATCCTGCGCCCAGACGTGGCGAAGCAGCGCCTCGCGGCTAAAAACCTGGCCGGGGCTGCGCACAAGGAAGGCCAGGAGATCAAACTCGCGGGGGCGCAGATCCAGCGTGATGCCCTGGAAGGTAGCCCGACGACGGATCTGGTCAATCTCTAGGCGCAGAGGCGTAGCGGGCGGGGTATCGGCAAGGCGGGCGCGGAGGGCAGACACTTCGGCGGAGCGCCGCAGCAGAGCGCGGGCGCGGGCCGCCAGTTCACGGATGGAAAAGGGCTTCACCACATAATCATCGGCACCCAGTTCTAGGCCAACGACGCGGTCAATCTCGTCACCGCGAGCGGTGAGTACAATCACCGGAGTCTCTTGTCCACGGGCGCGTATACGGCGCAGCACCTCAAAGCCATCAATACCGGGCAAGCCAACATCAAGCAGGATCAGATCCACCGGCAGTTCGGCAGCGTCCAGGGCGGTATCTCCACGAACGGCAACCTGGACGGTGAACCCCTCGCGCTCAAGGCGCTCGCGCAGAGCCGCCACAATCGCGGGTTCGTCATCAACGATCAGGATGCGCTGCATGGCTACGGTCGTCGTCCCAGTTCCCCGGCCTGCCAGCGGATATTCCCGCGCAGGAGTAGGTTCGACGAGCGCAGCTTGTAGGAGAGATCCGACGCCATATTGCGCATCACCTTGTAGCCAATGCGCGGATTCCGCTCGCAGAGCGAGGCGAAATCGCGCTCCCTGATAACCAGGAAGACGCAGGCATCAACGCAGGTGACTGTAGCCGAGCGAGTGGCCCCGCCGAGCAGCACCATCTCCCCAAAGCTCTGCCCACCATAAAGCATATTAATCGTGCTGGGGGTCATCGCGCCCTGAGCCGAGCGCGTGATCAGCGAGACCCGCACGCAGCCTTCCATAATGATAATCAACTCGTCGCCGTCGTCGCCCTCATTAAAGACAACCTGGTTTGCGCCCATCTTTTGAACTCGGCACAGACCGGCGAGTTGTAGTGTGTCATCATCCGTCATGCCGCTGAAGATCTCGACGCGGCGCAGGTAATCCACGACATTCGTGCTCATGGGTGACGTTCCTTGGGTTGTGAACAGGGACGACCAGTATATCATAATCGCATGGTGCCTCGGACTAGTTCTTTGTCCCACGAACAAAAATATCCGGCCAGGGCTTAAACGTCGTGGGGAAGGTGTCGCGGGAGAGCAGTGTATTGCCGACGTGTACTGTACGGTAGACATTAACGCGCAGGCCACCACGAGCGGTGTCGCTTTTGCGTATGCTGCCCACCGGCTGCTCCGGGTCGTTCACATAGACCGGTTCACTGGGTGCGGGAGTGCGCTCAAGAATTGTGTAGTCCATAGCTACGCTGCGGCCCGTGGGCGATCCGTAAAGGGCAATGCCGAGTGTTTGGTCTTGGAGATTGACCATACTCTGCATCAGCAGCCAGCCGCCGGTATCGTTAGTGAAGCGCATATCCTGCGCGCCAGTGAAGATCGCCGCGTCGAGGCCGGGGGGTTCGCCACGTTCCTCGTACCAGCCAATACGGAACGAGTGTTCGTGGCGCTCGGTGATCGGCAGGCCACCCCAGAATGCGGCCCGAAAGACGGTGGTACTCACCTGACAGAGTCCGCCGCCCCACTCCTTCTGGGTGCGGTTCTGGATGATCGCGTAGCCCTCCACAAAGCCATTCTTCGCCGTGACCGGGCCAAGGTTCTGGTTGAACGAGAACGTGCCGCCGGGCGGGATGAGGATGCCGTTCATTTGACGTGCGCCCGCCTGAATGTTGGTAATCCGGTACTGCTCAGATTTGGCGAAGGAGCTGAGCCCCAGCGCAATCTGGGCGGTAATGCCGAGGTTGGCCAGGTTTGTCTCGTTTACTGGCGGCGGTAGGGCAACCAGGGGAAGAGTGATGGTGCGCGGATTGCTGAGTAAGGCGGCGTTGATCTGAGCTAGCGCCTGACCCGCATCGAGACCGCGACCCGCACTGCCTGGGGTGAGAATGCGCAATCCAGCATCATCGTTCCAGCCTACGCGGGGCAGGCTCCCTTCCTCGCGTAGGGCGGAGGAGACCGGCAGCAGGGCGCTGCGGATGGGGGCCTGATCAATGTTTATGGCGACAGTAGGGCGTCCATCTGTCCCGGTGAGATGGCGCAGGCTGATCCAGCCCGCGATCTGCCCAACCGGCCACTCCCAACGGCAGCTCGGCGCACAGCGGCTTTGGGGACTCTCTAGCAGAATCGGGCCAGCAAGCAATACACGCAGTCGCTCAACAGCGGGAGCCATGTCGGAGTCGCGCACACGCGGCTCAAGGGTGCGCGTGCGCAGAGGAACCTCCTGGCGCTCAAGGCTCTGGGCCATCGCCGTCATCTCGGCCAAGGTCGCATCCACCAGTACCTGCACGCCCCATACCTCAGGGCGCACCTGCACATCGGCCCCCGCCAGGGAGAGATCGGCGTCCGTCGGCGCAACGTCAATGCCAGACGCAATACCCAGCAGGTAGCGCTGCATCACCGTTTGGTCAACCATTAACTGCAACGGCAGATCTACTCCCTGTTCCCATACGGCGGCGGTGGTGCGCAGATTATCGGCCCGTGCATCCGTGCGCCCGATGGCCAGAGCCTGAGTCACCGCCGTCTCTACGTCCAGGCGCACGCCGATCTCTTCGGCGCTCGGTAGCCAGGTTTGATCGCCGTAGCTGATGCTGATCGGGTTGTAGAGAAAGGAACCGTAGCGCCGCTCAATCTCGCGTCGGGCTGCGTCGGCAGTCATGCCACCCACCGATACGCCGCGCACACTGATGTGGGGATAGATGCGCTGGGCGAAATCGCGCTCACCAAAGAGAACCACCGCCGCCGCCACAGCGGCCACGAGGGTAGCCAGAGTGAACAGCACCAGCAGCCACTCAAAGAGTCTGCGTATGAGATTCCACACAATCATCATCAGAAACATAATACAGCATACGCAACGCCGTCATACTGTCACGCTTCGCTTCGCTCAGCGTCCCGGCGCATCCGTATCGCCCGCCGGGACGCTTCGCTTCGCTCAGCGTGACAGATCACTCGTAATGGGACAATTAAAAATGTCCGTGTCCCTCACATGCGTGTATGGTCTGGCGCATCCATACGCGCCACATGCTCAACCAACACCGCCGCCATCTCCACATCCGTGCCAACCAAGAGCCGGTAGGTCGCCCCCACCGCCGTGTTTAAGTCTGGTATAGGCACATCATCATGCAGCGCCACAATCTGGCTGGCCCGCACCGTGCCCTGCTCCACCAGACAGAGCGTTGCCGGCCCTGCACAGCTCAGCACATTCTCACCGATCCCGTCCCCCCAGATCCGCAGCCCGCCCGCGCCAGTGCTCACATGTACCACGTTTTTAGCCAAAGGCTGTAACCCACGATCTGCACAAGCGTGGAGCAGATCCGCCAGATCGGTGCCAACTAGCAGGATCGCATGCCCATTGCATTCTAGCGCCGCTGCCCGGATCGGTGTCCGACCACGCCCATGTGCCAGCAGCATACCCAAATCCCAGATCGCGGTGAGCGCGTGGGTGAGCGGATCAGATGGCACAAAAGCCAACCCGTAGCCGCGATCTGCCTGGGCCAGGAGCAGGTGCGAACCATCCCCGGCCAGTGTCAGCGGCCCATGCCGATGCAGGCGCATCCCGCCACGCTGCTCGCCCGCATCACCCACCACCACATCCATCTGGAGCGGCGGAAGAGAATCGATCAGATCCGCCGGTAGATCCGCCCAGTTGCCCA
>JBAXMH010000174.1:0-10573 GCA_037134395.1 Chloroflexales bacterium
CGCCCCCCCACCCCCAGCCCCTCCCCACACGGGGGGAGGGGAGCCGGACAGCTTTTTGATGCGGAATACCCCCTCTCCCCTCGTGGGAGAGGGGGCAGGGGGAGAGGGGGCGTACTGACTTTGCAACAGCCCTGGGGGTTACATCGCAGTACCACAAAAGGCACGCTGTTTGGCTGAACGAAGCGAAATTCTTTGTGACGCAAAAATGCAAAGAGTGGAAGGAATCGCGGACGGGATGCCTCGCTATGGCTCTCTATCGCGCCATTCGGGTATTCGTATCGTAATTCATGGACGGCACATGACCTGCTATTCGCACGATCTCCTGATCACACCTATAATTGGCCTCGGCAGCGCCGCCCCGACCCTTACGCCAATCATTAACCCAGAGAACCATGCAACTTATCCTCGTACGTCACGGCGAGACGCCGTGGAATGTAACCCTGCAATACCAGGGACAGGCCAACGTGCCTTTGAACGAACGCGGGCATGCCCAGGCCCGACTGACTGCCGGACGGCTAGCCCGGCTCAATGTGACCGCCCTCTATACCAGTGACACTCTCCGCGCCGCCGAGACCGCCGATGCGATTGCGCAGGCATGTGGCCTGACACCGCAGCCGATGCCCGAGCTGCGTGAGATTGATGTGGGCCAGTGGGAGGGACTCACCCCCGAGCAGCTCTACCGCCGCTTTCCCGACCATATGGCCGAGTATGAACGCGACCCGGCCCGCACGGTGCGTCTGGGCGGCGAGAGCTACGCCCAGCTCCAGACCCGCGCCCTCGTCGCTCTGCGCCGTATCCACGAGGCCCACCAGCCCGGCGATGTGGTTGTGGCTGTCTCCCACGGCGGCACAATCCGCGCCCTGCTCTGCCACGTGATCGGGCTTGAGTTAGCCAATTTTGGCAAGATGTGGCTCGATAACGGCTCGCTCACGGAGCTGCGCTATGGGCGCCACGGCTGGCGTCTGGTGCGCCTGAACGACGCCGCGCATCTAGAGGGACTCGTCGCTGAGGGCGGGGAGTAGGCAGGAGGCAGGAGGCAGGATGACGATAGAACGCACAGATCGCGACCCACTCTCGACGAATATTCACGCTCTGATTAGTGCCCTCGGTCGTGTGATGACTGACCAGAGCGGTGCTGCCGCCCTGAATCTTACGGAGGAAGTGCGCCGCATCGCGAAGGAACTGCGCACCAACCCCTCGGATGATCTGCTCGCTCTGCTCACCGCCTTGATCGCGGAGCGTTCCCTGGTCGAGTTGCAGGGATTGGTCAAAGCATTCACGCTCTATTTTGGGCTGGTCAATCTGGCCGAGGGCGTTGAGCGCCTGCGCATGCTCAGTGTGCGCGACCGCCAGCGTTACCCCGCGCCGCACGCCGAGGGTATTGCTGATGCGGTGGCGGCACTGCGTGCCCACGGCGTCGCCGCCGAGTCCATCCAGGAATGGCTCGACCACGCCTTGATCATGCCGGCATTCACCGCCCACCCCACTGAGTCGAAGCGGCGCACGACCCTCAACAAGCTGCGCAGGATCTTCGATACGCTCATTGATCTGACAATGCGTACCTCCCCGCTGCTGCCCCACGAGCATATCGCCGCGATCAGCCAGATCGAGCGTGAGATCGTCGGCCTCTGGCAGAGCGATGATGTCCGCATCGAGAAGCCTTCGGTGCTTGATGAAGTGGAGAACGGAATCTATTACTTCCAGCGCGTTCTCTGGGATCTGCTGCCGAAGATTGATCGCGAACTGGATACCGCCCTGTCGGAATACTACCCTGAACACCAGTGGCGGCTCCCGCCGGTCATCCGCTTTGGCAGTTGGATAGGCAGCGACCGCGACGGCAATCCCTTTGTCACTTCTGACGTGACGGTGGCGACAGTGCGGATGATGCGTGCCGGCATGCTCCGCCACATGATCGCTAGTATGGCCACACTGCACACCGATCTGAGCCAGTCCCTGCAACAGGTCGCCGTGAGTCCCGAACTGATGGAGCGAATCGCTTACTACAGCGAGCTGTTCCCCGACGCGGCCCATGCAATCAGCCCGCACCACGTTCGCGAACCCTACCGCCGTCTGATCGAGCTGATCCGCGCTCGTCTGGAGCGAACCCTCCAGCATACCCTGCACGCGGAGTTGCACTGGGGCCAAGATCCGCCGCCGGTTCCGCAGCCTGATGTCTACTTCCACAGCGAGGAATTGCTGGCTGATCTGCGTCTGATGCACACGAGTCTGTCTGCCAACGGCGGTGCCCTGGTGGCCAATGGGGTGCTGCGCGATATGATTGCCAAGGTGAGGATTTTTCGCCTCAACACGGCAACCCTCGACATCCGCCAGCACAGCGGACGGCACATGAGCGCCCTAGACGAACTGCTTACAGTCGCCGGGGTCTGCACCACCTACGCTGATATGGGCGAGCCAGAGAAGATCGCCCTGCTCTGCGCCGAGATCGCCAGCCCACGCCCGCTCTCGGAGACTCGGCTCTCGAACTATAGCCCCGAGACCGCCGAGACTATCCAGACCTTCCGGGTGGTGGCTGCGCTGCTGGAGCAGATTGACCCGCAGATGATCGAGAATTACGTTATCAGCACCACAACGAGCGTCAGCGACATACTGGCCGTGCTACTGCTCTGCCGCGAGGTGGGCCTGTACGAGCCGGGCCGCTTCAGTCTGCTGAATGTGGTGCCACTGTTTGAGTCCGGCGACGATCTGGTTCATGCGCCGCTTTTGATGGAGACGTGCCTGGCCCTGCCGATCTACCGCGAACACCTGCGCCTGCGTGGTGACGTGCAGGAGATTATGCTTGGGTACTCGGACAGCAACAAAGAGGGTGGATTCGCCTCGGCGAACTGGGCGCTCTACCAGGCCCAGGTATCCCTTGATGCGCTGGCCGAGCGCCACGGCCTGCGCCTGCGCCTCTTCCACGGTCGCGGTGGAGCGGTGGGCCGTGGTGGCGGCCCGGCGGGTCAGGCCATCCTATCCCAGCCTCCCGGCACGCTCAACGGCCAGATCAAGATGACCGACCAGGGCGAGATGATCTCCGACCGTTATCTCGACCCTCGCACCGCGCATCGCCATTTGGAGCAGGTGATAAACGCCGTGCTGCGGGCCGGTTTTCCCGAGACGCTCAGGCTCCCCGAGCCGACGTGGATAGCGGCGATGGAGCAGATCGCCGCCACCGCACGGAATGCCTACCGCAGCATGGTGTACGGCAACCCTGAGTTTTTTACCTACTTCCGCGAAGCGACTCCCATCGCCGAGATCAGCCGTCTGCGCATCGGATCGCGCCCGGCCAGCCGCCGCAACAGCACCCGCATCGAGGATCTGCGCGCCATCCCCTGGGTCTTCAGTTGGATGCAAAACCGCCACACCCTTCCCGGCTGGTTCGGGCTTGGCTCGGCCCTAGCCGATTTTGTTGGCACTGAATTGCAGATTGTAGATTGCAGATTGCAGATTGCGCCCGATGATCAAAATCTGCAATCTGCAATCACCAATCTGCAATTGCTGCGCACCATGTACCGCCAGTGGCCTTTTTTTGCCACCCTGCTCGATAATGCCCAGATGATTATGTCTAAGGCCGACATGGGCATCGCCCGCCAGTACGCCGATCTGGTGGAAGATCAGGTACTGGCAGGGCGGGTTTTTGCACTGATTGAGGCCGAGTTCCTGCGCACCGCACGTATGATCTGCGCCGTGGCCGAGATCACCGAGATCCTTGACACCGAGCCAGTGCTTCGGCGATCCATCCAGCAGCGCAACCCCTACGTGGATCCGCTGAGCTACATCCAACTCGAACTGCTGCGTCGCCTGCGTGATGATTCGCACGCCGATCAAGAGCAACTAGAGACGACCGTGCTGATGTCAATCAACGGCATCGCCGCCGGGCTGAAGAATACGGGGTAGTAGCCCCAATCCGCAATCCAAAATCCGCAATCCCAAATCCCAAATCTGCCCCCTGCCACCTGTGGTATCATTTGGCCGGACACGCAGCCTCACGGAGATCGTAGATGTATCGCCAGCATAGTCACTGCTCGTTCTGCGGCAGCAAATTCCACGACAGCCAGCGATGGCCAAGGATTTGCGCATCCTGTAGCAGCAAAACGTACCGTAGCCCGCTTCCTGTCACCATCCTACTCCTGCCGGTTGACGATGGCCTGCTGCTGATCCGCCGCGCCGCAGCACCACGCCAGGGCCAGTTGGCGCTCCCCGGCGGTTTTATTGAGATGAACGAAACATGGCAGCAAGCCGCCGCTCGCGAATTGCTTGAGGAGGCTGGCGTGCGTATCTCCCCCGAGCTGATCGAGGACTTCGGTGCGCGCACGACTCACGATGGCTACCTGCTGGTGTTTGGCCTGGGCCCGCAGTTACGCGAGGTTGACCTGCCGCCTTTTGTGCCAAATAAAGAGGCCGGGGCTCGTACTGTGATCACCGCCCCCGCCGAGTTGGCCTTTCCGCTCCACACAGAGGCTGTTGTCCGCTTCTTCGCTCGCCGTAGCCAATGGCGAAATCTGACATAGGCGGGATGATCTAAAATTTCTGCGTCCCTCCCTGTACCTCCGCGTTGTATCTCTGCTGCCTATAGTGCGCTGGGGAACTTCTAACCAGCAGGACTATTTCACGACCCTAGAGACACAATCCATATGGCAGCCACGAATAGCAGAATAGCAGACGCCCGACTGCACGACAAAATCATGTCCGCAGACGACGCAGCGGCACTTATCCAACCGGGCAGCACAATCGGGATGAGCGGGTTCACCGGCGCAGGCTACCCCAAGGTCGTGCCGATCGCCTTGGCCGAACAGATCGAACATGCCCATCAGTATGGGCGACCCTTCCAGGTGCGCGTCTGGACCGGCGCATCCACCGCGCCCGAGCTTGATGGTGCCCTCGCCAGGGCCAACGGTATCGAGCTGCGCCTGCCCTACCAGTCTGACCCAACCTGCCGTGCGCGGATCAACGACGGGCGCATGGAGTATATTGACATGCACCTCAGCCATGTCGCTCAGGCGGTGTGGCAGGGATTCCTTGGTCACCTCGATGTCGCTGTTATCGAGGTGACGGCCATCCGTGCAGATGGGCAGATCGTGCCTTCCTCATCAGTGGGTAACAACAAGACCTGGCTCGACTGCGCGGATAAGATCATCCTAGAGGTGAACCATTGGCAGCCCGAGCAACTGGAGGGCATGCACGATATTTACTACGGCACTAGGCTGCCGCCCGAGCGGAAGCCGATCCCGATCACCGCTACTGGAGACCGGATTGGCTCTCCCTACTTCACATGCGATTCCGACAAGATCATTGCGGTGGTCGAGACCAATGCGCCCGACCGCAACAGCGCCTTCAGCCCGCCCGATGATATCTCCCGGCAGATCGCCGATCACATCCTAGAGTTTCTAGAGCATGAGATCACGAAGGGGCGGCTCTCACCCAACCTGCTGCCACTCCAGTCGGGCGTGGGCAATATCGCTAACGCGGTGATGTCTGGCCTCGCCGAAAGCCGCTTCGAGGGGCTCACTGCCTACACCGAGGTACTTCAGGATGGCATGCTCCACCTGCTCGATATGGGCAAGCTGACGGTCGCATCAACCACAGCCTTCTCACTGAGTCCAACCGCCACCGAGCGGCTCTACGCGAACCTGGAACACTACCGTAGCCGGGTCATCCTGCGGCCCCAGGAGATCAGCAATCACCCCGAGGTCATTCGTCGTCTGGGGTGCCTGGCGATGAACGGTATGATTGAGGCCGATATCTACGGTAACGTCAACTCGACCCACGTGATGGGTACAAGCATCCAGAATGGCGTCGGTGGATCGGGCGACTTCGCACGGAACGCCTACATCTCGTTCTTCATGACCCCCTCGACCGCCAAGGGTGGCGCGATCTCGTGCATCGTCCCCATGGTTTCGCACGTTGACCACACCGAACACGATGTCCACGTGATTGTCACCGAGCATGGTCTGGCCGACCTGCGTGGGCTCTCGCCCAAGCGGCGCGCCGAGCAGATCATCGAGAAGTGCGCCCACCCTGATATGCGCCCGGCCCTGCGCGACTACCACCGCCGCGCCATGAGCGGCTCATCGGGCAGGCACACCCCGCACATACTCGATGAGGCTCTCAGTTGGCACATTGGCTACCTACGTGATGGGCAGATGCCGCCCTCGCGGTAATACGTGCCTTAGGCCATTTTCAGAGTAACGGTGCCCAAGCGGAAACGCTTGGGTTTTACTATCACTGGGCTGAAGCCGCTGAAGTGGGGCGCTCATCCCAGTGCTGAAGCTTCGGGGCTTTCGCACCTAAAGGCGAGCAAGGTGAGCAGGGTGCGCACCTCGTCTTCAATGGCGGATAGGGCGCGCTCAACCGGCCACTCGTGTAGATCGGGGACGACCCAGAGGCGGAAGCGGCTGGCCCAGGGCTGGCCGAGACCCTCGACGTAGGGCCGGTGTTCTTTCTCATCAAGGGCAATAAGCATATCGGCGGACTCGATGTCGGCGGGGGTGAGCCGGAGGGGCGGGCGCGGCGCGGCGGGCGGGGCGAACCCGGCAGCGGCGAGACGATCCAGCACCACTGCGGCAATCGGGCCACTGTTCCAGGGCGAGGGCGCAAAACCTCGCGAGTCGGCCCGCCAACCGAGACCGGCAGGGGCCAGGGCGTTAAACAATAGCTCGGCGTAGCGGCTTCGGTAGTAATTTCCGGTGCAGACCATCAGTACTGTCCGGGGTAGTTGTTCCTGTGTCTCCGTGATCATGCGTTCCCTCGCTCATTGTCTTTATTCTAGCGTCCAGAGTTGTACGAGTTCGTCCAGGCTGGCACTGGCTAGGGTACGCCCATCTGGGCTCCAGGCCACGCTATAGACCCAGTCGGCGTGCCCGGTGAGGGTGCAGATTGGCGTGCCATCGCCGCGCCACAGGCGCACGGTCGAGTCGGCCCCGCCGCTGGCCAGAGCTTGGCCGTCAGGACTCCAGGCCACGCTGTAGACGTAGTTCTGGTGCCCGCTCATGATCAGGCAGAGGCTACTGTCGCTCACTTTCCAGAGCCAGGTTGTCTCGCCCTGCGCTGCGCCATCGGATGGGCTCCAGGCCAACTTCGAGGCCCAGTTTTTGTAGCGCCGCAACTCATCAACCAGCCGCCCGTTGGCCAGTCGCCACAGGCGTAGTGTGCCGTCGGCGCTCGCGCTGGCCAGGGATTGGCCATCGGGACTCCATGCTACGCTGTAGACGTAGCCCGTGTGCCCTGGCAGGGTGAAGGCCGTAAATTGCTCAGCGACGTGCCAGAGCCGCACAGTATGATCGCCATAGCCCACCGCCAGGATCTGCCCGTCGGGTCGCCATGCCAGCCCGTAGACCTTTGTGCGCTCGCCGGCGCGGATCTCGCCCAGGGGTGTGCCATCCGCCGACCAGAGATGGACGGTATCGCCGCTCCCGGTCGCCAAGGTTTCGCCGTCAGGACTCCATGCGAGGCACGTTACCGCATCGCGGTGTCCGCTGATGGTCGTTACCAAGGTATGGTCGGCGGCATGCCAGAGACACACGCTGTGGTCCGCAGAACCACTAGCGATCAGTTCGCCATCGGGGTGCCAGGCCAGGCAGAGGATCTTCGCGCTATGACCGGACAGGGCGGCCAGATGCTCACCGTCGCTCGGTCGCCACATATGGATCTGGCGATCCTCGCCGGTACTGGCCAAGATCTGGCCGCTCGGTGACCAGGCCACGCTGTAGACAAAGCTGCCCTGAGCCGCCAGTCGCCTGCCAATAATCGCACCACGGATGTAGCGCTGCGTCGTTCCCTGGAGATCACGCTTAAACGCCTCGGCGTTTGGGTAGCGATCCTGCGGGAGTCGACTCATTGCCCGCATGACGGCATCCGAGACGTGCCGCGAGACGTGCGAGTTGACTCGCTGCGGCACGTGCAGCGGATCCTTCACCTTCATCATGCGCTTGGGCGAGCTGATCGGATAGTGTCGAGTCAGCAGGTGGTAAAAGGTCGCCCCCAGGCTATAAATATCGCTGCGCTGATCAGTTCCGCCCGACCAGTCGAACTGCTCCAGAGGCATATACTCCAGCGTCCCGAGGCCGTGGATGGTCTGGCGGGTACGCTGGATGCCCTGCTTGAACAGGCCAAAATCCACCAACTTCACTGTACCCTCAGGCGTCACCCGAATGTTAGCCGGCTTGATGTCGCGGTGGAGTACCGGCGGATGCTGGCTGTGCAGGTACGTCAGCAGGTCGCAGAGTTGCTCCCCATAGGCCACAAGGAGTTGCTCAGAGAGGGGAGCCTTTTGGCGATTGAGGATCTCGTCGAGGCTCTGGCCAGGGATAAACTCCATCACTAGGTAGCCGCTGCCGTCGGACTCGAACATATCGTAGTAGCGCGGCAGGTTCGGGTGACGCAGCCCCGAGAGCGCGGTGAACTCGCGCTGAAAACGGCTGATCATCGTCGCCTCGAAGGTCTCCTTCAGAGCGACTTGGCCAACCGACCCGACGGTGCTGATGTCGGTGGCCTCATAAACAGCACCGAACGTGCCATAGCCGATCACGCGGACAACTCGGTACTGCCCAATCTGGCAACCAGGATCGCGCAGGTGGACGGCGAAAGCGAGAGTCATCCCGCACTTCAGGCAGCTTGGCGTCCCATCGGGGTTCTCGGCGCCACAGCCATAGCCGCTGCGCTGATCCTGGCAGATAAGCATTGCTCGCTCCACACACTATAAAGGGAGGGTTTGGGAGGGAATACGCCCGCCCAAACCCTCCCCTGGTCTCACTCAATCGCGATTCCGCGACTTCATCGCCCGATCAATATCGCGTTGGGCATCGCGCTTCGCGATGTCCTCGCGCTTATCGTAGTTCTTCTTGCCACGGGCCACACCCAGTTCCAGCTTAGCCCGTCGGCCCTTGAAGTAGATCTTCAGGGGCACAATCGTCAGGCCCTTCTGGCGAATCATACCTTCGAGGCGGCTGATCTCGCGGCGGTGCATCAGCAGCTTACGCGGACGAGTCGGCTCGTGGTTAAAGTAGGTACCCGACTGCTCGTAGGGCGAGATATGGCTATCGTAGAGGAAGATCTCATCGTTGAAGATGCGGGCGAAGCTGCCGCGCAGGTTCACGCGGCCAGCCCGCACCGACTTGATCTCGCTGCCGGTAAGCACGATACCGGCCTCGTAGGTCTCTTCAATGTCGTAGTCGTGGCGGGCTTTGCGGTTATCGGCCACAATGCCGGGGTTGGGATCTTTTCCGCTCATAGCTGGACTCACCATTATATCGAGAAGGGCGGTATTCCCCATATCCGCACGCCCCGCGCATTATAGCATCAGACAAGGTTTCAGGTGCCAGGTTTCAGCATAATACTTTACGAATAAGCAGATCCTATGCCGATCTTTCCCCCTCACCCCCTGCCTCTCTCCCACCGGGAGAGAGGGGAATTTCTGCATCAGAGCGCGTTCGGTTCCCCCTCTCCCATTCTGGGAGAGGGGGCTGGGGGGTGAGGGCGGAGCGACGGTGAATTCCTCGCTTGCACGCAGCGCAGCGCCATGCTATGGTACGGGCGCAATGTGGTCACCTAGCACGAGGTTTCTGTGTTCCACCATCGCATTATTGTGATCATCCTGGCCGGTCTGCTGGTCGCATGTGGCGGCGTGGGCCAGCCT
Organism: Chloroflexales bacterium; assembly: GCA_037134395.1. Classification (GTDB taxonomy): domain Bacteria; phylum Chloroflexota; class Chloroflexia; order Chloroflexales; family Chloroflexaceae; genus Oscillochloris. Next base: position 9,635 of record JBAXMH010000174.1, read on the forward strand.
ACGCCCGCCCCCACGCTCACCCCACGCGAGCTTAGCACCCAGATCGGTCGGGCCACCCAGGCCGCCCAGAGCGTCCATTTCGCGATTACCCTGAGCGGCACGCCGGTTCTGGCTGATGCGGCCCGTGTCTTCACGCTCACGAGTATGGAGGGTGATCTCAAGCGGCCCGATAGCGTCCTGGCTGTCCTCAATGTCAGTGCCAGCGGCGGGGTTGCTGAGATCCGCACCGTGGCGCTGGCGGGCAAGCAGTACATCACCAACCCGATCACTCGTACCTGGGGTTGCCTGGAACCGGGCAGCAGCTTCAACCCGGCCATTCTCTTTGACCCGCAGCAGGGCGTCGAATATCTGCTCCAGAACGAATTTGACAACATTCGGCTGGTGGGCAGCGAGGATCTGGCGGGCAAGCCCACCTACCATGTGAGCGGCAGCATCGCGGGGGCAAAGCTCCAGCAGATCAGCATGGGGTTGCTGGGTGCCGGGCCGGTGGCGGTGGATCTCTGGGCCGATGCGGAGACCCTGCGCGCCAGTAAGCTGGTGCTGGTGGATACCGCCAGTGATTCCGCTGCGCCGAGTACCTGGACAATTGTTTTTAGTGGGTATGGCAAGACGGTGAATGTGCGGGCACCGGTGGAGTGCTAGTCCATGCCCTTACTTCAGATTGCAGATTTTAGATTGCAGATTTGCCGCAACAGGACGCGGTGCATGTACCCAAACTATCAAGCTGGTTTGAAAAATGCCTAAGAAACTGTCTGAAAAGGTCACATATCCCGCGATTCCCCCTCCCCAGCCCTCCCCCGATGGGGGAGGGAGTCCGGCTCCTCCCCCCATCGGGGGGAGGTTGGGAGGCGGCTGAGTGTCGGGCTGCGTTGAATCCTGTCTTTGAGTCCGGCTCCTCCCCCCATCGGGGGGAGGTTGGGAGGCGGCTGAGTGTCGGGC
>JBAXMH010000175.1:0-10567 GCA_037134395.1 Chloroflexales bacterium
TCCCTATCCATTTGGCCTTGAGCGTTCCGCCGAAGCAGCCGTCCTCGTCACAACTCGCGTAGTATAGTCGGAACTCGTGATCTTGTCAAACGCGATTGAGATCGGTTCAGAGCCACGTCTTCGATCACATCATCGCCGTGGGCTAAAGCCCTCGGCTCGTGGTCGCGAAGGCGGCCTTCGTCCCATAGAGCCGGGGGCTTCAGCCCCCCGGCGAGTGACTTTGACGTAGCCCTAACTATGCCGGTTAAGTAGTTGACATGCCTCCATCTGGCTGCTACAATCGCGGTTTGTGCAGTCATCCACTATGATGCGATGGGGGGATACCGTGTCTACAGGGGATCGCTCAACGTTCTGTCGTGTGCGTTCCGTTGGAGGTCTTGTCGTACTCAGCATAGCCCTGCATGCGTGTATGCCACTTGAGCCTCCGCAGCGCACACTGCCCACCCTCCCCGCAGTGCTTCATATCACTCCGGCACCGACACTTGATATTGACGCGACGGCCACCTCCTATGCCAGCGTTGTGCGCCCTTCACCGACGCAGGCGGCGCTCTATACGGTGCAGGTTGGTGACACGCTGACCGGTCTGGCCGAGCGATTTAGCACCACCGTTGAGTCACTCACGGCAGCCAACGGAATCACCGACCCCAACTCGCTCCAGCCTGGGCAAACATTGATCATCCCCTCGCTCCTGCGCACCCCGGTTGCCGGAACCCCTATCCCCAACGTCACTCCCTCGCCTACTATATCTACGCCCTAGATTCAAAATCCGTCGCAAGACTCACTTGACTCTGGATAAAAAAATTAGTATAGTACGCTCTGTAGGCTAATCCGCAACAATGCCATCCAGGCACAAAGGAGGTGATGCCCATGATCATAAGCAAACGTATGGGTGTCACCGTGGGTGAGGCCCTCTAGGGTCGCCCCAGCGGTGACATCCGGATCTCATTTGTAGAAGGCCCCTGCCACTGGCAGGGGCCTTCGGCGTTTTCCGGGCCGTACATTCACGACAAGGTTTCAGGTGCCAGGTTTCGGGCTTATCGTTCGGTAGGCTGGAAACCCACACGACGAACGGTAACGATCAGGCCGGTGGTGGTGGCCGTCTCCACCCGCGTCTTTTCAGGAAGAGCTTGACCCTTCCATCGAACTTCCGGCTACAGCAGACCAAATGCCCGTCCGCGATTGATCGCCTGCACCCGGTCGCCCACGTCGAGCTTACGGTAGATACTCTTAACGTGTGCTTTCACCGTATTCTCAGAGATAACTAGGCGGGCGGCGATCTCGCCGTTACGCAGGCCGGCGGCGATCAGCCGCAGCACGGTACACTCGCGTTCGCTAAGCGGCTCAGCAAGTGTCGGGGCGGGACGACCAATGATGGGCAGATGATTACTTAACTCCAGGCTGGCTCGATCTGACACGGTGGGCGGCGCGGGTTCGACGTAGCTGCGTAGCCACTGCTCAAGCAGTCGGTTGCCCACACGCCAGCGACCGCCGGCGGTGCGCAGGTAGCCAAGCTGGGCCAGTCCGTGGGCCAGACTCTGGGCCGGGAAATCGTCTAGGCCAGCGGCGCGGGCGAGATTGGGTAGTTCATTAGAGCCAGTGGATGCAGCCAGGAGCATGGCCCGCTCGCCGGGTGAAAGCTGAGCCACATCAATGCGGAACAGATCGGCAAGACCCGAGTCTACGAGTACGTCAGCGGGGCCAGGTCGTCGCAGCGCCCCACCCGTGTAGAGTCGGTCGCAGATCAGTTGGAGCAGGTACGGATGGTTGCCGCTGGCCTCGCAAATGGCAGCAGAGACCTCGGGCGAGGCGGCCACCTGCCCGCACTGGCGAATGAGTGCCTCGGCGGCGGGATCGTCGAGGGGTGGCAGCGGGTAGTTGCGAAAGCCGAAGAGAAAGGGCGAACCCTCGTCGCGCCAGCGGTCGTTGATCGTAACAAGACCTTTAGCTGCGCAGATCACTAAGCGCAGCCCCTGGCTGGTCTGGAGTAGGGCGCGTAGGCACATGAGGGATGAGTTCGGCAGGCGCAGGAGCATTTCAGCCTCGTCCCAGAGCAGCGTTATGCTCAGGCCGATCTCCTCCCATGCCCAGGCTGCATCCTCAAGCCAGGGGTAGATTTGCTCGCTCGGACGATCCCAGGCTAGTCGGCTGGCCTCAAGCTGTGGGCTACGCACAGTCAGGCGGACAAGCTCGCGGCGCAGTAGGCGCACCAGGCGCGCCTCATCCAGACAGGTCTGTCCATCGGCCATGCCCGCCGCCTGCATCAAGTCACAGTAGACTGCGTGGGGGAAGAGATCGAGCGCCGCCCGACGCAGCAGAGAGGTCTTGCCGGAACGGCGCGTACCTACCACATACACGCCGCGTGAGTCAGGCGAGCAGATCGCCCGACATAGCTCAGCCCGCCCATAGAAGTGTGCGCCTTCGACCCAATTTGTGGTGATGTAGGGGCTGATCATAGGAGATTGCGGATTGCGGATTGCGGATTGTGGATTGCGGATTGTTGATGAAAGCGTATTTAGCCACTGGCGCTGATCCAGCGTTGCCAGAGGAAGATCGGTCGGTAGCCACCGTCACCTTCGGTGAGGAGTCCATCGCTGATCAGTGGCGCAGCGGCGGAGGGGCTGATGCCGTCTGCGCCAGTGCGCAGAGCCTCGCGCATCGCGGGCGAGAGCTGCTGCCAGATCGCCGCATATTCGCCTGATCGTGCGAATACGACCTCTTCCACGGCATACGCCACATCAGCCTCCATCACGGTGGTACGCCGGTCGGCCAGCATGGCTCGCACTGCCTCTGAGCAGAGCCACTGAGTATCGAAGGGTTTGCGCCCACCGGCCAGCAGTATGGCTTCGGTCGCAGTACGCGTGTAGCGATAGGGATTGTGGTTATAGTGCTGGATAAGGTGTAGGGCGTCGGCAACAGCCAGCGGACCCAGCGTCACCCGCTCGAAGATATTGTACCAGGGGCTGGTGTCTCCCGGCTCAGCGGTTGGCGGCTGCACGCCAGCCAGCACCACCCGCAGTTGGCCCTGGGCGTGCTGGCAGAGGGCGCGGAAGCGCTGGCGCACCGGCTGGTCGTAGCGCTGGAGAGTATCAATTTCATCCAGCAACAACACAATCAGCGGCGTTGCGCCACCTGCGCGCACGTGGCCCACGATCTGCTCAAGATCCTGTTCGGCGTCGAGGTCATCGTATCCAACCGGCTGACCTAGACAGAGCAGCGGCGGGCGCGAGTCGCCCGGCAGCGCGGCAGCTACCCCGCGCATCAGGTGCAGCCAGAACTGTTCCTGGGGCACATCCTGAATATTGCGGAAGATCGCCAGGGTTGGCCGATCCGGCTGGAGGTCGGCGCGGCGGGCGAGGCGCTGCTGCACCTGAAAAAGTAGGCTGGTCTTGCCGATGCGTTTTTCGCCGTAGATGTAGAAGCTATTCTGGTCGATCTTACCGACGATGGTGTCAATGACATGTTCACGCCCAATGTAGCGGTCAGGCAGGGTAATCAGTGGACCGACATCGTAGGGAATGTGGTAGCCACGTACGGCACGTAGCAGGGCTTGGCGATCCGTCCAGCGCCGGTAGATCAACGCGCCGCCGACAGCGCTGACCGCGCTCGGCACCAGCAGCACCGCCAGCGCCAGGAGCAGAGTTGTCCAGAGCGGTGCGGGCACCACGACGCGCAGTTGTACCGGCAGCGAGGCGTTGCCCTCGGCGTCAATCGCCCGCGCCTCGACCGTTGATGTACCGACCGGTAGGTCTACTGCGGCCCGCCCACCGTCAATCGCTAGCCAAATCGTGTCGGGCAGCACCCGATACTCGTAGCGGATCTGCCCCTGCGGCGTGCTATCGTCCTGAGCGTCCAGATGCAGCTCGACCCGGCGCACCTGCTCAAACATACGCTGCGGCAGCGTTAGCCCTGGTGTCACCGACAGCCCCTCGGCAACCACAGCGGGCGCAGCCTGGATAAAGGTCGGTGGCGCACTGGCAATACGGAACGCGAGGGTCTGCTCGGGGCCGACGACATCCGCCACCCGTGCGACCACGTGCAGGGTATAGTCGCCCGGCGGCAGGTCGATCAACGGGTCGGACTCGGCGGCTACGGGGGAGAGTGGGCCACTACGCACTTCATGTGGTGGCCGGAAATCTGAGGCACCAGGACGCTCCAGCCAATAGCGGAAGCGCAATTCATCGGGCGGTAGCCAGCCCACAGCGACCCCGAAGCGAAAATGTAAGTCGTTCTGACTGGATGGCAGTGTGTGCCCAGCCAGATCCAGTGGGCTATCGTCGGGCACCGCCAGGGCTGTCATCGTCGCCGTCAGGGACTCCGAGCGCAGAGGCCGTCGGTCGGCCAAGGTCACTCCGCCGCCGCGTGTACCAAACCAAATCCGACCCTCCCGGTCGGCTAAGATCGTTTGTACATAGTTGCGACCAAGGCCATCGGCGGCACCCACCCGATGCCAACCCCCCGCCGTGCGCCGCAGCACACCCTGCGAGCGCGTGGCCAGCCACAGATCGCCCGATGGGTCGCCAGCCACCGCCAGGGTCTCGGTAGACGAAATCGGCGTATCCTGCACGATATCATCCAGCACCGTCACCCGGTCGTCAGCCCCGATACGGGCGAGTCCTTGGAAGGTACCCATCCAGACCCCGTCGTCGTTCGGGATCGAGGTGATTGACCAAACCGTGTTGCGGCTGCCGAGGCGGAAGCTGAACTGCTCAAAACGGCCATCGCGCAGGCGCAGAACACCCAGACCATTGGTGGCAAACCAGAGATCGCCGCCGGGAGCCTGCCAGATCGCCTGCACAAATGCGCCAATGCGCGCCAGATCCGGCGGCAGCGGAGCTGGTTCCCAGTGCCGCGCACCAGGAGACAATCGGGCGATCCCACGCCCGAAGGTACCCGCCCAGACGGTGGTGTCGTGGGCGACCAACACCGCCCGCACATCCTCGCCGGGCAAACCATCGGCCACGCCGAATCGCTCCCAGTGCCCACCGCGCAGGCGGCTCAGCCCACGACTTGTAGCGCACCAGACGCTCTGCGCATCGCCGTCAATCGACCAGACATTATCGTCAGTCAGACCATCGGCCACTCCGTAGCTCACCCAGGTCGTGCCATCGTAGCGGCTCACCCCGTTCTCCGAGCCAAGCCAGATTCGCCCTACCGGGTCTTCCCAGATCGCTTGGACGATATTCCCAGCCAACCCATTGGCCGCGCTGAAGGTATGCCAACGCAGATCATCCTCGGCCTGCGCGGTCGGTGCAGCGGCCAGGGAGATATGCAGGGCCAGCAGGAAAATCGGCATCAGGAAGTAGCGCGGCATCAGTGTTCCCCTCTAGAGGGATTATACCCCGCCTAGATGCGTGCCGGAACTACCCTGGTGGGTAGTAGTTGGCTCACCCGCTTTGGGGGTAGGGTTGAGGTATGTCACCAAATCACCTGTAGGGGCGAAGCATCGGCCCCAGATGAGTATACTCTGCACGGCTGATTCTTGGACGTTCATAAAGAGGTGATTTTCTGCATACTGATGCGGTAAAACGCCTCTTTATGGAATGTCTAGCTTTAACCCGTGCAGAGTATATCAATAAGCGCCAGACAAGCAGAGGCCGATGCTTCGCCCCTACACAAGGAAACACCCGATGAAACGCATGCTTCCCATCCTGCTGCTCGCCCTGGCCGCCTGCGGCGCACGCACGACGACCGCCGCCGACCGCGCTCATCTCGCGCCCATGGCGACAGCCAGCGCCGCGCCAACATTCACCCCGACGCCTCGGCCCACATCTACTCCGACGCCCCGGCCCACCCAGGGCATCGCTGGCTACCTGGCCTACCGGGTGCAGCCAGGTGACAGCCTGGAGTCCATCGCTATCGCTGGGGGCAGCGAGCCAGGGTTGCTGCGCAGCTACAACCACCTAGAGGTCACGCCCCAGGTTGGGCGCGAGTTGCTCATCCCTCAGATCACTCACCACACTCACAGCCTCTCCAGGCGCGAGATCATGGTGCTACGTGGTAATACCGCCAAACCCTGGGTCGCCCTCACCCTCGATTGCGGCAACACCTACGGTCATGTGCCTGCCATCCTCGATGAACTGCGCGCCGCCAATGTACGCCTGACCTTCTTCCTGGTTGGTAGCCTAATCGAGGGTAGCCCGAACGAGCTGCGCCGTATGGTAGCCGAGGGCCACGAACTGGCCAGCCACTCGTACACCCACCCCGACTTCACTAAGCTAAACGATGCGGAGATCAAAGACGAACTAAGCAAGAACGAGGCTAGTATCCAGGCCATCCTTGGCCCGCAGGCCACCCTGCGCCCCTACTTCCGCTTCCCCTACGGTGCCTCTGACAAACACTCGCTCCAACTGGTGGTCGATCAAGGCTACCTACCGGTACACTGGACGCTCGATGTACTCGACGGTATGGGTGAGCCAAAGACGCCCGAGTACATCGTGGAGCGGGTGATGGCCCTGCCGCCGGAGGAGTTGCGCGGCGCGATCATCCTGGCCCACTGCACCAACGCGGTTACAGGTGCCCTGCCGACATTGATCGCTCGCCTGCGTGCGGCGGGGTTTGAGCCGCGTACCCTCAGCGATGTTTTGGGGGAATAAAAAAACTGGCGCAGAGGATATCCCTCTGCGCCAGTTTCTTAAGCAGGTAGCAGTCTTATCTCCTAGAGCCCAGCCGCCCGGCGCAGATCCTCGACCTTGTTGGTCTGCTCCCAGGGCAGTTCGATGTCGGTGCGACCGAAGTGGCCACCGGCTGCCGTCTGGCGGTAGATTGGTCGGCGCAGGCCCAGGTCGCGGATGATCGCGCCGGGACGCAGATCGAACACCTCGTTGATCGCCTTGACAATGACCTCATCGGAGACCTGGCCGGTGCCAAAGGTCTCGCCGCTGATCGAGAGCGGGCGGGCCACACCGATGGCGTAGCTGAGCTGGAGCTCGAAGCGGTCGGCCAGACCAGCGGCGACCACGTTCTTGGCCACCCAGCGCGCTGCGTAGGCGGCCGAGCGATCTACCTTACTTGGGTCTTTGCCCGAGAACGCGCCGCCGCCGTGACGGGCCACGCCGCCGTAGGTATCCACAATGATCTTGCGCCCGGTCAGGCCGCTGTCGCCCATTGGGCCACCCACCACGAAGCGCCCGGTCGGATTGACGAAGTACTTCGTCTTCTCGTCGAGCCACTCGGCGGGGACGCTCGCACGGATCACGTCCTCAATCACATCCTCGCGGATCTGCTCCTGGCTCACGTCAGGGGAGTGCTGGGTGCTGATCAGGGCCGTGTCCACGCGCACCGGCTTGCCGTAGGCATACTCTACCGTCACCTGGCTCTTGGCGTCCGGGCGCAGGTAGGCCAGTGTGCCGTTCTTGCGCAACTCAGTGATCCGGCGGATCAGCCGGTGGGCCAGGGCGATGCTGGCCGGCATCAACTCGGGCGTCTCGTTGCAGGCAAAGCCGAACATCATGCCCTGGTCGCCAGCGCCGACGGAGTCAACCTCAGCGTCGGTCATCCCGCCGCTGCGTACCTCAAGGGCCTTATCAACGCCCTGGGCGATGTCGGGCGACTGGCCGTGGATAGCCACCAACACGCCGCAGGTGTCGGCGTCAAAGCCAAAGCTGGCGTCGGTGTAGCCAATATCCTTGACCGTCGTACGGACGATCTCCTCAATTGGAATATAGCCTTTGGCGTAGGTTACCTCGCCGAGGACGACGATCAGGCCGGTGGTGGTGGCCGTCTCCACCGCAACCCGCGCCCGTGGGTCGTGGTCGAGGAACGCATCCAGGATCGCGTCGCTCACCTGGTCGCACAACTTATCTGGGTGTCCAGCGCTCACCGACTCGCTGGTAAAGACGAACTTCGGCGACTTCGTGAATGTGGTTGACATTATCGGTACTCCTCCATCCTAACTCTGGTGTAAGGGCGCAGCAGTTGCCATGCGACTGCTGCGCCCCGAAATAATCTCCATCAGCGCGTAGCTACTGCTGCGCCCCTACGTCCCTTCCTGCCAACTGTTCAGGTACTTGACCTGCTCCGGGGTCAGGACGTCAATCTCAATACCCATCGCCTTGAGCTTGAGCGAGGCGATCTCCACGTCCAGATCCTTGGGCAGAGAGTGGACGCCGTTGCTCAGCTTGCCGTGGTTGAGCACCAGGAACTCGGAGGCGAGAGCCTGGTTGGCAAAGCTCATGTCCATCACGGCGCTGGGGTGGCCTTCGGCGCTAGCCAGGTTGATCAGGCGACCCTCGCCGAGCAGGTTGATCTTGCGGCCATCCTTGAGCCAGTACTGGTCCACGAAGGCGCGGGGCTGGCGCTTCTCGACGCTCAGCGATTCTAGGGTCGGGATGTCAATCTCGACGTTGAAGTGGCCGCTGTTGGCGACCACGCAGCCGTCCTTCATGGTGGCGAAGGCGCGGTCGTCAATCACGTGCTTGTTGCCGGTAGCGGTAACGATGAAGTCGCCCAGCGGGGCGGCCTGCACCATCGTCATTACGCGGTAGCCGTCCATCGTCGCCTCAAGGGCGCGCACCGGGTCAACTTCGGTGACGATCACGTTGGCACCCAGACCACGGGCGCGCTCGGCAATGCCGCGTGAGCAGTAGCCGTAGCCACCGACCACAAAAGTCTTCCCGGCTAGCAGGATGTTGGTGGCGCGGATAATCCCGTCCAGGGTACTCTGGCCGGTGCCGTAGCGATTATCGAAGAGGTGCTTCGTGTCGCTGTCGTTCACCGCGATCACTGGGAAGGTCAGCACGCCGTCGGCGGCCATTGCACGCAGGCGAATAACGCCGGTGGTGGTCTCCTCGGTCGAGCCGTACATATCGGCGATCAGCTCCGGGTACTCTTTGAGTACGCCGTGAACCAGGTCGGCCCCGTCGTCCATCGTGATCTGCGGCTTATGCTCCAGGCCAGCCTTGATGTGCTTGTAGTACACATCATTGCTCTCGCCCTTGATCGCGTAGACCGGGATCTCCTCAAAGGCTACCAGAGCAGCAGCCACATCGTCCTGGGTACTCAGCGGGTTTGAGGCAACCAGCACCACATCGGCACCGGCAGAGGCCAGGGTCCGCATCAGGTTGCCGGTCTCGCTGGTTACGTGCAGACAGGCGCTGACGCGCACGCCCGCCAGGGGACGCTCCCTCTCAAAGCGCTCCTTGATCAGCCGTAGCACCGGCATTTCCTTCTCGGCCCAGTCCATGCGCTTGCGGCCCTGCTCGGCCAGTCCCAGATCCTTGATGTCGTAGTTTACGGTCATTCCTCGTATCTCCTCGTGAGGCGCCCCGCATGGGCGTCTTTACAGGCGGGCCCATGTGCCTGCCTGATCTCCCGCCCCTTTCACATGCGGAGGTGGCGGTAATGTGCGCATCCCCTCTCCCCCCAACCCCCTCTCCCACGCGGGGAGAGGGGGAGTCGACTCCCCTCCCCCCCATGTGGGGGAGGGGCTGGGGGTGGGGGCCAAAGATCTCTTATGCGATCCGTTCCGCCGCCAGAGCGCCATCCGGCAACTCCGTACCGAATGCGGCCAGATAGCGCTCGGCGAAGGCATCGCGGCCATAGGCGTGTTCCTGGCAGCCGCGCTCCTCAATGGTATAGGCTGCTGCCAGTGCTGCGAGCCGTCCGGATACCTCAAGCGGCATCTCGTGAGCGATACCCAGGGCCAGTCCGGCTAGGTAAGCGTCGCCTGCTCCGGTGGGATCCACCACATCACGCACCGGCGCGGTGGGAATGGTCGCCGCCAGATTCCCGTCAACGTAGATCAGCGATCCGGCTTCGCCACGAGTCACTACGGTCAGCGGTACACTGGCGATCAGCTCTTCCTCGCTGATCTCCAGCATGCGCGCCATCATGCCAAACTCATAGTCGTTGCCCACAAACGCCCGCGCCCCCGACAGGCCGGTTCGGATGTGACTAGCTGACAGCCGGGGCGACTGCTTGCCGGGATCAAAGATATAGGGGATGCCAAGCTGCTGGCACTCAACGGCGTAGCTCTCAATCGCCTCGGGGGTGGTTGGCGAGATCAGCACCAGATCCTCGCTGGTCAGGCCAAGCTCTGCCAGCGAGAGCTTATGGTCGTGGCTCATCGCGCCGGGGTAGAAGGCCACAATCTGGTTATTCGCCCGGTCGGTGTTGATGAAGCACGAGGCGGTGAATTCGTTGACAATCTCAACCAGCCCGCTGGTATCAATGCCGTGGCGCTCCAGCCAGACCCGGTAATCGCCAAAATCTTGGCCGACCGTGCCCACCATGAGGGGGCGCTCACCGAGCAGGGCCAGGTTATAGGCTACGTTTCCGGCCACGCCGCCGCGCAGTCGCTTCATCGAGTCCACCAGAAAGCTGACCGAGAGCATGTGCTGCTTCTCCATCAGCAGGTGATCTTTGAAGTAGCCCGGAAAGTCCATAATATAGTCGAACGCGAGCGAGCCAGTTACTACAATTCGCATACTTTATTCCTTTAATATCGGCTATCGGCTATTACGACAATTGCAACTATTCCTCGCAGAAAGGTTTCCGCCGATTACCCCCCTCAATCCCCCCGCAAGCGGGGGGAGGTTGGAAACGTATGTTCCCCCCCCGCAAGCGGGGG
>JBAXMH010000176.1:0-10556 GCA_037134395.1 Chloroflexales bacterium
ATCGGCTATCGGCTATCGGCTATCGGCTATCGGCTATCGGCTATCAGCTATCGGCTATCGGCTACCGGCTATCGGCTATGATCCAAACCACGTGCGCCAGTTGCGGTGGATCCCTCGCCAGCGGCTACTACGCGCTGATTGATCGGCCCGACCGCTATTGCCCTACCTGTATCGCCACTCGGCCACGCTGCGCTACCTGCGGGGCGCCCCTGGGCGACCAGCACTGGCGTCTGCACGACGGGCGGCTCCAGTGCGCCGACTGTCACGCCACCGCCGTCTACGACCCGGATGCGGCCAAGAAAATCTATGCCGAGACGGTGTCGGCGGTGGTGGGCCAGTTTGGCATGGGCCTGAATGTTGGTGTCGCCTTTCGCCTGGTGGATGCGCCCGCAATGGAGAGCATCCGTGCGCAGGGCGGCGATAGCCCGCCCGAGGGTCATACCACCCTGGGCCTCTACCAGCGTATCGGCCACCTGCGCACGATCTACATGCTCTACGGGCTGCCCAAGCTCGGCTTTCGCACCACCGTGGCCCACGAATATGCCCACGCATGGCAGGGCGAACGTTGCCCTCTCCTGCGCGATCCCGTCCTGCGCGAGGGGTTTGCCGAGTGGGTCGCTTACCATCACCTGCGCTGGATCGGCTGCGACCTGGCCGCCCAGCGCATGCTCAACGCGCCCCATCCCTACCGCCCCGCCCTTGAGCATCTTCTTGGCCTTGAGCTGCGCCTGGGTGCGCCGGGTGTGATCGAACATATTAAACGTGCCGAGTAGGAAAGAGTGAATCAAAAAATGCCAGCAAAGCTGGCATTTTTTGATCCGATAGACGTACTACGTCCACTGAGGCGGGCGCTTCTCCAAAAAGGCGCAGATCCCCTCCTGCGCATCGGCGAGGCTGGCGTTTGCGGCCATCACCTCTCGGGTGTAGGCATACGCCTCGTGCTGCGGCATATTCAGTTGGCGGTAGAACGCCTGCTTGCCCAAGCCCACCACCGTGGGGCTGGCGGTGGCGATCTGCTCGGCCAGGGCGCGTGTGGCCGACGCAAGGGCATCTGCAGACACTACCCGATTCACCAGACCCGCCGCGTGCATCGCCTGGGCCGAGATCAGTTCGCCCGTGAGCAGCATCTCCATCGCCAGCTTGGCTGGTACCGCCCGGCTCAGAGCCACCATCGGCGTTGAGCAGAACAGCCCGATCTTCACCCCCGGCGTGGCGAAACGCGCACTTGAGGCCGCCACCACCAGATCGCAGGTTGCCGCCAACTGGCAGCCCGCCGCTGTGGCCACCCCATGCACCTGGGCGATCACCGGCTGTGGGATAGACTGGATCGTCTCCATCAGTACTGTGCAGACCTCGAACAGGTGGCGGTAGAACTCCGGTTCCTGACCGGTCATCTCGCTCAGATCGTGGCCGGCGCAGAAGGCCGGACCATTGCCGCGTAGCACCACTGCGCCCACATCGCGCTGCTCGCCGATCTCCTTGAAACAAGCCAGCAGCTCCTGCATATGTTCAAGCGAGAGAGCGTTGCGCCGCTGCGGGCGATTCATCGTTACAAAGGCCACCCGGCCCTCGCGCTCCACCAGAATGTGTTGGTACTCCTGCGTGTCTACGACATCGCTCATCAATGCCTCCTCTGGCTATCGGATTTAAGAAGTTGTCTGAAAAATCACTGCCCCCCTCCCAACCTCCCCCCGATGGGGGGAGGAGTCGACTCCCTCCCCCATCGGGGGAGGGCTGGGGTGGGGGAATCGCGGGATATGTGACCTTTTCGGATAGTTTCTGAGGGGAATGGTACAATCACTGCGCAATTATGGCAACTAGGGATCATCAATGCACGTCCTCTGGCTCGACCCCTTCCACGGCGGGTCGCACGCGGCGGTGGCAGATGGCTACGCCGCCCGCAGCTGTCACCGGGTAACGCTGCTCAGCCTGCCGATTGCGGGCGGCTGGCGCTGGCGGATGCGTGGTGGAGCGGTGAGCCTCGCCCGCATGGCCCGTGCGGCTCATCTGCGCCCCGATCTGATCGTCGCCAGTGACATGCTCGACCTCGCCACCTTCCGCGCTCTCAGCGCCGACACTCTCGCCGGTATCCCCGCCGCCGTCTACTTTCACGAGAACCAGCTTACCTACCCGCTGCCGCCCGGACGTCAGCGCGACATGAGCCTCGCCTGGATCAACTACACCTCGGCCCTCTGCGCCGATGCGGTGATCTTTAACTCAGATTTCCACCGGGAGACGTTTCTTGCTGCCCTGCCCACACTGCTTGGGCGCTACCACGACTACCAGGAACTCCAGATGGTGCACGAGATCGCTGAGAAATCCCACGTGCTGCCGCCCGGCGTTGATCTAGAGCGGCTAAAGGGGCCACCCGAGCCCGACGATGGCCCGCCGATCATCCTCTGGAACTCACGCTGGGAGTACGATAAGCAGCCCGAGGCATTCTTCGCTGGTCTGGACGCCCTGGAGTCGCATGGTGCCCGCTTTCGGCTGATTGTTGCTGGTGAACATATTGACCCCAACGCCCCAACTTTTGCCGCCGTCCGTGAACGCTGGGCCGCACATACCGTCCACTGGGGCTATGCCGCCGACCACACCGAGTACGCCCGCCTGCTGCGCCGATCCGCTCTTGTGGTCAGTACTGCCATCCAGGAATTTTTCGGCATTGGCGTGGTCGAGGCGATGGCCTGCGGCTGTGCGCCCATCCTGCCTCGCCGCCTCAACTACCCCCATCTCATCCCGCCTGCCCGCCACGCTGATCATCTCTACGACAATGCGACAGGCATGGTTAGCCTGCTCCGGGGCGCGCTTGCCCGCGCCGGAGCCAACCGCGACATCTGGCGAGCGGTGGCTGCCCCCTACGGCTGGCCGATGATCACCCCACGCTATGATGCGCTCTTTGCCGAATTGGCAGAGCGGGGCAGGCGGTGAGATCGTGTATCATATCAGCCATCCATACGCGGGGAGCACAACCTCCCATCAAAATGGTCACGGCTATCGGCTATCGGCTATCGGCTATTTTTACGTTAGTCCATTGGCGTCGCATGTGGCGCGAGGATGCATCCGCAACACGAGGAATTATGAGGGTTTCACAGCGACAGGTTGTCCTCGCACTACTCACCATTTCAGCCATTGGCGCGATCATCTCTCTGATTTACCAAGTGGTCGTACCTGATCAGACTATCTCGCTCGTCAGTATCATCATCGGCGTGGTGGTGCTGGTGGCATTGCTCTTCGCCTACTGGCGGGGCTGGTCAATGGCGCGCTATATCACGCTGATCTTCATCACGCTGTTGATTGGCGGGACAACGAACGGTGTCTACCTTACCGAACAGTTCACCACCTCTGCATTCCTGCCGCCCGTGTTTGCCATGATCATCGGTGGCCCACTCTGGATTGCGGGCAGCGCCCTGAGCCTGCTCGTCATGCTGATCGTGCGTGCGGGTGGCCAAGGTATCTACGTCGCCCCGCTTTCAATTCTGATCTACGCCATGTCAGTGGGTGGCATGCTGCTCGCCCGCATGGTCACCGACACGGCCCAGCGCGATGCGCAGGAGAGCGCCGACTCCGCACGTCAGGCTCTCATCCGCACCGAGGCCCAGGCGCATGAGCTTTCCCAGAAGGCTGCGGAGTTGGCCACACGAAATGAGGAACAGCAGCGCCTGCTTGAACTGGTGACCACCCTAGAGACACAGACGGTCTCGCTGGCCGATGGGGTATTGCTGGCCCCAGTTGTCGGTCACCTCGATAACCGACGTGCCGAGGCGCTAACCCGCCGTCTGTTGAGTGAGGTGAGCATGCAGGATACTCGTATGGTCATCATTGACATCGCCGGGGTACCCACAGTGGATACGACCATTGCCCATGCCATCCTGCGCACGATTCAGGCGGTGCGACTGCTCGGCTGTGAGGTGACAATCACGGGAATCTCGGCCTCGGTGGCTACAACGATGACCCAACTCGGTATTAGCATGGTCGGGATTCGTACGGCCCGCACACCACAGGAGGTAATCAGCAACAATCTGATGGTCGCCATAAAGCCCCTGCAAAACTAGAATCTGTGCCATACATCACAAGAGGGTGCCAGCTTCGCTGGCACCCTCTCGTCATTCTACAAGGCGTACTTAGGCAGTGCGAGTGCCACAACTGGGGCAAAACATCGCTGTGGCGGGCATCTGAAACCCACAGCCCGCACACGCCTTCGTCGTGCTGGCTTGAGTTGGTACGGCACTCGGCATCTCGTATGTAACCGGCACCGACTGCGACGGTGCGTGGGATGACGGTGTTGGCTCAACGAATACGTCACTCTGCGCGAGCTTTAGCTCCTCTTCCTTCGCCACCACTGTTGCCCGCAACTGATCAATCGCCGACGCCATTTCGCTGATCGAGGGCGCACTGATTTGCCCAGCGCGTTGGAGGTCGTACGCACGCTGTCCAAGTTCCATCAGTTTGGCATCAAGCTGATGCCGGAACTCGTTCACTTCGCCTTGTAGTCGTGTTGTCTTCTGAAATTTCTCGGCCTCAAATTTTGCACGATCAACACCTTGCGTAAGCGTCTTGCCGATCTGATCAAGAAATCCCATGAGGTATACCTCCTTCGGGCATAATTTATAGATACTGTTGACGACTATGACGTCGAGATGTGGCATCAGGATGCACGATGATTGTAGCACATGCGCCCTACCGTCATCCGTCGTTAGTCACCTCGCAGATCACGACAGAAGTACTATGGACGTGAGTGAACGTTGCTCGTACGATAGAGAGGGTAGTCTTAAACTCACATTCACTTCGAGAAGATTTGTAGTTAACATCTCACCACAATGACATATGCAATTCTGTTAGCAGCAGGTAGATCGTCACGCATGGGGCAGGCAAAGCAGTTGCTTACATGGCGTGGGCAACCTTTGGTACGTTATGTGGCGGAGCAGGCGCTCACAAGCCGACTGATGACCGGTCTGGTGGTGGTGGTAGGTGCGGAGGCTGAATCGGTGCGGGCGGCTCTTGTCGGGCTTGCTGGCCCGGTGATGATCGTGCAGAATGCCAACTATGCCAGTGGGCAGGCCAGCTCTCTACGTGTCGGGCTGGGCGCACTTCCCGCCGCAGCGCGATCTGCCCTTGTGCTGTTAGTTGATCAGCCCCTCGTCTCACCGACCTTGATTGACGGGATGATCTCAGCTCATGCTGCTGACCCCGACGCCCTCGCGATCATTCCGCACTACCGGGGGCGGTGTGGCAACCCGGTACTGCTGACACGGGCGATCTTCGATGAACTGCGTTTACTGGAAGGGGATGTGGGCGCACGGGAGGTTCTCGCCCGTCATGCGGGGGACGTGCGCAAGATCGCGATAGACGACCCAGCAGTGGTCTCCGATATGGATACGCCCGAGGATTACGCGGGGATGCAATAGGGACGCAGCACAAAAGGGGCGCGGCATGCCGCGCCCCTTTTGTGCTGCGTCCCTATGTCTTACGCACCGAAGAAAAGACGGTTCTTCTCGGTGAAGGATGCCCACTGTGCAGGAACAGAGTCATCAGCGAAAATTGCCTCTACGGGGCACTCAGGCTCGCAGGCTCCGCAATCAATGCACTCATCGGGGTTGATGTAGTACTGATCCTCGCCCTCGTAAATACAGTCTACCGGACAGACGGCGACGCAGGCAGAATCTTTCGTCCCAACACATGGCTCAGCAACAACGTACGGCATAGCAACTCTTCTCCTTAACGCTTCTGCACGAAAAACAGGATTGACTCGGCGAGAACATGTCGCCGTGGTTCAGGCACAGACTACTGACATTTAAACTGTTTGTCTACCACTAAAGTCCCAAAACTACAAGGAATCGCATATATTCCTTGGCAGATGTCAGGGCGGTTGTGAACCATCCCTACTCCTCAATCACATGGGCGAGGCCAGTGGGGTCGAGAACGATGACTCGCCCGCGCTCAAGGCGCACCAGACCCTCTTGAGCAAGGCGGCGCAGGGCACGACCGGCGATCTCGCGCACGGTACCAGCGCGCTCGGCCAGTTCCTGCTGGGTAAGATCGGCGGCACCGCCGGGAGCCTCGGCGAGGAGATGCCGAGCCATGCGAGCGCGTACGGTGCGAAAGGCGAGATCTTCGACCAGACCCACAAGATCGCGCAACTGCCCGGCCATAGAACTGAGCATTGAGAGGGCAAGGCCAGGATGTCGGCTGATCAGGGCCAGGAGATCCTCACGTGAGAGCAGCAAACATGTCACCGGACTCATGGCGCGGGCGCTGCTGGGGTTGGGGCCATCGTCAAAGAGGGGCGCGGGGTCGAACGGTTCGCCGGGGCCGATCATAGCCAGCACCTGCTCGCGCCCGTCGGCGGCGGTACGCGAGAGACGTACCCTCCCACGCAGCACAAAGAAGAGCCCTGGCGCTTGTTCACCCTCGATCAGAATATGCTGGCCAGGGCGGAAGTTACAGTGGCGCACGCGGCGAGCGGTATCGGCCAGCGTTGGCGTGTCTAGGCTGGCGAGGAGCGGAATGCTCCGGAGATCATCGGTGGTCGACATTGCGGTTAAGTATACCACCTCCCCGGCGAGCGACTGAAGTCGCGCCGGGCGGTTCCGGCGTCGGCGCAGGCCGACGCCGGAACCGCCCGCGCAGGCGGTCGGTCGGCCATCGGCCCCGGCGCTGCGACTTCAGTCGCGAGCGATTTTGCACCAGCCCCGCAGTTACTTGTACAGCGTGTTATGATGAGGGCACACGCAGCGAACACCTATCTCCTGTTCCCTGTCGCCTATTGTCGGGAATGCCGATGCAGCAGTCGATTGAAGTACACGCAGACTGGAACAGCATTACGACGCTGATGACCTTCACCGATAGTGTGGAGGCATGTCTGCCCCTGACAGCAGACCAGAGCTACCTGATGCGTCTGGTGATCGAGGAGATCGCGACCAACATTGTGAAGTATGGCTACACCGATGCCAACCGCGATGTCATCCAACTGGTCTGCTCGTGTGATCAGGGGACACTACGGGTGAGCATCCGCGACCGGGGAGATCCCTTCGATCCGCGTGATCAGCCTGACCCCGATTTGAGCGCCGCCGACCCGGCATCTCGTATGATCGGAGGGCTGGGACTCTATTTCGTCCGCGAATTCGCAGACGATCTCTCATACGAACACGATGACATCAGTGGGTGGAATGAACTCATTGTGATAAAAGGGCAGTGAAATGCTGCAAGACCTGCTGCGCGAGGTGTCCTGGTTCGCGCACCTCGACGCAAACATCCTCGACCATATGGCCACCCACCTTGGGCAACGGTATCTCGCAGCCGGTGAGATTCTCTTTAACCAAGGCGACTCCAGCTACGACTGCTTTGTTATCATCAGTGGCGCGATGGAGGTTCTCACCTTCGTCAACGGTACCGAGCATCGCCTAGAGGTCTACGATGCCGGCCAGATGATTGGCGAGATGGCCCTGATTGATCGCAGCCCGCGCTCGGCTATGGTGCGTGCGGTCGAGGCCAGCTACCTGGTGGTGATCACCGAGGCCGACTTTAAGATTCTCATCGGCTCAAATCCTGAACTGGCGATGAATATGTTGCGCAATAGTACCACCCGCGTGCGCAATACCAACCAGCGCATGATCGGCGATCTGGAGCGTAAGAACGCCGAACTGCTCAAGGCGTACCAGCAACTCAAGGCCGCCCAGTCCGAGCTGATCCGGCTGAACCGGATCGAGCAGGAGATGGCGGTCGCCCGGCAGATTCAGGAATCTTTCCTGCCGCGCACCCTGGCCCAGCCCGTCGGCTGGCAGGTGAGTGCGTACAGCCGTGGCGCGCAGGCCGTCGGCGGTGACTTCTACGACTGTATTGAGCTGAGTGATGGCCGCCTGGGACTGGTGGTGGCCGACGCGTGCGGCAAAGGTGTCACGGCAGCCCTCTTTGTGGCCCTGAGCCGCTCGCTTTTGCGCGCCGCATCCTTGGCTCCCTGGATCTTCCAGGGCGGCATGGCACACGACGCTGAAAGTATTCTCACCGGCGCCCTCTGGCTCGTGAATGACTATATTTGCCGCGAGCATGCCGAGAGCAACATGTTCATCACGCTCTTCTACGCGGTACTTAACCCGAGCAACGGCACACTCGTCTATGTGAATGCCGGACACAACCCACCGCTCCAGATTGATAGTTCTGGCCA
Organism: Chloroflexales bacterium; assembly: GCA_037134395.1. Classification (GTDB taxonomy): domain Bacteria; phylum Chloroflexota; class Chloroflexia; order Chloroflexales; family Chloroflexaceae; genus Oscillochloris. The sequence continues at coordinate 8,162 of JBAXMH010000176.1, forward strand.
GGACATCCGCGAGCTTCAGGAGGGCATACTGCCCATCGGGATCATGTCCAGCTTAGAATTTGTGGTGCAGCACGCCCGCATCGCCCCCGGCGAGCGCCTCATTCTGTTCACCGATGGTATCACTGAGGCGATGAATACGGCAGGCGAGCCCTTCAACGATGACCGGCTCCACGCCGTGCTACGCGAGGGCGCAGATGATGCCAGTCAGGATCTTGTGAACCTCGTGATCCGTCAGGTGGATGCCTACGCCGATGGAGCACCCCAGGCCGATGATATGACTCTGATGGTAGTTTCGCGGGCGGTGTAGGGGAAACAGGCACTCGATCTAGCATGTTATAATACGGGCTCAAAAGGCCAAGCCTCCTCAGAAACCGTCACTGACTGCGCATGGAAAGGGGTTCTACCCGTGAATGTAGAGCATATTGATGACGTCCTTGTGATCGAACTGCCCGCTCGCCTTGATGCGGTCGGTGTATCCGCTATCGAGAGCAATCTCGCCAAAACGGTCACGTCCCACAAGGGCAAGGTGCTGGCCGACATGAGCCAGGTGAACTTTGTGGCCAGCCTTGCCCTGCGTATGCTGTTGACGAATCTGAAGTCGGTGCAGCCCCTCGGTGGCGATCTGCGCCTGGCCGGGCTACAGCCACAGATTGCTGAGATCTTCCGGAAGAGCCGCTTTGACACGCTCTTTAAGATCTATCCCGACCGCGAAGGTGCCCTTGCCGCCTATCGGGGTTAGGCTGCCCTCTCCTTAGAATGGTTTGAGGGCGGACAGGAAGCAGGAAGCGATTTGACTCCCCCTCTCCCCCTGCCCCCTCTCCCACCGGGGGAGAGGGGGTATTCCGCACTAGAAAGCTGTCCGGCTCCCCTCCCCCCGCATGGGGGAGGGGCTGGGGGTGGGGGTCGGGTGGTACCCTTATCCGCCATTGCCGCGCCCTGCAAGGGCGTCGGCGGCGGTGAGCCAGCCGCTGCCGGGGAAGATGCGTGCGACCTGGGGCGCGAAGAGGGGCGAGGTGCTGAGTACGGCCTGCGGTGTCCCCTGGGCGACCAGCCCGCCACGGCCCAGCATCAGCACCCGATCCGCGACTGTCGCTACAAATTCGACATCGTGGGTGATGAGCAGAATGGCCGTGCCCGCATCCCGCCACTGGTGCAGCAGCGCGGCAAGATCGGCCTTGGCCCCGTAGTCGAGTCCACGGGTTGGCTCATCAAGCAGCAGCCCGCCGGGCCGGGTGACAGTGATCGCGCCGAGGGCAACCCGCTGGCGCTCGCCGACGCTCAGGTCTCGCGGGTAGCGTCCGGCCATCGCCGCTAGACCTAGTCGCCCGAGCAGGTCGTCTACTTGGCCGACCTCGGCCTGGCCGTGGTTGCGCAGGGTGACGCGCAGTTCCTCGGCGACGCTCTCGGCGAAGAGCAGGCTGTCGGATTCTTGGGGCAGACAGGCGATCTCTTGGCAGATTGCCGCCACGCTGCGCCCCGTGGTCGTGCGCCCTGCAACCCGCACATTGCCACGGCGCTGGCGCAGCAGCCCGACGATGCAGCGGAGCAGGGTGCTTTTGCCGACGCCGTTGCGGCCCATCAGCACGGCGATCTCTCCTGGCCAGACGGCGAGGCTCACGCCGGTTAGCACCGGCGCGGTGCCGTATCCCGCCTCTAGGTCGGTCACCTCCAGGTAGGGCGGGTCGGAACGCACCACATTGGCGGGCGGCGTATCCCGGCGCACCGGGACGATAGCTGCGGCAAAGGGTCGAGCTTCCTTCACACTGAGCGGAAGCGGACTCCAGCCGTAGGATCGGGCGACCGCGACCACCGGCGGGCAGTCTCGTACCTGGGCCAGCACGGTGCGCGGTGGGCCAGTGATCGCCCCGCCCACCGCATCCAGGGCGATGACCTGATCGGCGAAGGGTAACACGCGCTCGACGCGATGCTCGACAAGCACGACGGTTAAGCCGAGATCGCTGTTGAGCCGCACGAGCGCCTGGAGGACATCTTCCGCCGACTGTGGATCAAGCTGGCTGGTTGGCTCATCGAGCGCCAGCACCGACGGGCGCAGGGCCAGGGCTGCCGCAATCGCTACCCGCTGGCGTTCGCCACCTGAAAGCGTGCGCAGCTCGCGGTCGCGCAGGCGAGCCAGATCCAACAGGTCGAGCGCCTCTTCAACCCGCAGCCGCATCGCCTCACGCGGCAGGCCGATATGTTCAAGGGCGAAGGCGATCTCGTCCTCAACCCGATCAAGCACAAACTGCGCCTCTGGGTTTTGGAAAACCATCCCGACGTGGCGGCTCATCACCCGTGGCCCGAGGGTCAGCGGATCGTGGCCGAAAACTCGCACCGTTCCGGCAATCTCGCCACCGCTGAAGTGCGGCACCAGCCCGTTGAGGCAGCGCAGCAGGGT
>JBAXMH010000177.1:0-10551 GCA_037134395.1 Chloroflexales bacterium
CCGCCAGGAACTCGCGAAGGCGCAGGAGCGGGTCAAGGGCGCGGGCGAGGAACTCACGGGCGAGACCAAACACGCCGTCGGCACCCTGACGGGCGACGATCATCTACAGGCGGAAGGCAAGGTGGAAGCCCGGAAGGGCAAGGCTCGTCAGAACATCAACAAATAGCCAGGGATAATCACATACCACGCTGCGGTGTTGCGCACTAGCGCAACACCGCAGCGTGGTGTTTACATAGAGGGGATTTCATGGGGTGGTCTGTGTCCGAGCTATCGTGAGATGACGACGCCAAAAGGGTGAACCGGAATGATTGACCCAAAGAACATCAGCGTGCTGCAAGCGACGCCACGGATTATCCAGATCCTGCGCGTGCTCGCCCGGCGCAAGCTTCTGGGTGCCCTGATTGGCAGACACGATTGGCCGCCGCCCAGGGAGGTACGGGAAACCTTCGAGGAATTGGGGCTCGCCTTCTTGAAATTTGGCCAGGTACTCGCGATGCGGCGCGACCTGCTGCCAACGGCCTATATCGAAGAGCTGGAGCAACTGCACGACCAACTGCCTGCGCTGGGGATTGACGTCGTGCGTGCGGTGATCGAGGGCGAGCTGGGAGCCTCGTTAAAGCATCTGTTCTCGTCGTTTAGCACCACGCCGCTCGCCGCTGCCACCATCGCCCAAGTTCACGAGGCGACCATGCAGAACGGGCGGCATGTGGTGGTGAAGGTACAGCGGCCCAACCTTGACGCCATGATCGCCACGGACATGGCCACGCTGAGCTACCTCGTATCGCTGGGAGAGCGGCTCTTCCCGCATCTCCGTGCCCTTGACCTCCCGGTGATGGTCTATGAGTTCGGCAAAAGCCTGAAACGAGAGACGGACTTCCGTCGTGAAGCACACTCGATCATCCTTTTCCGCTCCGCGCTGGCCGACATGCCCGACCTCTGGATTCCCAATATCGTGGCGGAGTATTCGAGCCGCACTGTACTCACGATGGAGTTTTCGTCCGGCGAACGAGTCGATCTCTACGCCAAGCTGCATCCAGAGGTCATCCCGCAGTCAATCACCACCCTAGTGCGGCTGATGCTGCAAACCATCTTTGAAGAGGGTCTGTTTCACGCTGACCCGCATCCCGGCAATGTCTTCGTGCTGCCCGACGGGCGGCTCTCCTTGCTCGATTTCGGGATGACCGGCGAGCTTGATGAGGCAATGCGCGAGTCGCTGATTCTGTTGCTCGATGCGATCATCAAGGCCGATGCACGAGCGGTCGTAGAGGCATATCTGGAAATGGCACCGGCGAGCGAATCCGTCAACCAGGCGGCGCTGTTGGTGGACATCAAGGCTGTACTCTATGAGATCCGCAGAAGCGATCTGGCGAATGTCTCCATCGGGGATGCGTTCGACTCGCTCCTGCGTGTCGGCAGCCGGAACGGGGTTCACAACCCCGGTGAGTTCTTCCTCCTGACACGTACGTTTGTCATCCTGGAATCGCTGTTGCGCCAACTCGCCCCGCACTACGACTACATGGAATCATTTCGTGAAGAGATCGCACGCCTGAGCGCGCAGCACTTCTCGCAGGAGCGGGCAGAACGGAAGACTACCACGCTCGTCCACGAGCTAGAGCGACTGATCCGCAATGCGCCCGGTGACACGCGACGTGTTCTTCGGCGGATGGCCGAAGGCAATCTGGGTCGTATGCAAACCCCGGCCTTGGAGGCGCTGGGCGAGCGCGTCAGCAATAATCTTGAGCGACTCACCAATACAATCGCGGTCGCCGCGCTGATCATCGGTGGCGCACTGCTGCTGCATGCGCAACTCGATGGCTGGCTACATGTGCTTGGCGAGGTTATGGTGATCAGCGGGGCGTTGGGCATCCTGCTCGTCGGTATCGGCGCACTGCGCAGTATCCGTGACCCACGCTAAGGCGCGACACCGCGAATTCCCCCGGCTGGCGACTTCAGTCGCGCCTGCGGAGCCTACGGCTGGGCGTCGGCCTCCTCCGACGCCGGAACCTAATGGCATCGCTGATGCACGCCGCATTTCTACGGTTGGCTTAGTCCGCGCTGACCGTGAGCGGCAAGGAGAGCCCATGCTCGTCAGCGATGGCGTCAATACCGCTAAGGGTCTGGCGTAGCAGAGCGGGCCGCAGCGTCCCGGCGCGGGCTGCGGCCAGCAGGTTGCGCTGGAGCTCGGCGAGATGTGTGGTGGCTCCGGCGGGGTCGCTCTGGTCAATGGATTGCTGAACCTGAACCAGAACCCCAAGTAGCGCGGAACTCTCCGGCCCGGCGTCCGCACTGGCAAGCAGGGCACGCACCTGACCGATAGGTGTGACGGGCGCATCAGCGGTCGGCACCGCAGCGCTTGTCTCAGCCTCCGCCGTAGGCAGCGGCGTGGCATGGACCACGACCACTGAGGGCAGCATGATTACCGTCGGGTCGCCACGTAGCGCTAAGCCCCCCCCGACCAAGAAGGCGAGCAGGAGCAGTGCGCCAAGGATGGGCAGAAGATGCGCCGTGCGCCGTGGCACCGCCATAGGGGGCGCCATAGGGGGCGCGGCCAGCGGTGCTGGTTGCCCCTGACCTACCAGTATTGCCGTCGGTGTCGTGGGTGCTGCAGGCGCCGCATACCCAGCCCCGGCAGGCGGCACCCAGACTCGCGTGGGCTGCTCGTGTACCGATACAGATAGCGGCGATGCCCATGCCTGCTGGAGCGCTGCGGCGAGCGCGCCCGCGCTCGCGAAGCGTGCCTGCGGGTCTTTGGCTAGGGCGCGTTGCACCACGGTCTCGATGGCTGGGGGTAGATCCGGGCGGATGCCGCCTAGCGACGGCGGCGGGTTCTGGATATGCTGGAGCACCACGGCCTGCGGGGTTGGGCCGACAAAGGGCACTTTGCCGGCGAGCATCTCGTAAAGCACTACGCCGAGGGCGTAGACGTCACTCGCGGGGGAGAGCGGAAACCCCTGCCCCTGCTCGGGTGCCATATAGGCAGGCGTGCCCATCACCATCCCGGTCTGGGTCTGGGAGATCGCGGCTATGGTGTCTTTGGCGATACCGAAGTCAGTGAGCGCCAGGGCACCGTCGGCGTTCCAGAGTGCGTTCGCCGGCTTGACGTCGCGGTGGATCACTCCTGCGGCGTGGGCGGCGTCCAGGGCAGCGGCGAGCTGGGAGATGATTTGCGTGATCTCGTCTTGGCTTAGGCGGCGACCTTGCTGCGCCGCGTCAGCCATATACTCCTCAAGAGTCGGACCGGGCAACAGCTCCTGAACCATATAGGTCAGGCCGCGCTCCTCGCCAAAGGCGTAGACTTGGACAATGTTGGGGTGGCGCAGGTTGGCAACCAGCCGGGCCTCCTGACGGAAGCGCTCGGTGAAGCCGGGCAGCGCGGCGGCGTGCGGTGCCAGCACCTTGATCGCCACGGGGCGCTGCAGGTCGCCGTCGAGGCCACGGTAGACCGTGGCCATTCCGCCGCTTCCCAGCAGTGCCTGCACCTCGTAACCACCCAGCGTCGTCCCGATCAGGCTCGGCGCCGTCACAAGCGTGGGCTCCCTGGTAGGGAGAGGACGTTGGAGCTTCGTTCGTACTGAGATGACGGAGCCGTGTTAACCGCGAGAACCAGATCCTGGCGCAGTTCACGCCAGGTATACACGCCTGCCAGCGTGGGGATGAGGAGCATGAGGGCGAGGAATATCAGCCAGAACATGGGTGCCTCCGTGATACGATAGTTATGACGAGCGGTTTAATGAGTTGTGCTAATTCACCTTCTCCTTCTCTTTATCCTTCTTGTCATCCTTGCCGTTGCCGTTGCCATTGCCGCCGCTGTTGCCGCCGCCCTCCTGGTCGGGCACAGTACTCAGATGATAGGTCTCACCGATCGCGGCGATCAGCGCCTGGGCCTCTTGAGCAAAGCCGGGGTTGGTCTTGTTATCCTTGACATTCTCACGCAGCTTCTGGTACAAGTCGCGCAATTGGTTGCCGGCTTTCTCCCCATCCCCTTTCTCATAGGTTTGTTCGGCGGCGCGCATCTGGGTGAAGAACTCGTGGCCTGCCCTCCCCGCCCGCCCATCGGCCTGCCCTGCCTCAAGCAACTGGCGCAGCTGCGTCCACAGGTCGCTCGCCGGCGCGGGCGCAGCAGTCGGTTCGGGTCTGTTGGTCGGGCCCGCCGTCGGCAGTGCTGGCGCGCTTGCTGCACCAACCGTGGACTGCGCGGTCGCTGTGGCGACCGGACTCGCGCCGACGGCGGGGGCATTAACTACGACCGATTCGGCCATCAGGGTGCCATCGTCGCGGATCTGCCCGTGCACATGGACGCTCGCACCTACACCCGGTGTACCCGTGATCACCGTCTGTGGGCCGAGATCGACTGTGATCCCAGCGACCACAAGGGCATCCGCGTGAACCGAATCGATCATCCCCGCCAGACTGAAGGTTGTCGCCGGGGCTAGAGCGGCCGACGGATCGGGGAAGATGGCACGTGCTGCCACATACACCATAAATGCCAGGACGAGGGCCAGTACCAGCGCGAGGGCGGTGGCCGCACGCCGCAGCCAGGGTTGGGCGAGTGGGCCGTGGTAGCCCAGGGTGCGCAAGGCCCCGGCCAGCCAGGCGCTCGGCTCCATCCTCCCGGCTGCTCTCGGCCGCGACAGCGGTGGACGGGCAGCCATCGGTGTACTGCTCACCTGCGCCAGCACGCGGGTAGCGAGCGCCGCCTGAGCCGCCGTCGAGAGTGGATCCGGGCGCGGCAGTACCTGGAGGTGTGTTGCCACGCGCGGCAGCGGCTCCAGAGCGGCGCGTTCTTTGGGGTGAGCCACGAGGCACTCCTCCACTGTCGCGCCAGTTGCGAGCTGCGCTAGGCAGCGATCAAAAATGTCAGTAACCGCCTCATTCATATCGTATCCGCTGTCCTATCAGGCGCTCCAGCGAGTGCAGCGCCCGAAACTGGAACTGCTTGTAGGCATCTTCATCACGATTTTTCAGGCGGACAACCAGTGCTTCGTCTGACACAGTACCTCAGGTTCGAGCATACGAACACAGCGGCCCATGAACACACCGCTGCATGGTTAGAACAACGCGCAGCGCACAAAGTTATGGCCATGGGCGACATCTGGTACCACACGCATCGCCGCAATCGTTATGTCGAATATATGGCACGTGTAACATATCAGTCCCTATGTTACGCGTGCGAGTCGTTCGTACGGTGTTCGTATAGTATGGTGAACCCCTTGTCAATCACAATCTTTGGGCCAGTTTTCCGTAGGGTTGCTTCCTGTCACCCCACCGAAAAAAAGAAAACGGATCCGAATTCTAGGCAACCTGCCGCAGATACAGCTCAGCGGGTCGGCGATAGTCAAGGGCCTGATGCGGGCGTTACTATTGTGCCCGCTCCCTATGCGAGGAGGCGGAAAACTTGAACCTATTGCACCGGCTCCGCCAATGGGCACGCACCCTCAAACGAGATGTGGTGGCACTCTCACGTTCTGCTCAAGACCCGCGTGTCCCCTGGTACGCAAAGGTCGTCGCAGCGAGCGTGGCCGCTTACGCGCTTAGCCCTATCGACTTGATACCAGACTTTATTCCCGTACTCGGATATCTGGATGACGTTATTCTCGTCCCACTTGGGATTGCACTTGCCATATGCCTGATCCCGCCAGACGTACTCGAAGAACATCGGAGGGCGGCATCGGAGGGTGGTGGACATCAGCCACGGAGCTGGATAGGGGCTGCGATTATTGTCACGATCTGGATTGCCTTTGTGGCGCTTTCTTTCGCCTGGATTGCTCAACAGGGGTGGTCGATCTAACATACGGGTTCACTGTCTGGAGATTCTATTACCCGAGAGAACGTCCCTAATCCTCGCCCGGTTCGCCGGCCATACGGACGGCGATTGGGCGCATGCGTGCGACCCGCTCCAGCAGGCCCGCATCCTCCTGGATCGCCATCACCCGCTCGATGTCCTTGTAGGCGAAGGGTGACTCATCCACGGAGAGTCCCTCGACCAGAATATCCTGCCCGGCCAGCATGCGCCGCACCTCGCCGACAGCGATGGTGTTCTTCGCCCACGTGCGTGATCCGCGCCGTCCCGCACCGTGCGAGGTACTCATCAGGGAGTCCGCGTTGCCCATGCCCACCACCACATACGAGTTCGTCCCCATGCTCCCCGGTATCAGGCCCAGCACACCCGCCTCCGCCGGGGTCGCTCCCTTACGATGGGTGATCAGATCGCCCGTGCGCCAGGCAAAGTTGTGGTGATTCTCAACCTGTGTGGCGATCGGTAATCTGCTGCGGCGGGCGAACAGGTCGTGAATGACATGGTGGTTGGCGCTAGCGAAAGCTCCGCACAGCTCCATCGCCGTCCAGTACTCCTGACCCGCCTCACTGTCCGTGTCGAGCCACTCGTAGAAGCGCGGCACCTTGGCGATGCGTGCCGTCTCCTGTGCGGCCACGCGCATGTAGTGGGTGGCCACCGCGTAGCCCACTCCCCGCGAGCCGCTGTGGGTGAGCAGACCGGCAAAGTGCGCGGGTGCGCCGGGCAGCAGATCCTGGAGACGCTCGCCTATCACGATCTCGACGAAGTGGTTGCCTCCGCCTGATGTCCCCAACTGCTGCGCGGCCTTCGGGCGCAGCCCGCGCAACTGGCGGGTCGCCCCCCAACGAGGGTCGTCCAGAACGGCGTGGTCGGCCGCATACGTACGCTCGGCCCCGACCCCGAAGGTCGTCACCTGCGTGAGGATACGGAACAACTCGTCACGGCGGCGCACGACTTCGTCAGGCGGGGTCGCGAAGATGGTCAGCATCATGCGGCAGGCGATGTCCACCCCAACCATGGCCGGGGCCACACTCCGGTGGGCGCGGAAGACGCCACCGATGGGCAGGGCGTAGCCCGGATGCGCGTCGGGCATCAGGGCACCGCTCTCGGCAATCGGCAGACGCAGGGCCATCTGGAGTTGGGCTAGGGCACTCGGCTCGATGTCTGATGTGCCGTCATCGGTGCCTTCACCGACCACCCCGAAGACCATAGCCGGGGCCGGCTGCGCCCGCAGCCCGAGCATGTTCGGCGGTGCGCCAAACTCAGCGACGATGCTGGCCACGATCGCGTCCGCGTCCTGGCCAGCCTTCTTCAGCGCGGCGGCACGCGTGGCAATCGCGGTGAAACGTTTGTCGCCCTTCCACGGGGCGATCAGCTCGTGTGGCTTCATTGACATGTGTTCCTATGCAAATCCGGTTGGCATCATCTGGAAGCGTCCCATAGCCAGTATGCTACAATTTCCCCATCACATGCAACAGCCCACTCATGCCGACGAAGCGATCGTTATTGTCTCCACGGGTAATGCTCATCCGCGTACCCCAGATCCGTAGACGCTCCTGGAGTACGATAACTCGTTTTCTGCTGTACGTGAGACACCCATATCTATGCTGCATATCCTTATCGTTGATGACTCGCTGGAAGACCGGATCGCCGTGCGTTGCTCCCTCACCGATTCGGCCCCTGGCACCTACATCTTCAGCGAAGCGGATCGGGGCGACCACGCCCTCGCCGCATGCCAGACCACGATGCCCGATTGTGTGCTGCTCAACCAGTGCCTGCCCGATATGGATGGGCTGGAGGTGCTGGCCACCCTGCGTACCCAGAGCGATGTGCCGGTGGTACTGCTCTCCGATGTAGGCAATACGGCCATGTCCGTGGAATCGCTCTATCGCGGCGCACAGGAGTATCTGGCCAAAGACATGCACTTCGTGGAGCGCCTGCATGTGAGCGTCCAGCGCGCCATTGCGAGCGTCCAGATCGCCCGCGAGAACAGCCGTGCCCACGCCATACTCGCCACTATTGTCGCCAATACGCCAAACGGGGTCGGCTACCTCGATCGTGATCTGCGCTACCAGATGGTCAATCCCGCCCTCGCTGCAATCAATAAAAAGACGCCCGAGGAGCATATCGGGCGCACCCTGGGCGATATCCTGCCCATCCTCGCCCCGTGGCTAAAGCCAATGCTACGCCAGGTGCTGGCGACCGGCGAGATGATGTGCGATCTCGAAATCCAAGGCCCGCCCAGCCTGATCAACGACGTAAACCACAGATGGCTGCTCAATCTTTTTCCCGTCCTAGGGCCGACCGGCGCGGTCGTCGGCGTCAGTACTGTGGTCACCGATCTGTCCAAGATCAAGTGTACCGAGGCAGCACTACAGGCCAGCGAGGAGCGATTCCGCTTGCTCGCTGAACATGCCCACGATGTGATCTACCGCTACCGACTCAAGCCGACCCTCCAACTGGAGTATCTCAGCCCGGCGATTGAGCGACTGACTGGCTATTCGCGCGAGACATTCTACAATGATCCACACGCCCTCCCCCGGCTGATGCACCCCGATGACCGACTTTTCCTTCATGCGGTCACGTTTGCCGACTCCATCGCCCTCCCCTATCTCCCGCAGCCCGTCACCCTGCGCTGGCAACAGCAGGACGGCAGCATCGGATGGTTTGAGGTCAACAGTTGGGTGGTCGCTGATGAAGCCGGCCAGCCGCAGGCGGTTGAGGGTATCGTCCGCGACATCACCGTGCGCAAGCAGACCGAGGCGGCTCTGGAGTATGAGCGTCAGCAACTCGACGCAATCATACACACCATGCGTGAGGGTGTGATGGCCTTCTACCCAGATGGCACGATCGCCCTCATGAACGCGGCTGCCCGGCACCTCAGCGGCATTGATGACACCAGTTTGTATGCGACGGCATCGCTGAATATTCTTAACTGGCCCATGCTCGTGAGCTCGTTCGACGCAGATGGCCGGGCACTCCCGCCGGAAGCCTTGCCGCATCACCGGGTGCTACGCGGCGAGCAGTTCTCAGACTTTGAGATATATCTGCGACTGGATCGACCGAATTCAGATCGCTGGATAACCTTCAACGGCACGCCCGTGTATGACGAGCATGGCGCATTCATCCTGGGCATTATGACCGCCCAGGACATTACTCAGCGCAAGCATATTGAGCAGGCCGTGCAGGCTCACACCGAGGTTCTCAGTCACATCAACGCAGACTTGAGCCGTGCGCTCCGGCACAAGGACGAGTTCCTGGCCACCATGAGCCACGAACTGCGCACCCCGCTGAATGGCATCCTCTCCTTCGCGGAGTTGCTGAGTGAGGAAATCGCTGGCCCGCTGACTGAGCGCCAGCGTCGGCAGGTGCAATACATCGAGACAAGTGGGAAGCACCTGCTCGCCCTGATCAATGACATCCTCGACCTCGCAAAAGTAGACGCCGACCACATGGAAATCTACCGTGAGACGCACGCCATCTCGACGATCTGCGAGGCAAGCTTGCTCTTCGTTAATGAAATCGCAACACGCAAGCAAATTCAGATCAGTTTGGTCTATCATAATACGACCTCAGTAATGAACACTGATGCGCGGCGTCTCAAGCAAATTCTAGTGAACCTGCTGGGCAACGCGGTCAAGTTCACGCCAGCGGGCGGGCATGTGCGGTTGGAGGTGGGTATTGATACGGAGCAGGAGCAAATTACCTTTGTGGTCGAGGATACCGGCATCGGCATCGCGGCGGAGGATCTGGGGCGGCTCTTCCAGCCCTTCACGCAGATTGACAATAGCCTGACCCGCCAGCACGAGGGCACAGGACTAGGGCTGGCTCTGGTGCGCCGCCTGGTGAACCTGCTGGGCGGCAGCGTCTGGATCGAGAGCGCAGGAGTGGGGCAGGGTAGCCGTGCGACGCTGGTTCTGCCCTTGCAGATGCCAGCGGCACCAGCGCAGCCGCCGACGCGGGTTGAGCCGGTACCCGAGCCGCACGAGCGGACTGCTCAGAATACGGTCATCCTGCTAGCTGAGGATAACGAGACGACGATCAGCGCGATCAGCGAGTACCTCTCGGCGCACAGCTACGAGGTGGTGGTGGCGCGCACGGGCGAGGAGGCGATCATGCGGGCTATCGAGACGCGGCCGGATCTCATTCTGATGGACATCCAGATGCCAGTGATGGACGGGCTGACGGCAACCCGGCAGTTGCGGGCACTGCCCGCGTTCGCGGCTCCGCCGATCATCGCGCTGACCGCGCTGGCGATGCCGGAGGATCGCGAGCGCTGCCTAGCAGCGGGGGTGAACGCCTACTTGACGAAGCCGGTCAGCCTGCGCACCCTGCTTACAACGATCAAAACCGTGCTGTCACCGCTCAGCAGAAGCGTGGATGCCATAGGAGGCTAAATGGACACCGTCGCTGCCGCCGTGCAGTTCAACTAGTCGGCGCACCAGCGTCGTGCAGGTTGGCTCTATTCCATGCCTACACACAGGGCATGAGAAAAATCCTGTCACCGCATCACCATGGGCTAAAGTCGCCGGGCGATGGGGTTCCTGAGGACTTTGCTCATGCCCTGGCCCCCGAAACATCGAGGGCGTCGAAAGGGAGAGGCGGTCGCCAACCAAGGAAAATGAGATTGTGGCCGCCCTACAGCTCCTGCGCAGCCTTAATCTCCACGGGGCGATCATCAGTGACGATGCCATGTTTGCCCAGCGCACCGTGAGTACCCAGGTCAACGCAGCCTTGGAGCAAGCAGGGCTGATGCA
>JBAXMH010000178.1:0-10522 GCA_037134395.1 Chloroflexales bacterium
CAATCTACAATCTGCAATCAGATCACGGTACCAGCGACTCGAGTACGATCTCGGCGATGTCGCGCCGCTTCAGAGTCTCGTCACGGCCCGAGTTCTTGGCTGCGTCATCGAACATCACCATGCAGAACGGGCATGAGAGAGCCAAGGTGGTCGGCTCGTTCTTGGTCAGTTGATCCAGCCGGATCGCGTTAACATCCCGCTCACCCTCACCTTCCAACCAAACGTTCCCGCCGCCGCCACCGCAGCACATGGCCCGCTCACGGTTGCGCTCAGGAGCCTCTACCAGCGTCAGGCCGGGGATGGATTGCAGGGCTGTGCGCGGCGTCTCGTAAATGTCGTTGTAGCGCCCAATGTAGCAGGGGTCGTGGTAGGCCACCGTCTCGTTGAGTGGTCGCACCGGCGTGATCGTGCCCGCGCCGATCAGGCCAGCAATAAAGTCGGTGTGGTGAACCATCTCGAAGTCAACGCCGGCCCCGCCGCCGAGCTGCGGGTACTCGTTCTTGATCGTGTTGAAGCAGTGCGGGCAGGTGGTGACGATCTGCTTGAACTTATACTGCTTCATGGTCTCGATGTTTTGCTGGGCCTGGGCCTGGAAGAGCATCTCCTCACCCATGCGCCGGGCCGCATCACCGGTACACGTCTCTTCCTCGCCGAGGATAGCGAAGTCTACGCCCGCCGCCCGGAAGATCTGCACCATGGCGCGGGCCACTTTCTTCGAGCGCTCGTCGTAACTGGGTGCGCAGCCGACCCAGTAGAGGACGTCCACCTGCTCCTTCTCGGCCATGGTCGGCACATCAAGGCCGTCTGCCCAGGCGCTGCGCTCGCGGACGGGCAGCCTCCAGGGGTTACCCTGGCGCTCGATGCCCTCAAGGACACGCTTGACGCCCTGGGGCACATCGCTGGCGATCATCGCCAGATTGCGGCGCATGTCCACAATGTCGTCTACATGTTCGATCATCGCTGGGCACTCGTGGACACAGGCGTTACAGGTGGTGCAGGCCCACAATTCATGATCGCTGAACAGATTGCCGTAGAGCGGCAGGGTCTCGATGTCGCGCACGGCATCCCCGACCAGTGTCAGTTCAGCCAACGGCTTCAGCGAGCCATCCTTGAAGTGGATCGGCTCAGATCGCTGGAGATCGGCCAGCTTCGAGATAATGTATTTCGGCGAGAGCGGCGCACCGCTGGCGTGGGCTGGGCAGACGCTCTGGCAACGCCCGCAGCGCATACATGCATCCAGATCCATGCGCCGCTTCCAGGTCAGGTCGCCCAGGGTGGCCACGCCTAGGCGCGGCTCGTCCTTCTCGATCTCAGCCTCCATGTCGGGGATGGTGTCGAGGGCACCCACGGGCGTCAGGTCGCGGAAGAAAATGTTCAGCGGCGTGTAGAAAATGTGGCGGAACTTGCTAAAGGGCAGGGTGCCGATGAAGGCGAAGGTCGCCGTGGCGTGGGTGAACCAGAGCAGCGGGTGGATCACCAGCGCGGCGGAACTGCCGTTGCCCAGGCCAATCGCCCGAAAGATGGTAGCTAGGCCAAAGCCGACATAGGCCATGCGCGCCCAGCTCTGCCCATAGACTGCCACGCCGCCGATCTCCTGGTTAGCGATGCGCAGACCCTCGATCAGGAATCCGCCACAGCCCAGGAAGAGCAGCACGCCCAGCACCCAGCCGTCGGTGCGCCGGTTATCGAGCCGGTCGGGGCGAGTGCGGTAGCGCCGCCATGTCGCCCAGATCAAGCCCACCACAAAAAACAAACCGAGGGTGTCGAGGATCAGTTCGTAGCTCTGGTAGAAGGTGCCGACAAGAATCTTGCCAAGATGTTCGCCCATCATCGGCACGGTGAAATCTTCCTCAACGGCGATCACGTCGGTGCCGATGAAGAGAGTCACGAAGCCGAAGAAGATCAGGGCGTGCATCGAGCCGGGCCGCCGGTCGCGCAGCACCTTCTTCTGACCGAAGAGCTGGACGAGGAACTCGGTGATGCGGGCCGGAATCTGGTTAATCCGTGCCTCAGGGCGACCCTTCCGCCAGCGGGCGATGTCGCGCAGGAATCCCCAGGTCGTCACAACGCTGGTGAGAATCACGAGTCCGTAGAGGAAAATCGGGCCAACGGCGGGGTTGATGTTCCAGTAAATCTCGCGGAAGGCGATAACCTGTTCTTGATCCATGACGCAGTCCTGCCCTTTTTTAGACATAGAAGGGGTGGCTGCGCGGCATCATAGCATCCGTAACACAGACCGTCAAACCATGCCGCATGCTCCCTGTTCACTCATACCGTAGCGCCACCAGCGGGTCGAGCCGTGCGGCCCGCGCTGCGGGGTAAAGCCCCGCCACCACGCCCACCAGGGCCGCGAATCCCAGGGCCGCCAGGGCCAGCCACCACGGCGTGACGAAGAAGGTTGCCTGAATGGGCAGTTTCTCTTGCTGGATATACCAGGAGATCACCTGGTTCAACAGGATGCCAAGCAGCCAGCCACCGATAATCCCGACTACCCCACCGAGGGTACCGATCAGTCCCGCCTCGATCATGAACATGTTGCGAATATCCCCCCGCGAAGCTCCAATCGCCTTCAGGGTGCCGATCTCCCGCGTGCGCTCGTAGATCGCCATAATCATGGTGTTGACGATCCCCAGGCTGGCCACGAACAAGGCCAGACCGCCGATTGACGAGAGCATCACGTTGATCAGCACGAAGACTCGGTTTGCCGCATCGAGGATCAGCTCAAGCGACTGTACCCGAAAGCCCGCATCGCGGAACGTGCCTAGCAGTTGCGCCGCACTGCTTACGTCACGCGCCCGCACCACCGCCGTATCGTAGCCCTGCGCGTCCAGGTAGTTTGGCGTGTTGAACCACCAGGATTTCATGTCGGCCATGTCTGCGGGCAACACTTGGGCCTCCGAGTCGCTGCTGTCGCTCACGCCCACCACCGTCAAGGGAAACGGCTGGCTCTCGCCACGTGGGCTGCGCAGGACAATGTTCATCCGCTTGCCAACCACGTCCTCTGGTGTTACGCCCTTCGGCAGTGCCCCTTTGCCCAGTACCATGTCGCCGCGCCCATCAACCGAAAGCGTGATCGTGCCCGCTACCGCCGTTGCCGCCCGCTGGAACGGGTTCGGCGTGAAGATCCGTGGGCCAATAATACGGACCAATGTAAGCGTGCCTCCCGGTAGTTCCAGCGAACTCGCCACCCCGGTCAGTTCGATCACCGGCGTTACGTCCATCACATCCGGCAACTGTCGCCAGCCCGCGATTACCGCTGGAGTGATCGGGTGATCGCGCTGCGGACTGGCGTAGCGGGTGAAGAAACTCTGTTCGCCCTGCTCGCCCGGTCGTACAAACAGGTTCTCTAGCCCCAGAGCCGCAAATTGCGCCCGTATCTCCGTCTGTACCCCCACGCCCAGCGACACCATCGTCACAATTGTGAGGATGCCGACGATCACGCCGGTGGATGTCAGTACGGTACGCACCTTGCGCCGACCAAGATTCTCTAGGGCCGTTCCCAGCATATCGCCAAAGGTCATCACTACCTCACGAATCTCGCATGCTATGGATTCTTCACCGTCACATCAACGTAGTCATAGCTGTAGTTCCCGGCGATGTCGCGCACCAGGAAGCCCATCACATAGTTACCACTCACAGTTGGCCCAAAGCTCGCAGTCAGCGGTGTTGTGCCAAATGTGATCGTCTGACCTTTCACGCGGGCCGGTTTCAGGCTGCCGCCAGTGTCGGTGTAGCTGCGTGTGGTGGCGGTGAAGGTGTCACCCGGCGCGGGGTTTAGCTCGTAGGGTTGCGCCTCTTGCTTGCCCGCAGACTTCGGGAAGCCCCAAATTCGGGCCAGCGTGCCATGATCGCCGCTCACGCTGAAGATCAGTCCGGCGTCAATCTGCTCGCCGGTGGCCCGCGAGGTGTAGACGCCCTCCACGCCGTAGAAGCTGCTGCCGTACTTCACCGGCCCCAGCAGCGCCTCGATCTGATCCTGTCCGTTGCTCAGGTACCAGTTGGTCGCGTCCCAGCTTAGGCCCAGATCAAATTTTCCGTTGGGCCATGTGGGTGCGTCGCTGCCCGGCCCCGCCCCCGGCGGGTAGATGAAGTCCACGTAGATCAGATCCACAGTGTCGCGGCTGGCGTTGGGGATGCCGATGAAGGAAAAGACGTAGGCAATATCGCTGCCGCTGAGCGATCCGCTCAATTTTACCGGCGCACTGGTACTCACGCTAGCGCGGTCAATCCGTAGGTCGCTGATCGTCGGTGTCGTTATCGCCGTATTCCCCGCCCCGTGGTAGCCCTTCAGAAAGTCGGCCCATTTGGTGGCACGCGGCAAGGGCGACCCGCGCTCGTAGGCGTCTACGTACAACTCGGCCAGTTGCGGAAAGTAGATCGAGAGGCCGCTCACCTTTGCGTGATAGCTCCCGGTGCCATTGGCAATGCGGGCCTGCGTCAGCGCACTGTCGAGATCCACCGCCGCCGCCGCCACCTCGCCCTTTGCCCCCTGCTCGGGCAGCAACTCGGCGAACTGTCCCAGGTCTACGGCGTTAAATTCCTCAGAGTACGAGGGCGCGTAAACATCCACATACGAGCGGGCCTGCCCGATTGCGGTGTACGATCCGCTCATATCCGCAAGCATCGCTTTGGCCAGCCGGTCAACCTGCTGGGTCAGCGCAGGCAGTTTGCCCAGATTGAAGGCCGAAAGCGTCACGTCATTTTCATCAACAAACTGGTACGACTCGATGTAGGTTTTTACGATCTCTGGCGCGATTGTCAGCGCGTCCTGAGACGGATTTGTGGCCAGGGCACCCAGCCACTTGTCCCAGGCCCAGCCCTGGCTTGGCTCCAGTTCTGCCGAGGCCACCGCCACTTGCCCATAGGGCTCAATCGCCATCAGTACGTCCAACTGCGCCATCATGCATGCGTCGAAGCCGATCAGATCGAGGGTGCCGAATCCCGTCTTCTGGCGAGCTGTCTCCAGTGCCGAGCTTAGCTCTGGCAGGTTTAGCTGATCGTCATTGGTGTCATCACTGGCAAGCCCCAGCCACGAACCGCCGTGATCCCAGATAATCAGGGCGTAACGCTGGGCGGGATAGTTCGTCACTCCCCACTCAACAAAATTGGCCAGCACAGTCGGGTCGCCCATATTCTGCTCGCCAAGATCGTCCAGCGCATTCTCTGGTGTGGGTCGCATGTTCTTCCCCACCAGGAAACGCTTTGTGGTCTCCCAGTCTCCTGCCGACGTATCATCCCACGACTCTCGCGACATCACCCGGTCGAGCTGGACAACAATCTTGATGGTGTCGCTCGACCCGACCTTGGCCATCTCCGCAAAGTCGGTCAGGGCATCGGCCTCCAGATTATTGTCGCCATCCAGGTAGACCATCACTGTCCAGGCGGCGTCCTGGCCCGTAGTGGGGACGCGAGAAGGTACCGGGGCGGTTACTCCCTGGCTCCCGGCGGTGCTAGGCGCGATCAGAGGCAGACCACCGCCAGACATGCGGGTGATCAGCAGTGCGCCACCACCCAGGCCAGCGACGACCGCACAGGCCAGCAGCAGGCCAACGACGATCATAACCGGCTTGCGCGAGGTGGGGCGGGATGAGGCGGACATGGCGGGATGTGGCAATCCGTAGCCGGGAGCAGAAACAACGGGCGGCAGCGGAGTTTGAACACCAAAGGCTGGTGGCAGGGGGGTACCGCTCGCCAGTAATGTCTTGTCCATCGCCGGTGCGTCAAAGCGGAACGACTCATCGCCAATTGTGATCACGTCGCCGGGGTTCAGACGCGCCGTTTGCACCCGCTGGCCATTTACCGAGGTGCCATTGGAACTGCCCAAATCATACAGGACGTAGCCATTGCCCTCGTAGCGCAGCTCGGCGTGGCGGCGCGAAGCCAGGGCGCTGGCAATCACAACCGTATTGTCGGGCGTCCGCCCCAAACTGAGGGGCGTGTTGCTCAGGGGAAATGTACGGCCCGTCAGCGGGCCGCTGATCGCGACGATCTGCAACGACACGTCAAACCTCCTGATCTGCGGTGGAATGAATGCGGGGGGACGTATCGTTATTGTAGCAGACCGCTGCTTCTAGAAGCCCACCTCCACAATTGTTCGTGCGCTGCGATCCTGAAAGAAGCCGACCCCGTCCTGGATCAGGCCAACATAAAAGCCCATTTTCGTCTCGCGCTGGAGGATCTGCACCTGCCCGGTGATCTCAACCTCTTCGTCGGGCATCAGCCAATCCTCCACGCCGGGGATCTTCCACTGCTCAGGCGGCTTCTGCGAGAGCGCCCAGCGGAAGGGGTAACGTTTAGGTCCGCCGCCGCTGTTGGCATCCCAATCAAGCCCAATTCGCCAGAATCCGCCGGCCTGAGCCGCATAGCGCCCGTCGGCCACCGACGAGAAAACCTGATCGGTGCTGTACTGAAAACCGCTGGCCGGACCGTAGGTACGAATAGGCACCGTGCCCGTATTGCGCACCCGAACCGTCACCGTGATCACCCCGCCCAGCATCACCTGCTGCGGCGCAATGCTGGCATAAACAATCCGCGCCTCGGGCTGCCCAACATCCTCCAGCGTAATCTGGCCCTGACGCCGCACGAGGTTGCCATAATTATCTTCGGCTTGCACCGTATAGGTATACACGCCCGACGGCAGCAGCGAGCCGTTTGGCCGCTTGCCGTTCCAAACGTGGTGCTGCTCGTACGGCCCCTCTTCGTCACGTGTCACCACCGGAATCGTCTCGCCGCCGGGCGCACTAATGTCAATGTTCACCGTGGCGCTCACCGGCAAACGGTAGGTAATCTCGGTGACATCGTTCACCGCATCTGCATTAGGCGAGATCGTCGGTGGGGAGACCAGCAGGTTCTGGACATCGGGAATAGGCAACTCGTTCCCCGTGATCGTCAGTGGCACCCGACGATCTTCGGGAGTACCCCCATTCACCTGAGCGGCCACCACCAGCGTATAGTCGCCAGGGGGCAGCAGCCGGCGCAGCAGCACCAGGTCGTTCGTGGGCACTGTGCCGTCAAAGCGCAGCACATACGGATTGGTGCTGGCGCTGCGCGGCTGGCCGATTCGCAGGTTGTAGCGCGTGTTAGACGTATCGAGCAGATAGATATCTACTGTGGCGTCGCGCCCGACCACATAGCTAATCGTCAGAGGCTGATCCGTCTCAGACGGGGCGAAGCTGCGGGAACTCGCAGTGACCGCATCAAGGGCGGGGCTGCCGGTGCAGGCCGCAAGCATCAGCGCAGATACCAGTAGGGTCAGGCCGATCAGCAGGGCACGGGCAATCATGGTCACAGGATGTATCGTATCGTGCATAGCGGCGGCATGCTACCAGCAGATCGGCGTAGGCGCAAGCGTAGGGGCGGCGCGAGCCGCCCTGTAGGGGCGGCTCGCGAGCCGCCCTACAAGGCGGCTCGCGAGCCGCCCCTACACCTAATCGGCTGTGGGGCGAACTGACACCGCACGTCGTCGGCTAGTGGCCCGCCCGCCCGCCAGCGAGGGCAGGATAGCCAGGATGGTTAGCATCGCCGCCACACGCATGGCCATATCGAAGCCGCCAGCCAGGATCGCCGGAGAGGCAGCGGTGATCGGCTCGATTGGCCCGCCGTTCAGGGCAATCACCTGTGATGTCCACACCGCCCCCGCAATTGCGATCCCCGCCGTCTGCCCGAGGTTCCGCATCACGGCGAGCAGCCCGCCGGCCACACCGAGAACCTCGGGCGGGGCACTCCCGAACACGGTACTGTTGTTCGGGCTCTGGAACAGGCCGATACCCGCCCCAACCACCAACAAAAAGATGATCATCTGGATCACCGGCGTATCAGCACTGGTCATACTCAGACCGCCTAAGCCGATGGCCACGCATATTAGGCCGCCAATCGTCAGCACCCGGGCACCAACCCTATCCGAAAGTCGCCCGCTGATTGGCGATGTGAGCGAGAGGGTCAACGGCAGGGCCATCAAGAGCAACCCAGCCTGCTGAAGCTCGTACTTATAGACAAGCTGAAAGAAAAGCGGAGTAAGCAGCAGGTTGAAGGCCATCCCGATGAACATGATAAAACCAGCCAGCAGGTTCAGTGAGAAGGCGGCATTGCGAAAGATGCGCAGATTGATCATCGGTTGTGGGAAACGTAGCTCCCAGGCAATGAATCCCGCCCCGGCTAGGGCAAACAGACCAACCAGCATCAGCACCCGACTATCGCCCCAGCCCCAGTTCGGCCCCTCAGTAAGTGCCAGCAATAGCCCGAAGATCGAGGCCATCAGCAGCAGCGCCCCACCCACATCAAAGATCTGCCCGTGCGCCGACTTTGCGTCCGAGGCCAGATAGCGAAGGGAGAGCCAGATACCCAGGATGCCCACCGGCACATTCACGTAAAAAATCGACTCCCAGCCTACATAGCGCAGTAGCACACCGCCGAGGGCTGGCCCAAGCAAAATTCCCAGGGCCACAAACGAGCCGGAGGCACCCAGGGCGGTGCCGCGCTCACTCGGTGGAAATGCTGTTACTAGTAGCGCCGACCCCGTTGACTGGATCATCGCCGCACCGACCGCCTGCACCACCCGGAATCCAATCAGCGTGCCGATGTTGGGCGAGATACCGCAGAGCGCCGAGGCTAGGGTGAAAATGACAAAGCCGGCCACATAGACCCGCCGTTTGCCGAACATGTCCCCGAGACGACCCATCAGCAGCAGCATGCAGGTGATGGTGAGCAAGTAGGAGAGGACCACCCACTCGACGACGTTGAGATTACTGTCAAAGGCGGCGACAAGGGTATTGAGGGAGATATTGACAATCGAGCCATCAATTGTCGAGAGCAGGGTTCCGCTGCCCACAGCAGTCAGCGCCCACCACTTCCGCGAATAGTCAACCACGGGGGCTCCTTCTTGTAGATAATCGCCCCCATTGTAGCACCGCCCGTTGTGGCAACACAAAAAAAGACGCGCCCCGCAAATAAGCGGAACGCGCCGGAAACCCAATGTAATGATAGCGGGAACTAGACCTTCAGACCACTGTTAATGCTGCTGAAAACCTGGCTGACCTTACCGCCCAAAAGCGTCAGGATGCCGATGACCACGATGGCGATGAGTACCAGAATGAGCGCGTACTCCACGAGGCCCTGGCCCTCTTCCTTAGCGAAAAAGCTGCGAAGCATATCAGTCACCTCCCTTCCTTCGTAGACGTGTGGTTGTGTAGATGTTCTCTACAAAAGGCAGTATACCCCTAATTTCTATTATTCTCAATAGCCTCAAAGTACCAATGGCAGCAAGTACCAAGCGTGTGGGAGATCAGGGCATAGGGATAGTGGCCGCGATACGGGTACCACGACCAATCGCGCTTTCGATGCCAAACTCACCGCGCAGCAGGGCCTCAACTTGCTGGCGCATGCCAGCGATGCCCATATTCTTACGGGCATTGGCGTTGGTCAGCACATCATTCACGTGGAATCCGCTGCCATCATCCTCAATGAGGAGCTGGAGGGTATTGTCAGTCACATCAAGGAGCAAGCGCACCTGCTTGGCATTCGCGTGGCGGATGACGTTGTTGAGGGCTTCCTGGATAAAGCGGAAGATCGTCACTTCGTAGTGACTAGGTAGGCGCTGATCCAGGTTCTGGATCATCAGGTTGATCTCCAGGCTGTTCTTCTCCCCCAGCTGCGTCGTGTAGCGGCGCAAGGTCGGCACCAGTCCAAGATCATCTAGTGTCATCGGTCGCAGATCGAAGATAAAGCGACGGGTATCCTGAAGCGTCGTATTGATTGCCGTCTTCAGTCCGATCAGCTCTGAACGAGCCTGGTCAAGGTCGCGATCAATCAGGCGCTGGCAAATCTCGGCGCGCAGCACCAGATTGCTCATTGACTGGGCCGGGCCATCGTGCATCTGAAGGGATATACGTAGGCGCTCGTTCTCCTGAGACTGGATGATATTGGCGATCATCGTCGCGGTATCGGGGCCTTCGCTGTCGTCGTTGTTGCGACTCGCGCTGCCACCGCTGCTCATGGATTTGGCGACATCATCGAGCAGTTCAACAATCTCGCTGAGCTGGTTCTGGCGGGTCTTGAGCGTGTCGCGGCGAGCCTGCACCTGCTCCAATTGGGCACGCATAATCTGGAGGCGCATCTGCACCTCCTGGGCGGCGGCAAAGAAGTTCTTAATCTCTTCTTTGCTGTACTTATCGAGGTTGACCTCCAGGTCGCGCACGCGGTTCGAGACCGAGAGCTCGCGCTGGCCGAGTTTCTCCACCTCGCCGCTCCCCTGGCGCACCAGAACCTCCACCTCGCTGATCTCGCGGCGGGTTCGATCCTGATCCTCGCGGTAGGAATCGCGAGCCCGCTCGATTTTCTGTATGAGGTCGTCGCCTGCCACGTTACACCCCTCTAATAGCCTAACCTACGGGCCAGTATCAATCACTGACGCCATTATATGATCGGCACGGCTAGGCCGCAACAGGCAGGCGAGCTAGATCAGCCCAAACCTCAGCCGCCAGACATTCACAAGCGCCTCAAGCACAATCCGACGTGACATCTTCGA
>JBAXMH010000179.1:0-10480 GCA_037134395.1 Chloroflexales bacterium
AGGAGGCAGGAGGCAGGAGGCAGGGGGCAGGAGGCAGGAGGCAGGAGGCAGGTGGCAGGTGGCAGGTGGCAGGTGGCAGGTGGCAGCGTAGCGCCCGAGAGACACGAGAACACACGCACGTTCGTCAGCATTGCTGACGAACGTGCGTGTGTTCTCGTGCTTCTGCCGCAAGACGGGAGTCACGCATCCGGCGGGAGCGAGGTCGCAATATCGTAGACAAGCACCTGCACGTCGAGACCCTCGCCCGTGAGCAACTGGAAGGTCAGATCGTGGGTTGCCTCTTTGATTGCGCTCTCATCGGACGTGGGCGCATAGGCGCGGACAGTCGCCTCTTCGCTGGATACGCGGGAGACGCGCACGACGCTACCGGAGCTGGCGGCGCTGATCTTCCGGGAGAGCTCGGCGATAGCTTCATCAAGGGTCATGTGGCTCCTCCGGGCGTACTAGTGGGATTATCAATCGTTCGCTGCAAAAGGAATTCGCGCCTTCGAGCGATGCTACCATCATACTATACCTGTTAGTCATCAAATCGGCAACTGCTAAGACAGGGATTCCAGGCGCTCGGCGATCACGGCGGCGGCGGTATCCCAGCTCCAGTGGCGCGCATCCTCAGCGGCAAGGACACCCTTCGCCCTGGCCTCGTCGCGGTTATGGTGAATATGGCGCAGCAGCTCAACCAGGTGATCGTGATCCGGCTCGGCCCAGCGTGCCCCGGCGTAGAGCGGTTCATCGGCGGGTGCAGCGACGAGGCCGCAGGTGTTCAGGGGGTAGCCGCTGGCCTCACGCACAAAGTCAGTCGGCCCGCTCCACCTAGTCACCAGGGCCGGCGTGCCGCATGCCATCGCCTCCAGGGCCGGCATACACCAGCCCTCGCCCCGGCTCGGCAGCACAAAACAGTCGGCACCCTGGTAGAGTTCGGCCATCTGCATCGGCGTTAGGGGCCGGTTATAGATCAGGCCCACGGGCGGTGCCGGGCGCGGCAGGGCCGCACGCAGGGCGCGCAGCGGGTTCAGGGCGGGCTCCCGGCAGTCAATCTTCAGCAGCAGCAGCACCGCGTCATTAGGTTGAAAGGCGGCTCGGTAGGCCCGTAGCAGAAGATCCCAGCCCTTGCGGCTTCCCCACTCAAAAACCGAAAGAAAGATCGTCCGATCCGCCAGACGCGCCCGCTGCGGGCCGGGTCGAAAGGTGTCCAGATCGACTCCCAGAGGCACGCGGTAGACAGGCCGCGTCACCCCGCTCTCGCGAAACATCGTGGCTCCCCACGCCGTCGGTGCCCAGACCTCATCCATCAGGTTGGCCTGACGCACCCACGCCTCTGGCAGACGATCCACCTCCAGCATGGTGAAACCGACCCGGTAGCGGCCACTATTCTTGGCGAAGAGATCGCCCCGACCATAGACGACCTGGGGTACATCCAGGCGCAGAGGACGCTCGCGCTGTAGCGCGGCAATACGTGGGTGAGACGAACCAAAAAGGGCAGCCTCACGGTCGTCCGAGTCGAAGAGGTAGAGCGGGCGCACCGCCAACCCTCGCGCCTCCAGAGCCAGCACCAGAGCGCGCGATGAGCCGCTGTAGCCGGTGAGCGACGAGAACGACGAGTGCCAGACCAGATCGGTCATCGCAGGCGCTCCAGGGCAGCCAGACGGGATTCCAGGCGCGCACGGGTAGCCCGCTCGTCATCAAGGTGTGCGGTGAGGCTGTCAATCACCCGCACCAGCGAGGCGTGGGTGGCGCTGGCCTGAGCCAGTTCGGGGCCGAGGAGCCACCAGGCCAGACGGGTGCGCAGTCGCGCCAGCAGGCCGACCATCGGCTGCGGGCGGATCTCCCAGTGCTGGTGCAGACCCGCCAACTCACGGGCGAAGAAGGGGTCGCTCTGAGCCAGACCGCCTAATGTGGACAGAAGATCGAGGGTCGAGCCGCCCTGCGCCAGCCCACGCTCGACGGCAGCCAGCAGCGGCTCGCCTGCGGCATCCGGCACTAGGAAGATCGGGCTATCACCGGGCGGATGATCTGCGATCATACGCATTACTTCTTCACAAACAGATCGCGGTTTGCCTGCACCCATGCCACCAGCCGGGCGATACCCTCGGCCACATCCACATGCGGACGCCAGCCCAGCTCGGCCTCGGCCTTAGCGATGGCGCTAATGTAGACCGGCTGGTCGCCGGGACGCCAATCCCCACGGCGCACATCAATCCGGTTGCCGGTGAGCCGCTCCAGCAGCGGGCCAAATTCTGCCCAGACCGAAAGAACGTTGGCCGGGCCACCGCCGATGTTGTAGATTCGGCCAGATACCGCGTTGATACGCTCTAGGGCAGCCAGGTACGCGGCCACCAGATCATCAATATAGAGCATATCGCGCACCTGCTTGCCATCACCGTAAATCGTGATCGGACGGCCCATCACAGCGGCGATCACAAAATGCGCCGCCCAGCCCTGGTCCTCAACGCCCATCTGACGTGGACCATAGATGCAATTCGAGATCTGGATGCCACCGGCGACGAACAGATGTGAGTCATGCTCGACTTCCAAATCGTAGACCGGGACGTCGCCTAGCTCCTCTGTCATCGCCAAGCTATCCCAGAACAGCGACCCATCAGCGCGGTAGAGGTGCATCGCCCGCTCGAAGTGTTCGGGCAAGGTTTGATTCCACTGCCAGCGCAGCAAGGCGTTCAGGCGCTGCGTGCGGTCGGGACTGAAGGCGTAGCCAATGGCAGCCAAACGCGGGTACATGGCCGACCCACCAAGCAGGCGCACCGTGATCTGCACCGTCGTCCCGCGCTTGTAGGCCGTCGGCTCGGCCTCAGTCATAGAAGTCTCAATGCCAAACTCGGCCAGCAGGCCGCGCAATTGCGCGATCCAGGCCCGGCCATTCTCCAGATAGGCCACATCCTTCGACTGAGCGAAGTTGGGGGCGACCGCCGTATCCACATAAACTCGGCAGAGTTCGGCACCGAGGAAGCCACGCAGAAAGGCACGCTTCACGAGGGCGTGGCCCTGAGCGACATAGCCGGGCAGCCCATAGGCAACCTGCACCTTATCGCCAACTGGGACTCCGAGCAGTTCAAACAGCGTAAAAACCGGAATTGACTGCTGCTGGATGCGGTAAGACGTGCCTTTGATCACATGGCCGCTCGGCAGGGTTGATTCCGCAGTCCACTCGACGATCTTCGACGTGGGCAGGCCGAGCCAGCCCATCCAGGTTGCCACTTCATCAAGTTCCTCCGGCTTGCCGAAGTGCTGGACATCGTAGGAAGGTGTTGTCCGATCCTCGCGGGTGTGGATGCTCAGGTGCCCATCACCGAAGAGCCGACCGACAATCTCGGTGAGGGCCAACAGACGCTCGCCGCGCAGCGGCAGCATATTCTCGGCAATCCGCTCAGCCTCGTTGATACAGCGCGCATCGCTCGTCTTTGCCCGCACCGCTGCGAGATAGGTCTCGGCATCGAGCACGGCATCGGGCATTTCCACGTAGGACGGCGCGTACTTCGCTTCGGGCAGCACCGCCAGGAAATCGCCGTAGGCACAGGACTGGTTGGTGAACAGGCCGTGGGGCCGCACCACCCGGTGTTCGGGGGTAAGGGTGAGCGACATACCGTTCATCGTGGTGATGCGGCGCACCGGCTTGACACCCGTTTGCCAGACCTTGCGCACTCGCGTCCAGCCATAGCCACTATGCACGATGTCGCCAGGGCGCAGAGCCGAGATCGGCTTGTGGCCGAAGGGCGTGAGTACCGGCTGGTCGGCGGCAAGACACGATTGCCGGAAGACAACCGTCTGCAAGCCGTAGATACGGGCATAGTCGCGCACATACTGGTCGGCGGCTCCCTTGGAGCACCCGTAGGGCGAATGGAAATCGAGCAGGTGATCCTCCGGCACACCCTCGGGCATATCGCGGTAGGCGTAGCGGGTGGGTTGCTCCACCACCGTCACATCCTCCATCCCGCCATAGACCTTATTGGTCGAGGCGAAGAAGACGGCGGGCGGGCGCGGTGAGAGACGGGCAGCCTCCAAAACATTCAGGGTGCCGAAGGCATTGATCTCAAAATCGGTGCGCGGGTCGAGAACCGAGGTGGTGACGGCGACCTGACTAGCGAGGTGGAAGATCGTCTGGTGACCAGGCACAGCGGCGGCAATCGCGGCGGGGTCGCGGATGTCGGCGTGAACAAAATGTACCAGGGCGCCGTAGCGTTGCTGAAGCCACTCCAGATTCAGGTGAGTGAGCGGGCGGCTCAGGTTATCGAAGATCGTCACCTGCTCGCCGCGTGCGAGCAGAGCGTCAGCCAGATTACAGCCAATAAATCCGGCACCGCCGGTGATCAAATGGTTCATGTCGGGTGTCCTGTGGGGGGTGAACTGCCCTCACCCCCTAGCCCCCTCTCCCAGAACGGGAGAGGGGGAACCGGAAGCGTCCTGGTGCGGAATCTCCCCTCTCCCCCGGTAGGAGAAGGGCCGGGGGAGAGGGGGAGTCACCGTTTCTAACGTGCGACCAGTGGCAGGTTCGCCTGGTACACCTGGCTCACCACGAGGGCGGTGATGGTGATGGTGGTATCGGGCATGCCAGTTGCGCTGATGGTCAGGGTTGCGGTGTAGGTACCCGCAGCCAGCGCCCCCGGATTTACCGTCAACTGCAGCGGAACACTGGCCGTCCCACTGGACTGCGTAACCTGCACGATGTTGTTTGGATCAGTTTTCTGCTTTACGTTCCAGGTAATCGCCTGACCATCACTCGATGACACCGCCAGGCTCATGGTGCGAGACTGTCCGGCCCCGACGAGCAGCGTCGCATTGCTGAGCGCCTTGATCTTTGGTACGGAGAAGTAGGCGTGGTGCGCCGCATCGCGGCGGAACATCGGCCAACTGGATTGTGTGGTGCTGCTCGACAACTCCCAGGAGTTGATCTGGGCGCGATTCTGGGTGGTCATCCCCGAGGCCGAAACCAGATCCAGCTTCCCGTTGCCATCCAGATCACCCAGGGCGGGCGTGCCGTCAATGGTGTAGGCACCGTAGAAAGAGGGCTTCGTCCCATCAGTATTGCTCGTAGCCGTCAGCAATGTACCGTCAGTGCCCCGCATCACAATAACATCCCAGCCCAAACCGGCAAAGACATCGTCGCGCCCGTCGCCATTAAAATCGCCCAGCACCGGCGAGTAGAGCTTCGGGATGGGGATGTACTTATTGTTGAAGATGTCGCGACCGAGGGTACTCCAGCGGATCGTGCCGGTCTTGCCGTCGAACGCATAGATCTTGCCGTCGAGACAGCCCACCACCACCTCAAGCCCGCCGTCACCGGTGACATCACCGATGGCGGGAGAGCCGATCACGCGCTCGGGCATATTAACCCGCCAGAGGATCGAGCCGTCGTTGTTCCAGACGGTGACGTATTGGCCGACCCGCCCGCCCTGGGCATTTTTGTGGCCGAGGTCGCCATAGTACGTGCCGCTGCCGGTCGCGATCTCAGGCAACCCATCGCCATCGAGGTCGGCCACCGCTGGCGAAGACTCAAAAATCTCGTCCTGGTTTTTGCTCCAAAGCACCGTACCGTCACCCGTGATGGCGTAGAGGTAGCCGCCATCAACCGTGACACCCTCGTTCCCGCTATAGTTGTGCGAGTCGACACCGATGATCACGTCACTGATTCCATCACCATTCAGATCGGCCAGGGCAGGCGAAGCCCAGATCGTGTCGAGGGCAAATTTCGGCCAGCCCGGCAGATCGCTGCCATCGGGTTTTTTGGCGTAAATGTACTGGTCGAACCCGCCATAGACGATCTCAGGCACGCCGTCGCCGGTGATGTCGCCCACCGCCGGTGATGAGACCACGCCCTCGGTATAGCCCACCGGGCCAACACCAAAGTCTTTGGTTAACTGTGGCCAGCCGGACAAAAGGACACCATCGGGACTGAGGGCCACCACGCCGCCGTGGGTAGCCGTCGTCGCATCACCCATAATATCGCCAGCGGAGATGATCACCTCGGGCCGACCATCGCCGGTAATATCGGCGGCCACTGGGGCCGAGCGGATGCTGATTGACCGGGTTGAACTGATCAGACCTGGCACACTTCTCGCTGCCGCGTTAATTGCCGCGCCCACATCGTAGGACCAGCGGACGGATCCGTTCTGGTTTAGCACGTAGAGGATGCCGGTCTCGCTACCGGCAAGAATCTCAAGCTTCCCATCAGCGTTCAGATCTGCCAGCGTCACCGAGCCAAACTTAATCCGGCCCGCGCCCGGCTGCGCCGGGAATCCGCTGCGCTGGACCATCTCTGAGGCACTTGAACGTGGTACGAAAGATAGCATGAAGGAGACAACGATGCCGAACAGGATGAAGCGACGAAGAGCGGTCTTGAACATGATGGATGACTCCCCATTCACTCGCGAGGGAAAACAACCCAGCCGTGCGATGAGTACAGACGGGAGTAGGGTAAAGATCAGGGTCGAGACGCAACCAGGATAATTCCGCCACCACGCGTGCGCAGAACCGAGTCCATCCATGCCTGTTGCTGATACGTGGCGGATTCAGCGACAGGCCGGAACCACCAGCGCCCGATCATTTTGGCCAAAGCACCTGGCTTTGGCGTAAAGTCAGATGGCGGAGGGACGTTCAGTTGAGCCGACCACTGCTCCCGTGCCGAGATAGGCATGCCGTAAGACTGCCACGGAAAGAGTTGATCCTCGCGCAGTCCGGCCTGACGCAGCGCGTCGCGGTAGCCATCGAGGTGCGGATGATTCTCATTGATTCCGTAGGCGCGCTCGGCAGCGATGCTTTGTGATAGCTCCTCCTCGTTGGAAAAATCATCCACACAGGGTTCATTCATTGCCACCAGCCGACCGCCCGGTCGTAATACCCGGTATACATTCTTAAGCAGCATATTCAGATTGGACGTATGATGAAGCGCCGCTGCCGCGAAGACCACATCAAAGCTACCATCGGCAAACGGCAGGTTCTCGCTATCGCCGATCACGGCGTCGAAGCACGTCTTCGCCTGCGCCATCAGGGCATTGGCCCGGCCAAGGCCAACCTGATCATCAGGGTTCACCTCAATCGCCACCGCGTTACAGCCGCGCAGGGCCAGATGCTTGGCCGCCCACCCACGCCCAGCTCCCACATCAAGCACCCGCAAGCCCGGTCGCGGGGCGATCAGCTCAAGGGTAATATCGAACTGCCGAGCGATCTCGATCCACGGCTCGTGCGGGAAGTAGGGCAACTGAAAGTCAACATCAACCCCGGTCTGGTCATAGATATTTCTGTCTTTATGGAATTCAACCCAGCCCACTGCTTCGCGAGCCTTCGGTGCCCAGTGTGCATTATCAACATAAAGGTGGGGCATGCCGGCGCGAATCGAATAGTGCTGGCCTTCGGCGGGGCAGATCAGTGTGCCGGTATCAATCCAGTCGCCGCTGGATCCTTGCAGATCCAGTGGGCCGCCACACGCTGGGCAGCGCAGGATTGAAATCAGTTGTTTTCGCATCACGTACCTCCTCGAATAGCATGCATGCCTACTATTTTCTAGTCACACTCTCATCACACGCAATCCGTTCGGGCGATCCGCTCCAGTATCGTCTCAATCCGCCGCTCGACCACGGGCCAGCTATAGGTGCGCTCGACGAAGGCGCGGCCCTGGGAGGCCATCCGCCGTCGTAGCGGCGCATCATCGAGCATGCGGTCGAGGCACGCGGCAAACTCAGGGTAGCCCTGGTAGAAGAGTCCGCCGCCGCTGCGCAGAGTCTGCTCGCGCAACACGGCGGCCTCGCCGTTCACCAGAGTGGGCCGACCGGCAGCCCACGCCTCTAGGATGCTGATCGAGAGGCTCTCGTAGAACGAGGGCATCAGCACCAGGCTGGCGCGGGCGATCAGGTCGTACTTCTCGGCCTCAGAGACAAACCCGAGGCAGGTGACATCGGGGTGATCGGGCAGCGGCGTATCCACCCGCCCGGCGAAGACCAGCCGCAGCGGGCGTCCGCTCTCGGCCCGGTAGCGCGTAACGTGAGCAAAGAGCTGATCAACGGCCTTGGAGGGATGAACCCGCCCGATGTAGAGCAGCAGCGGCGGATCGTCCTCGCGCTCGGGGGCGGCTGGTGTGGGCAACTCTACGCCCATAGGTACCTCGTAGGCCGGGATGTGGCCCACGGCGAAGGTGCGCTGGACAAATGCCTGCTCGGCGGGGGTGAGGAAGAGCAGGGCGTGCGCTGCGGCGAAAAGGTGGCGGAAGATTGGCAGGTGGATGGGTGGTTCGTCGTGGGCGGTGGGTACCAGCACGGCCCGCTCGCCCGCCAGGGGCAGGCCAAAGAAGCTCGTGCAGTAGAGGTAGGTCATAAAAATCAGCAAATCGTATTCGCCGTGCGTGTCGCGGATCGTCTCCAGCAGCGGCGTAGAATACGGCCCCTGACGGCGCATCCATTCCCGTTCATCAGCTTCGCTGTGGGGCGGGCCAAAGATCGTGTGTGAAAAAGCGTCGAAGTCGGCCATGTCGCGTGGGGCGTCCACCGGGAAGCGGAGTACCCGCACCCCGGCGATCTCGTGGGTGCCGGGCGGATAGTGATCTGCCCACGTCAGATAATCGCGGGCGCAGGTGGTAATCACCGTAACATCGTGGTGACGGGCCAGACGCTCGGCCCAGGCCCGGCAGAGTTGCTCGGAGCCGCCGTGGACATCGGGGCCATAGCGTTGGACGACAAAGGCCAGGCGCACGGCTACATCCCCTGAGCCAGCTCGCGCAGCAGCGCCAGCAGCTCGGCACGCAGGGCGACATCGGTAAAGCGTTCGGCATGACTCCGCCCGGCGCGCTGGAGTGACTCGTAGCGCGGCTGGTCGGCCCAGACCGCGTTAATCTGGGCGGCCATATCCTCGGCGTCGCCACTGAGCAATACTCCCCCCGGCCCCATTGTCTCGGGAATAGGCAGCACCTGATGGCCGAGGACAGGCACGCCAAAATGGAGCGACTCGATGATTGGGACGCAGAACGACTCCCACTCCGAGAGACAGAGGTAAAAGCGGGCGTGGCGCAAGAAGCTGGTGAGCGCGTCTGGCTCGATGATCGGGCCGGTAAAGATCACATCCTCCGCCACGTCGAGGCGGGCGGCCAGATCCTCAAGCTCGGCGGCGTAGCTCTCCAGGTGGCGACCTCCTACCAGGAAGAGCTTCGTCCCTGGTCGGTGGCGGCGCAGGGCAGCAAAAACCTGGATCGCCAGAGCCAGATTTTTCTGTGGCACCACACGCCCAACAAAGCAGAGATACTCGATCTGGGAGAGCAGCGGCTCCCAGACTGGATCGCCCGCGCCGGTAAAGCGGCCCGTGTCCACCACCAGAGGCAGTTTACGGATGAAGCGATAGCCCGTGCCGCGCAGCACAGCGACAATATAGTCCGTATGGCCAATCGCGAGGTCGGTATGTTCAGCCAGAGCTGGCAGCAACTCAATGCCGCGTGCGCAGAGGTGTTCCATTTCCGCATTGTAGCCGTGAAAAAACTGCGGCGGACAGATCCCGTGAAAATCGAGGATGGTGTAGTCCTGGCTCTCACCGACCCAGCGCACGCTATCACTATAGATCGAGTAGTGCAGCCAGAGGATTCCGCCGCCGTCGGGGCGATAGGCGCTGCTGTGACGATGTTCCAGCGGGTAGCGCGGGTTGGGATGATCAGAGTAAAGATAGACGTTGCAGCCCCACGCACGTAGGAGGCGGGAGAGGGCCAGAATATAATTACCAATCGCATCACCCGGAGCCAGGGCAGCGGTGATCATGTGGATCGTCAGGCTCATGGAGTCACCCGTGTTGTGCGCAGGAAATCGAGCAGCCGCGTCAGCACGGCGTCCCAGCTAAAAGTGCGTCGCACAAAGGCACCACCGGCGCGTCCCATTTTGCGGGCAATCTCAGGGTTTGCCGCAATCCAGTTCAGACTACCGGCGAACTCGGCGTAGCTGCGGAAGTGCAGACCGCCGCCGGTCGTCTCGCAGAACTCGCGGGTAACGGGGCAGTCGCGATGCACGAGGGCGGGCGTGCCACACACCCACGCCTCCATCAGCACCACCGAGAAACTCTCGTGGAGCGAAGGCTGGCAGAGGAGGTCAGCCGCCGCGTAGGCATCGAGCTTGGCCTGCGGATCGAGGAATCCCAGGTCAACCGCCGCACCGCTCTCCTGCAGGTCAGTAGGGAGCGGCGCGCCCGGCCCGCCAATACAGACCAGGCGCAGCGTGCCGCCCTCGGCGCGGTAACGTCGGAAGTAATCAATCAGCAGCGGCGTATTCTTGGTCGGGTCACGCCGACCGGCGTAGAGGAGAAAGGGGCCATCAACACCAAACTGGGCGCGGAAGCGGGCCGGGTCGCCGACGCCATCAACCTCGATTCCGCCACCGAGGACAATCTGGGGGATGCGGTCAATCCGGCAGATCCGCCGGGCGAGGCGCTGCTCCGCCGCCGAGTAGAAGATCAGGCCACGGGCCGCCTCGATCTGCTGGCGGTAGTGCGCCATGTAGGCGTAGCT
>JBAXMH010000180.1:0-10379 GCA_037134395.1 Chloroflexales bacterium
GGGCCGACCAGCTACGACTGATTGGCTGGCCGGTGAATTGGCTGGGGATTATTGGCCTTGCGTGGTGGATTGTGCGGGGGGCCGGAGGCAGGTGGCAGGTGGCAGGTGGCAGGTGGCAGGTGGCGAGTTGTTCGACCTCCTGCCTCCGGCCTCCGGCCTCCGGCCTCCGGCCTCCGGCCCCCGGCCTCCTGTTGCTCATCCTGATCTACGTCGCCGCCGTGAGTACGGCCTTCACGCTTCCGCGATTCTTCCTGCCGTTGGCACCGATTTACGCCACAGCGGCGGCGTGGACGGTCTGGCGGCTGACTGGGGGCGGGCGGGCGATGCTTGGCGTGGGACTAGCTTTGGGTGTGGTACTATGGGGCGGCTGGGCCGGTGGGGTGCGCTATGCCCTGGCGGGGCAGCCCGCCGATGAGGTGGCGGCGGCGCAGATGGTTCAGTCTCACCTTCCGGCTGACGCCCGGTTCGGCGCACGAGTCTCGGCACGGCTGCCCCTGGCGAAATACTCGGCTATCGCCCACGCGGCGGTGAACTGGCCGGCGGGAGGGGATCTCGCTCAGCCGATCAGTGCCGACGACCTGCGCACGCTGCGAGCTGCCGGGGCGAGCTATCTGCTCTGGGACGACGACTCGGGGTCGCCGCCGCTGGCTGATGTGGCGGGAGCGCGGGTGGCCGATAGCGGGCGCTATAGCCTGTATCGGCTGGAACCATAGATGATTGCAGATTGCAGATTGCAAATTGCAGATTGCAGATACTGATTAAGCTAATGCGGATACCCTCGATACGACGCCCTCTGGATCTGCCACGTGTCTCGCCTACGGCCATCACCCTCGTCGCTCTGGTACTGATCGGCCTAGCCATGCGCCTCTGGTTTGTCGCCGTCAACGAGATTGACCCGCGCTTCTCGGCGGCGGATGATGGTGATTATTACCAGCGCGCCCTGCACTTGGCCGTGACTGGGCAGTACACCGACAACTCCTGGCTCATCCGTCCGCCGGGCCACGTCTTTATGTTTGCTGTGCTGCTGCGGATGGGAATTGCCCTGGGCGACCCAACCGTGGGCATCGCGATGATCCGTGGCGTACATGTGGCCCTGTCGCTGCTGCTGGTGCCGTTGGGCTACGATATGGCTCGCCGCCTGTTTGATGCCCGCGCTGGCCTGATCTTCGCCGCGCTGCTGGCGGTCTGGTTCCCCTTTGTCGAGCTGCCAGTCCTCATTCTCAGCGAGCCTCTCTTTATCGCGATGCTCGGGGTTCACTGCTGGCTGCTAGTGCGCTGGCGCGACAGCTACCGCGAGTACGGGCGGAGCGGCCCCTGGCTGGCGGCGGCGGGTGTCGCGCTGGCGCTGGCCTCGCTGGCCCGCTCGCCCGCCCTCTACGCCTCGGTGTTTGCGGTGGGGTTTGTGGCGCTGGAGGTATGGGCCAACCTGCGCGGCGGGCGAAACATGACGGGTGGCACCTGGGTGCCGACAAAAGACGGGCTGCATCTGGGGGCCAACCGGCAGCCTAGCCGGTTTACTGATACACCATCGCGCTCACAGGTTCGGTGGCCGACGCTCGTGCGGCGCTGGCTTGTCTCGACGATCAGCGCATCCCTGATCTTCCTCGTCCCCTTCGCCCTCACCATTACCCCCTGGGTGATCCGCAACTACGTCACGTATCAGCGGCTGATCCTGATTGACACCCTGGGGCCGGTGAATATGTGGATGGCGATGAGCGACTCGGTGAACGAGGGCCGTGGCGAGAATGAGGCTAAAACGATCCTGGCGGCGATTCCGCAGGAGCAGCGCCAAGATTTCGTGAGCGCCGACATTGCTCGGATCGTCCGCGAGGAACCCTGGCGTGTGGTGCGCAACTTCTGGCCGAATTTTATCCATATCTGGAAGGCTCAGTTTACCGAGGATTTCTTTGTCAAAGTGAGCTTCTTCACCCGGCCCCTGCGCGAGATCTGGCCGATGGGCGCGCTGGGTGATCTGATCTGGCTGATCTTCACTCCGGCGAGCCTGGTGGCCCTAGCGGCGCGCCCGCGTGAGGGCGGATTCCGCCTGCTGGCGCTTGGCTGGATCGCCTACTCGTGCCTGACTGTGATGCTCATCCACGTGGAGCCGCGCTACCTGCTGCCGATCTGGTTCCTCATGGGCCTCTACGGGGCCGCCGCATTGTCCTGGCTCTGGGGCTGGCTTGGCCAACTCCGCGAAGACCGCTACGACGCTGTGGATGCGGCGCGTGATTTCCTGCGCTCACCCTGGAGCATTGCCGGGTTGATCCTGATGTTGGCGATGATTGGGCAGATTTTTAGCTACCGCGACTACCCGCAGATCATCGCCCAGGGGGTGCAGCGCGAGATCCACCGTACGGCGGGGGCACGGGCCTACGCCGCGAAGGATTACCCGACGGCGATCAGCGAGTACGAGGCGATGCTGGCGGCACAACCCGATTTTGTGGACGGTCGCACCGAGTTGGCGCGAATCTACCTTGACCTGGGGCGCTACGATGACGGCTGGGCCATCCTGTCCGACCGACCAACCCACCGGGCCAATGTGATTCGCGGGGCACTGGCCCGCGCCCAGCACGATGACGTTATGGCCCGCAGCTACTTTGAGGACGCTGAGCAGCGGGCCGGGGAGAATGTGCAAAAGCTGACTCTGGCATGGCTCAACCCGGCACCTGTCAGTAACCTGATCCTGGGGAACGGGCTGGACTTCGGCTACCTGGACGGATTCTCGTTCGGGGAGGATCTGCCGCCGCAGCCTGACGGCACAGTAGTGAGTTACCGCTGGCTCCAGGGTAATGGTGTGATCGTGCTACCGCTGCCCGCGCCGCTGCGTGCAAATAGTATTCTCAGCCTACATATGGCGGGGGTAACGCCGGGTGGAATCCCGCTGACGGTAGAGGTGGGTGGAGCGCAGATCCGCATCCCGGTGGAGAGCGGGCAGTGGCGCACCTATCACATGGCCGTGCCCGCAAACCTTGTGGGCCAGAGCCAGATCCAACTGCGCCTGCACGCACCGACGTTCATCCCGCTCCAGCTCAACCCAGAGAGTACCGACGCTCGCCAGCTCAGCCTGATGATCAGCCGGGTGTCGGTGGAGTAGCTGTGGGTCTTTGGCAGATTTTAGATTTTAGATTTTAGATTGCAGATTTTCTGCAACAGGATTTTGAAACATGTTTTTGGGTGGAGATTGAGGAAAATAGTGTGAGTATTGAGCAGAATTCTGCGCCACAGAGACCCTTCACCGTTACGGTGGTTATCCCGGCCTACAACGAGGCCCACGGCATCGCTGCGGTGGTAGGCCGGGTGCGTGCGGCCCTGCCCGATGCCGAGATTATGGTGGTGGATGACTGTAGCCAGGATGATACCGCTGACCACGCCCGTGCCGCCGGTGCCCGGGTCGTTCGTCACCCGCTGAACCGGGGCAATGGCGCAGCGGTGAAGACCGGCATCCGCAAGGCCACGGGCGACGTGATCCTGCTGATGGACGCCGATGGACAGATGGATCCGCGCTACATCCCGGCGATCCTGGGCAGACTGGCCGAGGGCTTCGATATGGTGGTGGGTGCCCGCTCACGCAATACGCAGGGCGATAACATCGCCCGGCGACTCGGCAACCACGCCCTGGACGCCCTGGGCGGCTATCTGGTGGAGGCTCCGGTCCTCGACCTGACCAGTGGCTACCGGGCCATGCGCCGCAGCGTGATTATGGAGTTTATTCACCTGCTGCCGAACCGCTACTCCTACCCGACCACAAGTACCTTGGCGCTGATCAAGGGCGGCTACAGCGTGGACTATGTACCGATTGAGGGCCAGCGTCGTCAGGGTGGGCAAAGTGGCCAAAAACTGCTAAAAAACGGCGTGCGCTT
This sequence comes from Chloroflexales bacterium, assembly GCA_037134395.1. Taxonomy (GTDB): domain Bacteria; phylum Chloroflexota; class Chloroflexia; order Chloroflexales; family Chloroflexaceae; genus Oscillochloris. The sequence goes on from JBAXMH010000180.1 coordinate 3,861, forward strand.
CGGCCTGATCATCCTGCGCATCGTCTCGCTCTTCGCCCCGCTGCGGGTCTACTTCCCGGTCGCCATCGCCATGCAGTTCCTCTCCCTGATCTCCTTCCTGATCAGCTTTTTCATCACCGACCCACTACGCTTCCACCTGCCCAACTCAACCGTGGGCCTATTTGTGGGCAGCATCATCATTTTTATGTTCGGCCTGAACGCCGAACAGATTGCCGCGCTACGGTTTCAGCGGCGCGAGGAGTAGAGCCGCCCCGCCGGGGCGGCTCTACCGCACCTTATGAAAAAATACCTCCCCTGGCTGCTGAAGCTGCTCGGCCCACTGCTGCTGATCGCCTTCCTGGCCAAGGCTAACCTTATTGGCATGCTCGATATTCTGCGCGAGGCGCAGATCTGGCCGATCATCCTCTCGCTGCTGCTGCTGCCGCCCTTCCTGCTGATCAAGACGTGGCGCTGGGTGCGCCTGCTGCGCGAGATGGGTCTGGTGCTGGATCTGCCCACCGCCTGCGCGCTGTATATGGTCGGGATCTTCTACGGGGCCACCACGCCGGGACAGGCTGGCGATCTGCTGAAGGCGGTCTACCTGCACGAGCGCGGACAGCCTATGGCACCGGCGATGTTGAGCGTGGTCCTCGACCGGCTCTTCGATCTGCTGGTGATGGCGGCCCTGGCCACGATGGGCATCTTCGCCCTTGGCCAGATGCTGCCCAGCCGCGAGCTACAGACCGTTCTGGTGATCGCAATGGGCCTGGGAATGGTGGCGCTGACGACGGTGCTGGTGGCCCGTGGCCCACGCGAGTGGATGCTCACTGCCGTCCTGCCCCGGATCGCGCCGAGGCTCAAGGTTCGCCTGGATCGCTGGAATAGCCAACTCTCCAGCCTTTCGCTGCGCCCGCCGCTGCTCGGCGCGATCATGGGAGCCTCGCTGATCTCGGCCAGTTTCACGTTTTGGCGGCTCTGGTTGCTCTTCCTGGCCCTTGGCCTCGACCGGGTGCCGCTGTATGTGGTGGTTGGCTCCTCGGCCCTGATCGCTGTCCTGCAGGTGCTACCGATCTCGATTGCCGGTGTGGGCCTGCGCGACGCGGTGCTGATCGCCATTCTGCTACCCTATGGCTACAGCAGCAATGAAGCACTCATCCTGTCGGCGCTCTTTTTGCTGCTGAACATTGAGCATATCCTGGTTGGCTTCATCGTCTCGTTCTGGTATCCTCTCGGAGCAGCGCAGCCCGGCACGACCGAGGCGATTGATCTGCCGGGATGATTAGAATTAACTCTGAGATCCGCGCTGGATGAATCGCTTCACCCGTCGCTCGAACTCGGCGCGAGGCAGCATCACCTTGCGCTCGCAGGTTAGGCAGCGCATGCCGATCTCGGCACCGAGACGCACGACACGCCAGGTGTCCCCGCCGCAGGGGTGAACCTTGCGCAACTGGACGATATCGCCGATGTAGATCTCAATGGGTGGGGGCATGGGAGATGCGCTTCGCCTCGCGCCAATAGGCGAGCATCTCGTCGAGCGAGAGGTCAGAGAGAGGACGACCCTCGGCGGCGGCAGACTGCTCGATAAAAGTGAAGCGACGGCGGAATTTGGCGTTGGCCTCGCGCAGGGCAGATTCAGCATCCAGATTGAGATAACTGGCCAGACGGGCGACGATGAAGAGCAGGTCGCCCAGCTCCTCGGCGGCGTGGGCGGTATTACCGCTATCTACGGCGGACTCCAGTTCGCCCAGTTCCTCGTGCAGTTTGGCCCAGGCGCTGGCGGCGTCTGGCCAGGCGAATCCTGTGCGCGCAGCTTTTTTGCCGAGCTTCTGGGCGGCAGCCAGGGCGGGCAGAGCGGGCGGCACGCCGTCGAGGGCGCTGGGACGGGAGCGTCCCTTCTCGGCCAGTTCGGCGGCCTTAATCTGCTCCCAGTTCTGGAGTACCTCACCTTCGCCATCCACGGCCAGGTCACCAAAAACGTGAGGGTGACGTCGGATGAGCTTAGCTGTCACCTGACCAAACACATCGGCGATGCTGAAAATTCCAGCCTGGCGGGCCATCTCGCTGTGCGCAAAAATGTTGATCAGCAGATCGCCCAACTCCTCGCTCAGCCCGTGCATATCGCCAGCGTCGAGGGACTCCAGCACCTCATACGATTCCTCCAGCAGCGCACCGCGCAGAGACTGGTGGGTTTGCTTCACATCCCAGGGACAGCCGCCGGGGGACAGCAGGCGCGACACCACCCAGTGCAAGCCCTCGGGGCCACGGCGGTCGGCGGCGATGGGCAGGGGGGGAAGGTAAAGGATGAAGGATGAAGGATGAGGGATGAAGGAGGCGAGATCGCCAAGCATCACGTGCCATGTGCCGGAAACCGCGCCTGCATCATCAAAAGAAAGCAACGTCACGGGATGGTCAGCAGGGTAACGCCAGGCCAGTAACTCGGAGAGACGCCCCGCCGGGGCGTCTCTACTAATGTCCCAGACAATCGCCGGGGCGGTGGGCAGCAGCGGAAAGGGTGTGGGGGGCGGAGCATAGGGGCCACGGCCCTGAGTCTCGACCCAGGAGCGCACCTCGGCGGCGGGGCTACCCTGCCCAGCTAGGGATGCAACGGCGGCGATCAGCGCCGGGGCGTGGTGGATCTGGATGGCTGCGTCGCTCAGGTTCAGTGCGGTGCAGCAGGCATCGAGGATCTGTCCTAATGTGGGCATAAGTATTTACTGCGCCGGGAAGGGCAGCGGCACCGTGTTGGGGTCAAAGCCCTGGGCGAGGGTAAGTTCGCCGCTGGCCTCAGCATCCTTGCGCAGTTGATCGTACCAGGGCTGAAAGGTCTCTTGGTAGAACTGCTGGCCATTCTGGCTCTTCTGGAGTTGCTCGAAGCTATCGAAGGGTCGTTTTTCGGCAGCGGTTGCGCCGACCTGACGATCCAGCACCTCGATCACATACCAGACGTGGCCGGCCTGTACTTTGGTGGGCGTCTTCAGAGCAATAGTAAAGCCGGCGGCATCAACATCAGCGGGGAGATCGCCCTTCGGCGTCCAGCCCTGATCGCCGCCGGTGGCAGCGGTCGCTGTATCCATTGAGCGTTTGGTGGCCAACGTGGTAAAGTCGGTACCAGCCTTCAGGTCGGCGAGGATCTGATCGGCGGCGGCCTCGTTCTCCACAATAATCTGGCGGGCGTGGATCATATCGGCGCGGGTATTGCGGGCCAGCACCTTCAGCACAATCTGGTTCTGCGCCCGGCCAACGCGCAGGGTGGTTGTGTCGCTAAAGGGCTTGGTCGGATCGAAGGCGTTGGGCTGCGCAAATACATCGGTGTCAAGAACCAGCGGATCAACGCCGATACCGTTGCGACGTGCGTACTGCATCAGCAGGGTGTCCTGCACCATGCGCTCGAAGATCCCCGCCCGAATCTTATTCTGGTCGGCGAGCTGCTGGATCTCTTCGCGGGTTTTTCCCTGCCGAATGAGGTTCGCAATACCCTGGCCAACTTCTTGCTTCAAGCGGCGCTCGTAGTCGGCCAGTGTGTAGACATCGCTGCCAACACGGAAGATCTGCGGGTTGTCGGGCGTTACCTGAAGAGCAACACCGTTGGCGGTACTCTGGCAGCCGGCCAGGGCGATCATGAGCATGAGAGCGCACAGCATCCAGGCAAAGCGATTCACCGTAAACCTCCAAAGAGCCTTCACCGCACTGCCAAAAATGCCAGCTTTGCTGGCATTTTTGGCAGTACTCACATATCTTAGTCATCATCAAAGCCACCCTCACCGAGCGAGAGGATGGCCATAAACGCCTCCTGGGGAATCTCGACATTGCCGACCATCTTCATGCGCTTCTTGCCCTCTTTCTGCTTCTCCAGCAGCTTGCGCTTGCGGGAGATGTCGCCGCCGTAGCACTTGGCAAGAACGTCTTTGCGCATAGCCCGCACCGTCTCGCGGGCGACGATCTTGGCTCCGATGGCGGCCTGGATGGGCACCTCAAACATCTGGCGTGGGATGAGCTTGCGCAGCCGCTCAACTAGGCTGCGGCCCTGGTTGTAGGCAAAGTCGCGGTGAACAATCAGCGAAAGGGCGTCAACTGGCTGCTGGTTGACCAAAATATCGAGCTTGACCAGGTCGGCCTCTTGGTACCCATCAAGGTGGTAATCGAGCGAGGCGTAGCCCTGGGTGCGGCTCTTCAACTGGTCGTAGAAATCAATCACGATCTCGGCCAGGGGCATGCGGTACTTGAGCTGCACACGGGTCGGGTCGAGGTAATCCATCATGTCAAAGGTGCCGCGCTTGGTCGTCACCAGATCCATAATCGTGCCGATATAGCGGGTAGGCGAGATAATGCTGATCTGGACGATTGGCTCCTCGATGCTGGCCAGCTTGCTGAGGTCGGGCATATCCGCCGGGTTATCCACCGTGACGATCTCGCCATCGGTGAGCAGCACCTGATACTCCACACTAGGCGCGGTAATCAGCAACTCAAGGTTGTACTCGCGCTCCAGGCGCTCGCGGACAATCTCCATATGCAGCAGGCCGAGGAATCCGCAGCGGAAGCCGAAGCCGAGGGCGTTGCTGGTTTCGGGCTGATACGAGAGCGCGGCATCGTTCATCTTCAGCTTATCCAAAGCCTCGCGCAGCTCGGGGTAGGCATTGCTGTCCATCGGATAGAGTCCCGCAAAAACCATCGGCTTCGCCGGACGATAGCCGGGCAGCGCCGACTCGGCGGGGTTCTCCACCAGGGTGATCGTATCGCCAACCTGGCACTCCTCCACCGTCTTCAGGCCGGTGGCGATATAGCCCACCTCGCCAGCCGAGAGCGCGCTGAGCGCGATCATCCCTGGGCGGAAGATACCAAGCTCAAGCGTACCCGCCGTCGCGTTGGTGCCCATAAAGCGTACCAAGGCACCGCTGGAAAAAATGCCGTCCACCACGCGCACATAGGCGATTACGCCTTTGTAGGCGTCGTAGTGCGAGTCGAAGATCAGGGCGCGGGCGGGCTGATCGCGCTGGCCACGGGGCGGCGGGATACGCTCGACAATCGCCTCCAGGATCTCGGAGATGCCGATGCCCTCCTTCGCCGAGGCCAGGATCGTCTCTTCGCGGGCGATACCGATCACCTTCTCGATCTCGTTGGCAACCTCCTCGGCATTGGCACCGGGCAGATCAATCTTGTTCACCACCGGGATGATCGTCAGATCATGCTCAACCGCCAGATAGACGTTCGCCAGAGTCTGGGCCTCAATGCCTTGGGCGGCATCCACCACTAGCAGGGCACCCTCGCAGGCGGCTAGGGCCCGCGAGACCTCGTAGCCAAAGTCTACGTGGCCGGGGGTATCAATCAGGTTAAGCTGATACAGCTCGCCGTCCTTCGCACGGTACTCCATGCGGACGGCCTTGGCCTTAATGGTAATGCCCTTCTCGCGCTCAAGATCCATCCCATCGAGCAACTGCTCGCGGCTCTGGCGTGCGGTGATCGTGCCCGTCACCTCAAGCAGACGATCAGAGAGGGTAGTCTTCCCATGGTCAACATGGGCGATAATCGAAAAGGTACGAATGTGATTCTGATCCGACATGGTGACCTATATGAGCCGGGGCTAGGCCGGCGCGTAGCGTGGGACGTGCTGCCGCCAGTATACCAGCCCACTGCAGAGCGTGCAAAAGGGCTCAGGGCTGGAGCTATTGATACCATGTCTGCTACAATGATCGGCGATCAGCAATTCGCGACCTGCAATCTGGGAGATAGCGATGGAGCTCTCGCCCGACCTATTACGTCAGGCCCACTACTGGATGCGGCTTACCCGCGCTCTGGACGACCGGGGAACCTTCCTCCACAAACAGAGCAAGATCGTCGGCGGATTTTTCTCGCAGATTGGCCACGAGGCCGTGAGCGTGGGCGCAGCCCTGGCCCTCGGTCGCGATGATGTTGTCGCACCGCTGCACCGCGACCTGGGCTGCTTCCTGGCCCGTGGGATCACGCCGCAGCGCATTCTGGCCCAGTTTATGGGTCGGGTCGGCGGAGTAAGTCGTGGTCGTGATACGAATATGCACGGCATGGGCGACATGAACTTCGGTGTCGTCGGTTTTATCAGCCACCTGCCGGCCTCGCTGCCTGTGGCCGTTGGTATGGCCCAGGCATTCGTCCTCAAGGGCGAACCCCGCGTAGCCATGGCCTTTTATGGCGACGGAGGCTCATCGCAGGGACTGACCCACGAGTCGCTCAATTGGGCCTCGGTCTTTCGCCTGCCGGTCGTCTTCATCTGCGAGAACAACCAGTACGCCTACTCAACGCCGACCTCGCATCAGATGAACATCGCCGACATCGCCGACCGGGCCAGTGGCTACGGCATGCCCGGAGTGGTAGTGGATGGTAATGATATTGTCGCGGTATACCGCGCCGCCCACGAGGCCGCAAAGCTAGCCCGCGCTGGGGGTGGCCCCACCCTGATCGAGTGCAAAACGATGCGGATGCGCGGCCACGCCATCCACGACAACATGGCCTACGTCCCCAAGGATCTGCTCGCCGATTGGGCGCAGCGCGACCCGATCATGATTCTGG
>JBAXMH010000181.1:0-10284 GCA_037134395.1 Chloroflexales bacterium
TAAAAATCCGTAAACCCGTCCTGGTCAAGTCGCTCCAGCATACGACGTAGTTTTGAGGCGCTCTCGGGGTAGGGCGCGACGGCCAGTTGCTCGGCGCTGATGCTGCTCGCTTTGACCCACACACGCTGCTCAATCCCCAGCGTCAGGCTTAGCAGGGCCGACAGCGCCCGCCGCAGGCGTGGGGCGTCCTCACCGCGCAGGCGCGGTAGCACTTTCTGCTTGATCTGAAGATCCAGGGCCGCGCACGTCCCCAGCGTTCCCCGCGCCTGCTCCACAAAGCGCAGCATCTCGCCGATGGCCCGGTAGCCGAAGGGGTGCCCAGCCTCGGCAGCAACCGGCTGCACCGCCACGATCATCGCCCACGCATCCTCGTCCACCGGGCCGCCGTAGCTGGCCCGGTAGGCAGCCAGATCCACGTCCGTCAGTTCGATCAGGTTAGCCCGATCAAGGATCTTGTCGCTCAGGGCGAAGGTACTCTCGTCCACATTCACCGTGCCGGTGATGCGCAGGTTTACCGGCAGGCGCAACGGGCTGCGGATGCTACCGCCGCCCGCCAGCGGAGACTCGGCGGTTGGCAGGCCCAGATCCATGCTTCCTTCCAAGGTTTCCATCGCGGAGAGGATGGGGGCTAGGTAATACTCGGGGCGGGCGAGATTTAGCTCATCCAGACAGACATAGTGCGCCTGCTGCGGATCAGCGGCAGCCTGGAGCAGAAAACGGGTGAAGGCGCTGGCGTGGTACGCTCCTGTGAGCGCATTGTAGTAGCCCAGCAGGTCACGGGCGCTGTGCCAGTCGGGCTGAACCGCCACCAGCAAATAGTAGGGGTTATCGCGTCCAGGCGCGATCCCGTGGGCTGCATCGGCATACAGACGGGTTAGGCGGGTCTTGCCCGTACCACTAATCCCCGGCAGAATCACCAGCGGGCGGGTCTGGAGGGCAATATGGTAGCTGCGCAGGAGCAGATTCGAGATTGTAAAACCACGGGCGTGTACCCGCTCGGCAATGACCTCAATCGGGGGCGGGTCGGCGCTATGGTAGCTCGTATGGCCCTCGCGCAGCATAGCGGGGCCGGACGGATCACCTACCTCGGCCTGCTCCATCAGCGCCTCATTTAGCGGGAGCAGGGCACATACATCGGCCACCAGTCGCGTAGTGAGGTCAGCGGAGAGCGACTCCCAAGGATAGACGAATCCGGCCCACAGATAGCCCGCGCTCTTGGAGGTTAGGTAGCGGTCAATCCAGAGTGGCCCGGAGGCAGGAGGAAGGAGGCAGGAGGCAGGATTTTGAACTCCCGCCTCCCGGCCTCCTGCCTTCTGCCTCCCGCCTCCCGTCTCCGTGAATCGTGCCTCACCCTCAGTCTCGATCCGCTCAACCAGAGGCAGCCAGACCGAGCGGGCACCGCCCCAGAGCGAGGCCAGTTCGTTTTTACGCGAGCGCCAGAGCTGAATACCCACCAGGATCGCCTGCTCGGCACCGCTAACCACCACCAGCACACCGGCCCCGCGTGGGGCGCGGTCGAAGGCCACCCAGTAATCGTGGATCGGATCACGCTGGCCCTGGCCACGGTTCAGGTAGCGCTGCGATTTAAAGCTCACCTCGTAGTTTGGCCAGATGCGTGGGAACGTCACCGTTGCCTCCGCTCGCACCTGTTCGGCCAGATCTACCAGCGCCGGATGCAGCCGATCCTGCACCGCTGTCCAGCGTTCGCTCACACCGGGAACAAGGAGAGACGAGAGGGACTCAGATGAGAAAAGAGGCTTTGACATTGTCAATTGCAGATTGTAGATTGCAGATTGTAGATTAAATTCAATCTGCAATCTGCAATCTACAATCTACAATCCCTACGCCGTGGGCGGCTTGAGGTACTGGCGATCAACGGGAAGAACATCCGCCCCGGTTGAGGTTGCGGCGTTGTCGCGCAGACCGAAGTTCGCGTCAAGCAACTCTAGCATCGCGTGAAGTTCGCTGCACAGCTCCTCAAAAACCGCCGTGAGCAGGTCGGTGTCGTAGAGGGCGTCGTCAATACTCCAGACCCGCAGGGCGGAGAGACTCTCGACGCGCGGTGGTCGCCCGGAGAAGAACGAGACCTGACTGTTGACCCGTACCAGATCGTCCGTATCAACCAAAGCAGAGTGAATATCCTGAATAGCGCGTGCCATGGTCGCAATCAGACTCACATCGCGCTGCTGCTCGATGTTCAGTGGCAGATGGTAGGTTACCTCCACATCCAAAGAGGGTCCACGGCGAGCATGGGCAAAGAGACGCTCATCTACAAAACGCTCGATATTATCAAGCGAGTCCGTGCCACGCAACGAGAAAATAGTGAACTCGGGCGACCAGCGGAATGCCACCACGGCGCGCAGCGATGGTTCCTGCGGCCCGTGGTCGTCATCAACGTCGTCGGGGAGACACGTAATCGTCAGGCTACGCCCAAGAGCGTGAGTATCAATCAACTCCTGGGTATAGGCGATATTCAGTCCGGCCTGTTCGATGCTGGTGAGCAGAACAGAGACAAAGTTCTCGTAGGTGAGCATGGGCTTCCTCGTTCGCACTGTTGTTGTCCCTGCATTATAGCACCGAGGTTATCACGGCATCATTCGTACTAGGATTGTTGTAAAGTTGCTGAGTACCCTCGGCTGGCGACTAAAGTCGCGCCTGCGAGGCGTTCCGCCGGGCGTCGGCCTACGCCGACGCCGGAACCGCCCGCGTAGGCGGGCGGTCGGCCATCGGCCCCGACGCTGCGACTTCAGTCGCCAGCCGATAGGACAATCCGACCCAGAACTTATTCGCGCTAACCAAATATTTCTGTGTCTTTCCGTGTTCCTCTGTGGCAAAACCTTGTTGTCATTGTTGTCACAATCGTACAAATGTATCAAATAAACTTCCCGAACACGCTCGGATGTGGTATAATGAGGCGGTTATCGAGGGGGCGATCTTACGCATTGTGAAGCCCCAAAACGCAGAATTGATAGACATATTTTCTTACTGACGAGAGAGGGTGAAGGGACGCAGACGCATCCTTCAGCTTCCGTACTCATACGACAGAGGATCAATGTCATGAAGGACGATGAAATGACCATCACAGAGCCGCATGCCTACGACGCCAGCCAGATTACGGTGCTAGAGGGGCTGGACGCAGTGCGTAAGCGCCCCGGCATGTATATTGGGCCGACAGATATTAACGGCCTGCACCATATGATCAAAGAGGTCGTTGATAACTCGGTAGACGAGGCTCTGGCTGGGTCTGCCGATACGATCTTGATCACTATTTTCCTCGATGGCTCGGTGCAGGTCGTAGATAACGGTCGCGGTATCCCGGTTGATATTCACCCTAAGCACAACGTCTCGGCGCTGCAGTTGGCCACCACCGAACTTCACGCTGGCGGTAAGTTCGGCGACGGTGGCTATAAGGTGTCGTCGGGATTGCACGGCGTGGGCCTCTCGGTAGTCAACGCCCTCTCGGCGCACCTGCGCGCCGAGGTGCGTCGCCACGGTAAGCTCTGGATGCAAGAGTACGCCATCGGCAAACCCCTGGCCCCCGTGCGGCCTATTGGCGATGCTGAGGGCACCGGCACCTCCATCCATTTCATGCCAGACATTACGATCTTCAAAGATGGGATTGACTATAACTTCAAGACCGTTGCCCAGCGCTTTCGCGAAATGGCCTATCTTACCAAGGGGCTGCGCTTTAGGTTCGTTGATCAGCGCACCGACCAAGAGGTCAATTTCTACTTCGAGGGCGGCATCATCTCCTACGTGCGCCATCTGAACAAGGGCAAGGGCGTCCTGCACCGCCTGCCTTTCTACGTCGAGCGCACCGTTGGCGATGTGGCGGTTGAGGTGGCGATGCAGTACACCGAGACCTACGATACCGACTCGATCTACGCCTTCGCCAACAATATCAACAACACCGATGGCGGCGCGCACCTCTCGGGCTTTCGCACTGCGCTGACGCGAGTGATCAATACCTACGCCCGTGCCAAGAGTCTGCTCAAGGACAACGATACTAACCTTACCGGCGACGATGTGCGCGAGGGACTGACGGCGGTGATCAGCGTGAAGCTGAAGGACCCGCAGTTTAGTTCGCAGACCAAGGAGAAGCTGGTGAGTCCCGAGGCGGCCAGCGCCGTGGGTACGGTGATGGGCGATGCCTTCGGAGCCTGGCTCGATGAGAACCCCGCCGAGGCCCGCCGAATCATTGAGAAGGCTGTCTCAGCCGCCCGCACCCGTCTGGCCGTGCAGAAAGTGCGCGACACGGCCCGCAAAAGCGCAATGGAGGGATTTTCTCTTCCCGGCAAGCTGGCCGACTGTTCGGACACCAACCCGGCTCGCTGCGAACTCTACATTGTCGAGGGCGACTCGGCAGGTGGCACGGCCAAGCAGGGCCGCGACCGGCGTTTCCAGGCGATCCTGCCGCTGCGCGGCAAGATCCTCAACGTTGAAAAGAGCCGCATGGATAAGATGCTCTCTAACGCTGAGGTGAAGAACCTGATCACCGCCATTGGCACCGCCATCGGCGAGCTGTTCACCCCTGAGAAGCTGCGCTACCATCGCATCATCCTCATGGCCGACGCCGATGTGGACGGCAGCCATATCCGCACCCTGCTGCTCACTTTCTTCTTCCGCCACATGCGCCAGTTGATCACCAACGGCCACCTCTACATTGCCCAGCCGCCGCTCTACCGGATTAAGCACGGTCGTGAGCAGGTCTATACCTACTCCGATGCCGAGCGCGACGCCTACACCGGCAAGCTGGCCCCCGGCACTAAGATTGAAATCCAGCGCTACAAGGGTCTTGGCGAGATGAACGCCGAGCAGCTCTGGGAGACGACGCTTAACCCGGCCAACCGGATCATCCTCCAGGTAACGGTCGAGGACGCCCAGTTAGCCGACGAGACCTTTACGATGCTGATGGGCGACCTGGTGCCCCCGCGCAAGCGCTTCATCACCACGCACGCGGCAGAGGTGACGTATTTGGATATTTAAGGCTGGGTGTCGGATGTCACACGAATCGGAATGGGCGGGAGCAATGCTCCCGCCCATTCCGATTCGTGCCTCTATATTCGTTAAGCCCTACTCTTCGCTTCTATTGAGTCGTTGGTATACCTCGGATCCAAGCCACTCTGATACGACTTTCTGGAAGTCACGATCATTCATGTAGCGAGCGAACAGCATCTCGTTTTGATCCATGCGCTCGATGAAGAGGGACTCGAGTAGTCGCCTGAAAAGCAGTGCAAATTTATCAGCCGAGTTCACCTGGGCCGCCTGCCGAAGCTCTGGAGAGATTGATGCAGCCGCAATAATTTGATCGAAGAAGAGCTGATCGGACTGGTTGAAGTCCGTACCAAAGCGCTCGTTAATAATGTCAATGAGCTGCGAGAGCGTGAGATTACCTTCCCGAAGGATGGCGCTTCCCACTTCTTTTGGTCCATCGAGTGGCTGCGCATAGCCTTTGCTCAGATCGATGGAGCCTTCACTAATCTTCTGAATGCGATAATATTCCAGCCGCACATCGCTATTAAAGTCATATTGAGCCTCAGATGATCGCCGGGGGAGTTTGGCCGCAAGGTGACGGAGAAAGATGTAGGTTCGTTCGAGGTCAGAGTCCTGATAGGGAAGAATCTGGCTGAGGAATGCGTACAGATTGCGAAATGCGACAACCTTCTTTTTCCACAACTCGGCTGCATCCTCATCGTCTTTCAGCAGTCGTCGAAAGCGATTAACCGCACCATCGAGCGCGGCATTCATCGCTTGGTGGTCTGCGGCACTCTGCTTCTGGGCTGGCACAAAGTAGATCGCGCAAAAGCGGTCTACTTCGTCGCTAAGGTAAACTCCAGAAGCGTCAAGCTCGCTTTTGATCTGGTAGAGCTGATCTGGAGTTGCCTCCTCGCCAATGGTTGCGCCTTCGTAATATTGTTTGAAGGCTTCCTGAATTTCCTCATGTGTATTGACGAAGTCGAGGACGAAGGTGTCTTCTTTCCAGGGATGGATGCGGTTCAGGCGCGAGAGTGTTTGCACCGCCTGAATGCCCGCAAGGCGCTTATCCACATACATCGTGTGGAGCAGCGGCTGATCAAAACCCGTCTGATATTTTTCTGCGACGAGCAGCACTTGATATTCATTGCTGGCAAACCGTTCAGGCACCTCGCTCTCGCGAACGCCTGCGTTCATTTCCTCTTCGCTATATACTTTGCCCGCGATCTGATCGTCTTTGACAATACCTGAGAAGGCAACCAGCGTTTTAATTGGGTAGCCTTTGGCTCGAATGTAAGTATCAAAACCCTGTTTGTAGCGCACCGCCGCAAGCCGCGAGTCGGTCACAACCATAGCCTTTGCTCGGCCATTGATTTTGTGGCGCGTGTAGGCGTAGAAGTGTTCGACCATGACCTCTGTCTTTTGGGCGATATTGTGTGGGTGTAGACGCAGAAAGCGCGCGAGGGCCTTCGCAGCCTGCTTACGCTCAACGTGTGGGTCGTCTGCGCTCTGCTTTAATAAGCTGAAGTAGGTCGCATAGGTTGTGCAATTCCGCAGCACATCCATAATGAAGCCCTCTTCAATCGCCTGGCGCATGGTATAGCGGTGGAAGGGAGCGCCACCACGACCGAAAATTTTGAGCGTCGTGTGTTTGGGTGTTGCGGTAAAGGCGAAGAAGCTCACGTTGGATTGCTGCGCTCGCTTGGCCATACTCCGAAAGACTTCCTCCCAGGTTTCTTTCTCTTCCTCGTGGGCACGCTGCCGGGCTTCGTCAATCAGGGCTATGCCGCCAAGTGCGCCCTTTACGCTCGTGGCGGTATCGCCTGACTGTGAGCTGTGTGCCTCGTCAACGATCACTGCTACTTTGCGGGTTGGGAGTACCCCCTGTGCGGAAAGCGTCTCTCGCTCTTTGCGCTGCTCGGCCAGCTTACGAAGCTGTTGTTCAAGGAATGGGAACTTCTGCAATGTGGTGATGATGATCGGCACACCGCGCTCTAACGCCCGTGCGAGCTGCTGCGAGTCCTCGTCAATCTTTTCAACTACGCCCTGGCGATGCTCGAACTGGTAGATTGTGTCTTGAAGTTGGCGGTCGAGTACGCGGCGATCTGTGATCACGACCACACTATCGAACACGGGCTGATTGCTGTCGTTATGCAGCGAGGCCAGCCGGTGCGTCAGCCAGCCAATTGTGTTGCTCTTGCCGCTCCCGGCAGAGTGTTCGATCAAATAGTTATGTCCCACACCCTCGCGTTGGGCTGCCGCTATCAAGTTACGCACGGCAACGAGCTGATGGTAGCGCGGAAAGACGAGGGTTTCTTTTTGATAGGGGCGACCATCCTCGTCGCGCTTCGCTTCAACCTGAAGGTGCAGAAAGCCCGCCAGCAAATCGAGTAGGCTGTCGCGCTGGAGTACCTCTTCCCAGAGGTAGGCCGTGCGATAGGTGCGGCCATCTGGATCAGGTGGATTCCCTGCGCCCTGCCCGTCGCCTTGGTTGAAGGGCAAAAAGTGCGTTGCCTCGCCCGCAAGTCGGGTGGTCATCCAGACCTGCTCAGTGTCAGCGGCAAAGTGGACAAGGGTGCGCCGTTTGAAGCTGAAGATTGGTTCGTGCTGGTCGCGATCATCGCGGTACTGCCGCTTGGCATCCTCGACGCTCTGCCCGGTGAGCGGATTCTTCAGCTCGACGGTGGCAATCGGTATGCCGTTCAAGCTCAGAGTCAGATCGAGGATGCCGCGCTGGCCGTGCGTATCCTTGCGGTTGCTGTAGCTGAGTTGGCGGGTGACGCCGAGCAGGTTGGCGGCGTAGCGCACCTCCAGGTCGGTGTTGAGCGTATGGGCGGCTTTGAAGTAGGCGACCCGCAGCGTGCGCCCGTAACACTTGAAGCCGTGGCGCAGCGTGTGCAGCGCGCCGTAGGTATCCATCCATTTGCAGAGGTCGGCCAGCACGAGGTCGGCGGTTCTTGCGGCATGTTGAGCCTCTAGCTTGGCCCACTCCTTCGGCTGTGTCCGCTGGACAAACTGGATCACAAGCTCGGGGAAGATCGCCCGTGCCGGATCGTAGCCGCTCGTAACACGCGTGTAGCCGTGCACCAGCAGGTGGGCTTCGATCACTGTCTCGAAGGCGGCTTCAGAGTGGCGGGGTAGATGAAGGTGTTGTGTCATCGTGTTTCCAACTCTTCTCTGCTCTAGGTCATCGCCTTCTGAGAAGCTGTCTGAAAAGGTCACATATCCTGCGATTCCCCCTCCCCAGCCCTCCCCCGATGGGGGCGGGAGTCGGACTCCTCCCCCCATTGGGGGGAGGTTGGGAGGGGGGACGGTAGCTTTTCAGACAGCTTCTCAGATCGTAGCCTACTCAAACCGCTTCAAATACTTCTCGCACGCCTGTTTAAGCACAAAGCAGAACTCGTGAAATTGCCCCTGCCCGTCGCGCTGATCCATTGCAGCGAGCAGCCGCTGCGCCTGGGATTTCGTCAATTCCTCGTCGTAGATTGCGGCATAGATCGCTGCTTTTCGCATCTGCTCCAGTTGGGGATGATCGAGTCCTAATTGTCGAATTGTTGTGACAACTGCGGCATCATCAGGTCGTGTTGCTACGACTTTACCCGTGTCGCGGTAGCGAAAGCGCACCTCGCAATCTTGACGCCGGGGATGGACAAAGAGTTCTGGCTCGTGCCAGTTGGCTTTTCTATGTGCGCCATATGGACAACCGGGTGTGTTTGGCGCTGATGAAGGATAGGCGGCAAGCAAGTTGGTATAGTCGGTGTCTTCGTGGCCTATGCACGCGGCTTGTGGTTTGAGATGCTCAATATGCGACGTTTCCAGGGTAATCCGTCGCCCCGTATAGCAACACAATCCGCCCTGCTCTGCAATGAGGCTTCTTTTGATAGATTCCCGGACGCCGCCCGGCATATCGTCGTACGTCCAAGTTGTTGCTTGCTCATCATCTTCGCTGCGGGTTCGCGTCCAGGCAATCAATGCTTGTGGCTGGGGGCGTTTTGTAATGTATTTCATGGCTGGCTGTTACGTTCCAAGGATTTGCATGCGCGCAAGCCGAACCTGTAGTTTGACCAGTTCAGGATCATCGGGCATACGTTGACGCAGCTTTGCAATCTCAGTTGCCGCCTGCTCGTACTCAGCATCCTCAATCAGGTCACTAATGCGCTCAAGTTGCTGATTGGTTGTCACATTGCGATTGGGTGTTCCCATCAAGAATTGCAAAATCCAGTTTGTATCCATCCCTAGCGATTGATCGGGCCGATACGGTTGCTTGCCGACTTCCAAGATGATGATCTGTTCCGGCGCAACCTCGCCGATGATCTGTGGCGAGTGCGTCGTCGCAATAAACTGGCACTGCGGGAAGGTTTCGGTGAGCTTCTGCACGATACTGCGTTGCCACTGCGGGTGCAGGTGCAGATCGATCTCGTCGATCAGCACGACGGCATGACCATCGTGCAGCGGATCGGCGAGCTGCGGGTTGGCCTGCGCCAGTCGCCGCGCGATGTCGAGTACTAGGGCGAGTACGCTACGCTCGCCATCAGAGAGCAACCGCACATCAAGGGTTGTCCCAGCTTTACTGAGTAATAGCGTAGGCTTGGGCTTATCTATCGCCCGCACACTCGTGAAGTTGTCAAGAAAGTGGATAACAGCCTGCTCAAGCGCACGCATCTGCGCGGCTGCGCGTGTAGCAACAGAATCATCTAGCTCGTGAGTCAGCGATTCTAGGGCGACCCACCAGCGTGCGAACTGGGCAACTTTGAGTTGGCGCTCAGCCTCAAGTGCACCAACGAAGGCAGTCGCTTGCCCGCCGATGCTTTGTTCACGCTTTGTTTC
Organism: Chloroflexales bacterium; assembly: GCA_037134395.1. Classification (GTDB taxonomy): domain Bacteria; phylum Chloroflexota; class Chloroflexia; order Chloroflexales; family Chloroflexaceae; genus Oscillochloris. Next base: position 9,802 of record JBAXMH010000181.1, read on the forward strand.
CGCATCAAGGTTGATCAGTGAGCGGTGCGCTGAAAAGTAGATTGCGGGTGCCTGATTGTCCGCCAGTTGGAGTTTTTTGGGCAGCGTTTTACGTCGTGCTTGGTCTTCACGCAGAGCCGCTTTCATCATCTGTACGACATCATGCGGGGTGTCTTTTGGGACAGCTTTCGTGATAAAGACTGCTTGATGGTGTTCTGCGACAACCCCAAGAAACTCATACGCATCCTTACTCGATGTTGCAGTACTCACTTCATCAAGTTTACGCCAGAGACGCATGCTTCCGCCTAATGTCACATCCTCAATACGCAAGCGCAAACTAGCATACAGGTCAGCGTGTCCGATTGAAATATCATCTTGCGCGGCGCGAAACGCTGCCTCTTTTGTGGCACTCATGTTTGGCAGCATATGCGACAGCAGCAGCCGCAGCACCTCTAGCACGCTGGATTTGCCAGCACCATTAACCCCGACCAGCAGGTTCATGCC
>JBAXMH010000182.1:0-10147 GCA_037134395.1 Chloroflexales bacterium
GGCAGGTGGCAGGAGGCAGGTGGCAGGTGGCAGGTGGCAGGTGGCAGGTGGCGATTTGACTCCCCCTCTCCCATTTTGGGAGAGGGGGCTGGGGGGTGAGGGTGCCGAGATTGCTTCATCCCTAGTATTGTGCAACCGACTGAGGCATTCAATCGTAACATGCCATAATGATAGCGATAGAAATAGTGATTTTTAAGGAGCGTGTGCGATGGCCTCCGCTGAGCCCCCCCGCAAACGAAACAAAAATGGCCGCCGCAGGCTCATCCTGAGCATTGGCGGTGTGCTTGTGGTGATCGCCGCCTGCGCAGGCGGCGTCTTCTACCTCGCTCCCAAGCCCCCGGCGGCGGGAACCCTGCCCACTGGCTGGCAGGTGGTGGCGGTCAGCACCGGCACGATCAACTCGACGGTGAGCGCCACCGGCAATATTGAGCCAGCCGCCAGTGCCCAGTTGCGCTTTGCGCAGAGCGGTACGGTGATGGAAATTCTGGTGAAGGCGGGCGATACGGTGAAGGCGGGCGATCCTCTGGCCCGTATTGATAGTGCGGGGTTGGCGCTCTCCCTTGCCCAGGCTCAGGCCGACCAGCGCCAGGCTCAGGCCGATTACGAGGGGCTGCTGGCGGGAGCCAGTGCAACCGATCTGGCCGAGGCTCAGGCCCGCATTGCTCAGGCTCGCAGCCAGTACCAGCAGGTTGCCACCAGCGTCAGCAAAGCCGACATTGACGCCGCCCGCGCAGACCTAGCCAGCGCCCAGGCCCGCCTGAGCCGCCTTCAGGCCGGGCCAGCCAGCGACGAGTTGGCTACGTCCAACGACCAAGTGCTGCGCGCCCAGAATACCCTCGACCAGTCACGGGTTGACTTAGCGGCGGCGAAGGATCGCGCCCGTGGGGATGTGGAGACGAAGGCGAACGCCCTGCGCACGGCACAGGATGCCTACAGCAAAACCTACTGGGAGAACCGCCAGTTAGAGACGTTGCCCGGCGACCTGACTCAAGACCGTAAGGATCAAGAGGCCCAGGCTCTGCGTACCGTCCACGATGCCGAGTCGGCCCTGGGTGCGGCGCAGGTGGCCTACGATCAGGCCAAGCAGGACGAGGTTAACACCATCCGAACGAATGAGTCGGCCCTGCGCAGTGCCGTCGCCAGCCATGAGAAATTGCTCTCTGGGGCCAAGGCCGAAGATCTGGCTGATGCCCGCGCTGCGGTGCAGCGTGCCCAGGCCAAGCTCAGTCAGCTTACTGGGGCCAACCGCGCCAGCGAACTGGCCGCCAGTCAGTCGAGCATCGAGATTGCTCAGGTTGGTCTTGATAAGCTCACCGCTGACCCGAACAAGGCCACCCTGGCCAGCCGCGAGGCCGCTGTGGTGCGCGCCGAGGTGGGCGTGAAACTGGCCCAGCGCAACCTCGACCTCGCCACGCTTACGACACCCTTTGCCGCCACGATTGCGGCGATCACGATGCACGTGGGCGAACTCGCCGATGGCACCGCACGTATTGACGTGGTAGATGTCAGCAGTTTCCATATTGATGTGCCCATTGACGAACTGGACATCGCCCAGGTACAGCCCGGCCAGCGTGTCCAGGTGAACCTAGACGCCCTGCCCAACACCAAGATCGGCGGCACTGTGGCCTCAATCGCGCCTCAGGCTACCCGCAGCACTCAGGGCACCACCACCTACACGGTCACTGTGAATCTCGACAAGGAGAGCGCAGGCGTGCGGCCCGGTATGACCGCCGTCGTAGCGATTATCACCAGCCAAAAGGACGCCGCGCTGCTCGTCCCTCGGCGGGCCGTCCGCACCGAGGGCGGCAAGAGTTATGTGATGATCTTCAACCCAACCGGCATCCCGGTGACGGTGACCAGCGGCGGACAGATCAGCGTTGAACCTGCCAGCACACGCCAGGATGTCAGCATCGGCCTCAGCAACAACGAGAATGTTGAGGTACTCAACGGCCTCAAGGTTGGCGACCAAGTGCTGGTGCAGGATGTCGTTAGTACGTTTAACCCGGCGGGGCCACCCCCGTAATCAGGGGGCAGGAGGCAGGGGGCAAGGGGCAGATGTCAGGTGTCGGGTGTCAGCGTGACAGTTCGTAGTATAGCAATCCTAAACTGGTTATGAAAAAGGAGTCGAGCCTTTAGGCGGCCTTATCCGGCTAAAGCCTTGATTCCACGCAACAACCCCAAGAGGATTGCTATAGCGGCCTAACCCCTGACCCCTGACCCCTGACCCCTGACCTCTGACCCCTGACCCCTGACCCCTAATATGGCGAACATGCTATGAGCGACCTGATCTCTGTCCGCAATCTGTCCAAAGTTTACCGCATGGGCGACGTTGAGGTTCACGCCCTGCGTGGTGTCTCGCTGAGCATCCGGGCGGGCGAGATGGTGGCGATTATGGGGCCGTCGGGTAGCGGCAAAAGCACGCTGATGAACATTATCGGCTGTTTGGATCAGCCCAGCAGCGGCGATTATGAGCTAGACGGGGTCAATGTCGGCGACTTAGACGACAACCAGTTGGCGGCGATCCGCAACCAGAAGATAGGCTTCGTCTTCCAGCAGTACATGCTGCTCCAGCGCACCAGCGCCCTGCGTAATGTCGAGTTGCCTATGCTCTATGGCAGCAACCGGGGCAACCGGCGCGAGCGAGCCAAGACGGCGCTAGAGGCCGTGGGCATGGGTCAGCGCCTCGACCACAAGCCCAACGAGCTTTCTGGTGGCCAGCAGCAGCGCGTGGCCATCGCCCGCGCCCTGGTCAACGAGCCACGAATCATTATGGCCGACGAACCCACCGGTGCGCTGGACACTCGCACCGGCGAGGAGATTATGGCCATTTTCCAGAGGCTCAACAGCGAACAGGGTATCACCGTCATCCTGGTTACGCACGAACACGATGTGGCCCAGCACGCCCAGCGCATCATCAGCGTGCGCGACGGCACGGTAGCCGCCGATGATGTTGTGACGGATCGGATCATCGCCGGGGCAACCCCATGAATATCATTGAATCCTTCAGGATCTCCTTTCGCGCCCTGCTCTCCAACAAGCTGCGCGCAGCCCTGACGATGCTCGGTATCGTGATTGGCGTGGGCGCGGTGATCGGCATGCTGGCGATGGGCAACGGGTTCCAGGGATTCCTGACCAGCCAGTTTGACCAACTTGGCATCGGGACGGTCTACATCGCACCGTTTATTGACACCAACCGGATTGATATTGCGCAGACGGCCAGCCTAACCAGCGCCGACGCCCTGGCGATTATGCAGCCCGGACGCTCACCAGCGGTGCAGGCATTGGCCATCGAGTGGAGCGGCGATGTTCAGGTGATCGCCAACGCCCAGCGCAGCAACTACTCGGTACGCGCCATCAGTCCCACGTTCTTCACAATCAGCCCGCAGGCGCTGGCTGCCGGACGCCTGCTCACCCCCGCCGACGATGCGGGCCGCGCCCGCGTAACCGTGATCGGCAGAAATGTGGCCGAAAAACTCTACGGCGGGCACGAGGTTGCTGTCGGCCAGCGCATCAGCCTTAATGGCGTGCAGTTTGATATTATCGGCGTCCTAGCCAGCAAATCCGGCCAGATCAGCGTCGGCACCGATCCGGCTGAAGCGATCTTTGTTCCCTACGAAACCGGGATCGCCCGCCTCTTCCGCAACCGCACCAGCGACCGGATCAACGTCTCGTTTATGACCGTCAAGGCCGTGGATCGCACCCACGTGGATGAGGCTATCCGCCAAGTCACTGATGTGTTGCGCGGCGAACACCGGCTGACCTACCAGAACAACGATTTCACGATTATCAACCCCGAGCAGTTCGCTGCGCAGGCCAGCGCAGTGATTGGAGCCTTCAACGCATTCCTGGGGATTGTGGCCGGGATCTCGCTGCTCGTGGGCGGCATCGGCATCATGAACATTATGCTGGTCAGTGTCACCGAGCGTACCAAGGAAATCGGCCTGCGTAAAGCCGTGGGTGCCCGTCGCAGCGACATCCTGCTCCAATTCCTGATCGAAGCTCTGGTCCTCTGCCTGATCGGCAGCGGCGCGGGGATTGGCCTGGGCTACCTGCTCTCCCTTGCCGGCACAGCCATCCTGGTCGGGCTATTCCAGGCCACCGGCGCCCAGGCCACCGTGAGCCTAAGCAACGTGCTGTTGGCCAGCGGGATCGCCGCCGGTATCGGCGTAGCTTTCGGCTTCTTCCCCGCCCTCACGGCGGCCCGCATGAACCCGATTGACGCCCTTAGAACAGAATGATTTTGGATTTGGGATTGTAGATAAGGTTCGCGGATACTTTACAGTTCTCCCCCCCTAGCCCCCCCGCAAGCGGGGGGGGACAACGCATTGGTTCCCCCCCGCTTGCGGGGGGCTAGGGGGGTAAATATGCCAAGAGTGTAAAGTAAAATTGGCCCCTCTGAAACCATATTGCAATCTAAAATCCAAAATCCAAAATCCGCAAGGTGCGCTATGTCCATCCTTGAAGCATTCCGCGTCGCGTGGCAGGCCATGCTCACCCACAAGCTGCGCTCGCTGCTGACGATGCTCGGCATCATTATCGGCGTGGGAGCGGTGGTGGGTATGCTCGCTATCGGTGATGGCTACCAACTCTTTATTCAGCGCGAGTTCAACAAAATTGGCGTCGGTGTGTTTTATGTCAACCCGTCGGTAGATAGCAAAAATAGTGATGAGACTCTGCGCCCACAACTGCGGGCCGAAGATGCGGCGGCGATCCTGCGACCGGGCGCGGCACCGGCGGTGGAGTTCGTCTCCCTGGAACTCAACCGCAGCGGCGCGGTCAGTGCGGGCGGCGAACGTTACCGTTTCGGAGTTAAGGGCGTGACGCCGAACTTCTTCCAGATCGGCGATACGTCCCTGGGCGCTGGGCGCTACTTCGATGCGGCTGAAGCGAACACCAGCGCCCGTGTCGCCGTGATTGGCGACAATGTGGCCAAAACTCTCTTTGGCGATACCTACAGCGCGGTGGGGCAGCGGATCAGCCTCAACGGCGTGCAGTTCGAGGTGGTGGGCGTCAGCACCACCAAACAGAGCGCCGCCGCCGGAGCCGTCGGCCAGTTCTCCAGCCCGAGCGAGCAGGTCTATGTCCCCTACCTCACCGCCCGCGACCGACTCTTCCGTAGCGAGATCGGCCCACGGGTGGATGTCTCCAGCATAACCGTGAAGGCGCGCAGTGTGGCCGAGATTGACGCAGCCATCCGCCAGGTAACAGATGTACTGCGCCAGGAGCATCGGCTCACCTACCAGAGCAACGACTTCACGGTGACGAATCCGCAACAGGCATCGGAACAATTCAAGCAGATCACCACCGGGTTTAGCGCCTTTCTGGGCACCATCGGCGGGATCTCGCTCCTGGTGGGCGGCATCGGCATTATGAACATTATGCTGGTTAGTGTCGCCCAGCGCACCAAGGAGATCGGCCTGCGCAAAGCCGTAGGTGCCCGCAGCCGCGACATCATGTGGCAATTCCTGATCGAGGCCGTGGTTCTCTGCCTAGTCGGCGGCATTCTCGGGATCGGCCTGGGCTACCTGTTTTCCTTCGGCGGCACCGCCGTCCTCTACGCACTCTCGCAAGATCCCACCGTGCGGGCCAGCGTCTCCCTCTTCTCTGTCGTCCTGGCCACCTCAATCTCCGCCGGGATCGGCATCTTCTTTGGCCTCCTCCCGGCCATGCGCGCTGCCCGGCTTGATCCGATCAAAGCTCTGCGTAATGAATAGTGAGGATGGGGAAGAACTAGGGCTAATGCAAAGTCAGCCGTGGCCCCCTCACCCCCTGCCCCTCTCCCACCAGGGGAGAGGGGAGATATCGCATCAGAGTGCGTTCGGCTCCCCCTCTCCCGTTCTGGGAGAGGGGGCTGGGGGTGAGGGGGCATCACGTAACTTTACATCAATCCTGGGGGGATAACCTGCGTTGACATTTCACCCCCAGCGCAGTATAGTTGCGGGTCGTGAGTTTTGTTACCCTGCATAGGAGGCTTTCCAATGGCGAAAAAGTGGGTTTACCTTTTCCGCGAGGGCGACGCATCGATGCGTGATCTGCTTGGCGGTAAGGGCGCAGGCGTTGCTGAAATGACGCGCACCGGCGTGCCGGTTCCTCCGGGCTTCACGATTACCACCGAAGCGTGTAATGCGTATTACGATAGCGGTAAGCAGTTCCCTGAAGGTTTGTGGGAGCAGGTACTCGTCGCCCTCAAAGAGATTGAGCAGCAGACGGGCAAGACTTTTGGCGACCCGGCGAATCCGCTGCTGGTATCGGTGCGCTCCGGCGCGAAGTTCTCGATGCCAGGCATGATGGATACGGTGCTGAATCTGGGCCTGAATACGGCTACCCGCGAGGGTCTGGCTACGCTCACCGGCAACCCACGCTTCGCCGCCGACGCCTACCGCCGCTTCATTCAGCTCTTTGGCAAGATCGTGCTGGATGTTTCGGGCGATCGCTTCGAGCATCAGATGGAGATTGCCAAGGGCCACGGGCAGCGCCTTGACACCGACCTGAGCACCGAGGAACTGCTAGAGATTGCCGAAAAGTTTAAGGCGATTGTCAAAGAGGATGCGGGCGTCGAGTTCCCCGAGAATCCGCTTGAGCAATTGCGCGAGGCCATCGGCGCAGTATTCAGCTCCTGGAACGGTCGCCGCGCTATTGATTACCGCCGCATCAACAAGATCTCCGATAAGCTCGGCACCGGCGTGAATGTGCAGTCAATGGTCTTTGGCAACATGGGCGATGATAGCGCCACCGGCGTAGCCTTCACCCGCAGCCCCAGCACCGGCGACGGCGAGATTTTTGGCGAGTACTTGGTCAACGCGCAGGGCGAGGATGTGGTGGCCGGTGTTCGCACGCCCCAGCCGATCTCTAAGCTCGAAGAGACGATGCCCGAGGTCTACGCGCAATTCCACACGATTGCCAAGCAGCTTGAGGCCCACTACAAGGATGTCCAGGACGTGGAGTTTACCATCGAGCGCGGTAAGCTCTGGATGCTCCAGACTCGCAACGGTAAGCGCACCGCCGCCGCTGCCCTGAAGATTGCGGTTGACCTGGAGCGCGAGGGCGTGATTGATAAGGCCACCGCCGTCCAGCGCATTGAGCCGCATACCCTCGACCAGTTGCTCCACCCGATGATTGACCCCAAGTCCCGCGCCTCGGCGCACAAGCTCACGGTTGGCCTGCCGGCCTCGCCCGGCGCAGCCAGCGGCACGGCGGTGTTCGACCCCGATGAGGCCGAGCAGATGGCCGCCGACGGCCACAAGGTCATCCTCATCCGTGTTGAGACGGCCCCTGAGGATTTTCATGGCATGGTGGCGGCCCAGGCTATTCTGACAGCACGTGGCGGAATGACCTGTGTGGCGGGCGAGACGCGCATTCTTACGGATCGCGGCTTACTTACTGCCGAGGTTGCCTTCACGACGCTGGAGGAGGGTCACGCGCTGCGGATTCTCTCCTTTGACAGCACCACATTGCGCCCCGTCTGGCGTCAGATCATCGCTGCTGGCCGCAAGCCCGCCGAGGTTCTGCCGGTAGCGGTGTCGCAGACGGGCCGCGCTGAAGAGAACACCCTGCGACTCACCGCCGACCACAAGATGTACACGCTCCAGGATCGTCACCTGACCAAGAAGCGTCTCGACGCGGTATTGGCCGATGAGGATTTTGTCACCGTGGTCGATCAGATCCCGGCCCTGGGCGAGACGTCCACGACCCCGGCATTGGCCTACGTCGCTGGCGCGATTCTCTCTGATGGGTATATCAACCTCAAGGAGACGAAGGGTTCGGTAACGTTTATCCAGAAGCCGACGCCCGAGAAGGCTGACTTTATCGCCGCTGTCGAGCAGAGCTTCGAGCAGGCATTCGGCGTGCCTTTCACCTATCTGCGTGAGCGCGAGACGGTCGGCGTTCTCAGGGGCCGTGAGATCAAAGGCAGTGTCGAGGATCGGATCAGCTTCCGCCGCGAGCCTGCCGCTCGTCTGGTCGAGATCCGCGACAACCTGGATACGTGGGTGCTGACGCTTGACCGCACGGCACTGCTGCACTTCCTGGCGGGTTTTGTTGATGGTGATGGTACCTACGCCGAGGAGTCGAGCGCAGTACGGCTTCAGATCAGCGTCTCGCACGCTAAGCGTGAGTTGCTCGATGGTCTGGCCTTGGCCTGTCTACGCCTGGGTATCGTGCCGCAGATCGTCAGCAACCGCGAGAACTATCTGATTCAGATTGCGGAGCAGGTTGAGGAGATTCTTGCCTTCACCACCCGCGTGCATGCCGAGATCCCGCCGCGCCGCTACGAGTCGAAGTGCCTGAGCATGCGTGGGATGTTCGCCGATGTGCAGGAGACGGTCAATTACATGGGCCGGGTGCGCGAGGGCGTCAAGCGCAACATTATGTTTGGCACGGAGAAGATCCGTCGCGACATCCTGCCCCTCTGCGCCGGTACTCTGGCCCGCGATGTGCAGGCGCTGCTCGATGCGCCGCTGCGTTCGTATCGGGTGCGTCCGGCTGGCACCGCCGAGTCGGCCCTGGTGTACAACTTCGAGGTTGACGCGAGTGATGAACTGGATAAGAATTACGTCGTCTTCTCCAGCCGCATGACCCCGCTGCTGATCTCGAATTCCCACGCCGCTGTTGTTGCCCGTGGTATGGGCAAACCCTGCGTGGCCGGTGCGGGCGATCTGCGCATTAGCTACGCCGACCAGTCGGTGACGGTGGGTGGCACGACGATCACGAAGGGTGAGTGGATTACGCTGGATGGCAGCACCGGCGAGGTTTTTGCCGGTAAAATGCCGACGGTCGATCCTGAGATGTCGGGCGACTTCGCCGAGTTCATGAGTTGGGCCGATGAGTTCCGCACGCTGGGTGTGCGGGCCAACGCCGACATTCCCCGCGATGCCAAGGTGGCCCGCTCCTTCGGGGCCGAGGGCATTGGCCTTTGCCGCACTGAGCATATGTTCTTCGAGGGCGACCGCATTGACGCCGTACGCGAGATGATCATCGCTGATACGGTCGAGGATCGTCGCGCCGCTCTGGCCAAGATTGAGCCGCTTCAGCAGGGTGACTTCGAGGGACTCTTCCGCGAGATGGCCGGTCTGCCCGTTACCATCCGCACTCTCGACCCGCCGCTGCACGAGTTCCTGCCCCACGAGGATCACGAGATCGTGGCCCTGGCTGCGAAGCTCGGCGTGGATGCGGCCAAGGTGCGAACCCGTGTCGAGGGTCTGCGCGAGTCTAACCCGATGCTGGGTTTCCGTGGCTGTCGCTTGGGCATCATCTACCCCGAGATCACCGAGATGCAGGCCAACGCGATCTTCAAGGCCGCCGTGGCCGTGCAGGCTGAGGGCATCGCGGTCTTCCCCGAGGTGATGATCCCGCTGGTTGGCAACATCACCGAGCTGAAGATCCAGGAGGAACTGGTGCGCAAGGTGGCGGCGGAAGTCTTTGCCGCAGCCGGAGTCGAGATCCCTTACCTACTGGGCACGATGATCGAGTTGCCCCGCGCCGCCCTCACCGCTGATGAGATCGCCGAGACCGCCGAGTTCTTTAGCTTCGGCACCAACGACCTGACTCAGACCACTCTCGGCCTGAGCCGCGACGATGCCGGGCGTTTCTTGCCGGCCTACGTCGAGAAGAAGCTGATGCCCGACGATCCCTTCCAGTCCATAGACCAGCGCGGCGTGGGTCAGTTGGTGCAGATCGGCACCGAGCGTGGCCGCAGCGTCCGCCCCAACCTCAAGGTTGGCGTCTGCGGCGAGCACGGCGGCGACCCGGCCAGCGTGGAGTTCTTCCACCGTGTCGGCCTGAACTACGTCAGTTGCTCGCCCTTCCGCGTGCCAATCGCCCGCCTCGCCGCTGCCCAGGCTGCCCTCGGCGACGGCAAACGCGACAAGTAGAGTAAGACAAGGTTTCAGGTGTGAGGTTTCAGGTTTCAGGTCGAGCGCATCACGATGCCACATTCCGGCCTGAACTGTAAAGTATCTGCGAACCTTGTCTAAGGTTAGGAAGTCGGGCATGAGAAGGCGGGTCGGCGATGTATCGCCGACCCACCTTTGTCAAATCCGTCGTGCGGGCTTCCAGCCTGCCACATGCGTGTCGGAGACGAGAAGCCTGAACTGCAAACCTGACACCTGACACCTGACACCTGACACCTGACACCTGACACCTGACACCT
>JBAXMH010000183.1:0-10100 GCA_037134395.1 Chloroflexales bacterium
CCTTTCCCCCTCACCCCCTGCCCCTCTCCCACCAGGGGAGAGGGGAGATTCCTCATCAGAGTGCGTTCGGCTCCCCCTCTCCCGTTCTGGGAGAGGGGGTTGGGGGGTGAGGGCTGCGCGGCGATGGATTCCTTATGTGAAGGGTATTGGGGCTAAAGCCCTCGGCTCCCATCTACGAAGCCCGCCTTCGCGGGCTGGGATAGCCCGCGAAGGCGGGCTTCGTAAACCGTAGCCCGCCCGTTTACGGGCCGGGCGCGTGACTTTGCTCATGCCACTATGTTGTTTGCGCGAAGATTGCACATGAGATACATAATGGTATGATATGCTGTATCGCAGTAGTCGTCTATCTAGATCTGCCTACAGAAAGCCATGAGCACCCTGCATGTCAAACATTTTAGCTAATCAGACAGGGCAGCACATGATACCCCAAACACGAATTCTTGTTGCCGATGACGATCCGGCACTCTGTCTTTTGCTCCGCGAGACACTTCAGGATGCGAGCTACGACGTGGAGATCGCGAATAACGGCGATGAATTGGTGCGGATGGCTCAAGATCAGCCGCCGGATCTGATCCTTGTCGATCTGATGATGCCGCTGATGGATGGCTTTGAGGCGATCCGGCAACTCCGCAACGATACGCGCACCGCCCACCTGCCGATGATCATCCTCACCGCACGCAGTACCTCGTCTGATGTGGTGACGGGGTTCGATAACGGCGCAGACGACTATATCGTAAAGCCCTACGATATTGATGTGCTGCTGGCCCGCATCCGTGGACACCTCCGCCGTGCGGCCCAGATTCCGGTGCGCAACCCGCTCACGGGCTTGCCCGGTAACGTGCTGCTCCAGGCCGAGCTTGAGCGCCATCTGAGCCAGAAACACTCGTTCTCGCTGCTCTGGATTGACCTCGATAATTTTAAGGCGTTTAATGATGCCTACGGTTTTGCGCGCGGCGACCGGGTGATCCACATGTTGGCGAAGGTGATCAGTGAGGCCGCCGAGCGCGACGATTTTGTGGGCCATATCGGTGGCGATGACTTCGCAATTGTCCACTTCGGCAATGCGCCTGAGCCGTTGTGTACACGGCTTATCGCTGGCTTTGACCTGCAGGTGCGCAAGCTCTACGATGAAATCGATCTTGAGCGTGGCTATCTGCGCGGGATTGATCGGCATGGGGTGGCACGACAGTTTGGCTTGCTGAGCCTCTCGATTGCGGTGGCAAGTACGAGCGTGCGCGATTTCACCAGCGTCGATCATATGAGCCACGTGGCAGCGGAACTCAAACAGGCTGCCAAGCAGATTTCTGGGAGTAGCTACGTGATGGATCGCCGCGAGGGGAATCCGCGATCACCCATACACGAGCGGCGCGGACAACATCGGCCTGAGGCACTGCTGATTGAGCCGAATGATACCTTACGAGCCACGATTGCTACCACAGTGCGAATCCAGGGCTACCGTCCGATGGTTGCGATCAACATGGTGGCGGCGCAGGGGTTGCTGGCCCACCACCCGAAGCCAGCCCTGATCATCGCGAATGTTGCCGACCCGAGCATCTGGAATCTCTGGCGATCAATCGAGACGCTCACGCCCTTGATCGCGGTGGTGGAGAACGAGGCTGCGGTCGAGGCAGCCCATACACGTGGGGCCACCGCCGTTCTGATCGCGGGTACGAATTTGGGCGATTTTACCGACCAACTGCTGCTCTATGTGCCACGGGCTGAGATGAGCGAGACGGATGATCAGCAGCGCCAGAACGACCTGATCCGTGAGCTACAGGCGCGCACAACCCGCCTTCAGCGCGAGGCTAATGAGGATAGTCTCACGAAGCTTGCGAACAGGCGCTATGTTGATGCCAGCCTTGTCGAACTCTCTGCCGAGGCGGTACAGCTTGGGCAACCGATCTGCGCAATCATGGCCGATATTGATAATTTTAAGCTGATCAACGATCTGTACTCGCACATGCTCGGCAACGATGTCCTGCGCATCGTGGCCGACCTGATGCGTCAGGCGTCCCGTGAGTATGATGTCGTCGCCCGCTATGGCGGCGAGGAATTTCTGATCCTGCTGCCCAATACCGTCCTCGACGAGGCCGCTCAGGTCGCTGAGCAGATCCGCTCCCTCGTCGAGAATTACCCCTGGGAATTGTTGACCCCGCAGCTCCTGGTGACGATCAGCATCGGGGTTGCGGAGCTACAAGAGAGTGACCCGGAACAGATGATCGCTACCGCCGACCGTCATCTCTACGTCGCCAAACGCAGTGGCAAGAATCGTGTGTGTCGGTAGACAAGGTTTCAGGTGCTAGGTTTCAGGTTTCAGGCGTAGCGCGTCGAAGCGCCTTATGAGTACCCAAACGGTAAACTGCGAACCTTGTCGGTAGATGAACATAGTGAGGGTGCAATGGCTCAGATGACCGAGTTCGTCCTGCTGCTTGGTATGCAACGCTATAGCCAGGGCTTCTTTGCTCAGGCTGAGGTCGAGGTTCGCAAGGAAATTCCTGGGTTTCGTCTGCATCTCTTCGAGGATCGCGACATCGAGCGCAGGCCCGCTGAGGTTGAGGCGGCTATCGCCCGCTGCGCCTGTCTAATGACCTCCCTGATCACGCTTACCGAAACGTCTGAGTGGCTGTTGCCCGTGGTCGAGCGCCATGATCCGCCGGTGGTTTTCTCCTTCGAGGGGTTGCCTGAGGTGATGCGTTTGACTAAGGTTGGCAACTACGGCTTTAAGGGCGGCGGTATGCCCAAGCCGGTGCAGAATGTGGCCCGCTTGCTGGTGGGTGGTCGGGAAGAGGACGCTCTCTACGGTTATGTAAAGATGCAGAAGATCACCAGCAAGCTGCTGAACTTCTTGCCCGGCAAGCGTCTGAACGATTTCCGCAACTGGACAAATGTCAGCACCTACTGGAACAACCGCAGCGTGTCCAACGCGGCGAACATGTTCAAGCTGATCCTGCGCGAGTATTGCGGCATGCCGAAGGTGCAGGTGACCGTGCCCGTTGAGATGCCGAACATGGGCTTCGCTCACCCCGACGCGCCCAAGTTCTTTGCGAAGCCAGACGAATTTATCAAGTGGGAGAAGAGCAGGTCGAAAGGATCTCGCCACTCTCGACCTGCCCCACTTGGCACCGTGGCGGTACTCTCGTTTCGCGCACACATCCTCACCGGTACGCAGTACCATAACGATGTCGTGCGTGCCCTGGAGTCGGTTGGCCTGCGGGTGATCCCCATTTTTGTGATGGGCATCGAGAGCCATATTGTGGTACGCGAGTGGCTCACGCATATGAAGGTGGACGTGCTGATCAACACGATGGGCTTTCCCCTCGTGGGCGGGCCAGCCGGCAGCACCAAGGCCGGCCTCACGGCCAGTATCGCCCGCGACCTGCTCAGCACCCTCGATACGCCCTATATTGTTTCGGCCCCTCTCTTTGTGCAGGAAGAGGATAACTGGCGCGAACGCGGCGTCGGCCCGCTTCAGGCCACGATGCTCTACGCCCTACCTGAGATGGACGGGGCGATTGCCCCGGTGGTTCTCGGCGGTATGCACGGCACCGAGATCGCCACCGTGCCCGACCGGCTCCAGCGCCTCGCAACCATCACCGGTGGTTTTGTGAAGCTGCGCCGTACCCCCAACAGCCAGAAGAAGATCGCCATCGTTGTCTATAACTACCCGCCCGGTCAGGGTAATACCGCCACAGCCGCCCTGCTTGATGTGCCAGCCAGTCTGATCGCCCTGCTCGACCGTCTGAAGGCCGAGGGCTATGCGGTTGGCCCGTACCCACGTGACCCGGCGGTGATGGCCGGATGCATCAAGGGTTCGATCCGCGCCGACGATCCTGATCTGCCCCCTGGGCACCCGCCTGTCCCGGCGACGGTGACGGCGGGCCGCGAGAGCTTCTACCACCAAATCTCGCCGCGCCAGCAGGAGCGGATCAACGCACGCTGGGGAGCCTTCCCTGGTGACATTGCCCCAGTAGGGCACGATGCAGTGCGCCTCGGCGGCATGCAGATTGGCAATGTGTACGTGGGCGTTCAGCCGATGATCGGTATGCCCGGCGATCCGATGCGGCTGCTGTTTGATAGGGAGAATACGCCGCATCACCAGTACGTCCTTTTTTATAAGTGGATCAGCCAGACCTTCGGTGCCGACGCAATTGTTCACCTGGGGATGCACGGCACCGCCGAATGGATGCCCGGCGTGCAGATAGGCGTCACCGCCGATTGCTGGCCCGATGTGCTGCTTGGTGACACGCCGCACTTCTACGTCTATCCGATCAATAATCCGGCTGAGGCGAACATCGCCAAGCGTCGTGGCTACGCCACGATCATCGGCCACGCCATCCCGCCCTACGGTCGCGCTGGGCTCTACAAAGAGCTTCAGGGGCTGAAGGATCTGCTAGAGGAGTTCCGCGAGGGAGCAAGCGATTTGGAAGATGCCATCCTCCAGAAGATCTCTCTGCTTAACCTGGATGCCGATCTGGCGCGCACGCCGGGCGAGCTATTTGCCGATTTCGCCTCGCGGGCCTACGCCTACTTGCGCGAGATTGCGCAGACGATGATCACCGACAGCTTGCACATCCTCGGTTCGGCCCCGCCGGTTGAGCAGCAGCTCACCCTGGTGGCCGAGGCGCTGAAGATTCCCCGCGACGGCAATCCAGGGCTGGGCGACATCTTGATTGTGGATTGCAGATCGCGGATTGCGGATTGCCCGCAGGTAGCGAGTTACGGTGATCTGCTCTCCCTCGCCCGCGCCGGTAACGCGGCGGCTCAGTCCGTGCGCGATGCGGTTGAGGCGACCTGTGCCGACTTCGTACAGCGAGTCGTTTTCCAGGCTACACCCATTGAGAAATTCGCGGCGCAGCACAATCTGCAATCTGAAATCGACAATCTAAAATCATTAACCGCCCACGGCAAGGCCATGCTCGTCGCTCTGCGTGATAACACCCAGGAGATTGATTACCTGCTCCGTGGTCTGGCGGGTGGCTACATCCCGGCAGCCCCCGGCGGCGACCTCATCCGCGACGGGATGGCGGTGCTGCCGACTGGTCGTAATATCCACTCCCTCGACCCCTTCCGCGTACCGAGCGACAGCGCGTACACTCGCGGCGTACGTATCGGCGAGGCATTGATCGCCGCGCACCGGAGCGAGCAGAACGGCGTGTATCCCGAAACAATTGCCCAGGTACTCTGGGGGCTTGACGCGATCAAGACCAAGGGCGAGGCGATTGGTACCATTCTGGGGCTGATCGGCGCACGCCCGATCAAGGACGGCCAGGGCAAAATCGGGCGCTACCAACTCATCCCGCTCGCCGAACTGGGCCGCCCGCGCATTGATGTCTTGATGACGGTTTCGGGCATTTTCCGCGACACCTTCGCCGGCACGATGGATCAGCTCGACCGGCTCATCCGTGATGCGGCCGCCGCCGAGGAGCCTGAGGAGCAGAACTTTATCCGCAAGCACGTCAATACGATGGTTGCCGAGGGCAAGGAGTGGGAAGCGGCGACGGCGCGTATCTTCACCCAGGCATCGGGCACCTACGGCACCGACGTGGATGAGGCTATCGAGGGCGGAGCCTGGGAGGATCGCCAGGAGCTTGAGGATCTCTTCATCAAGCGCAACGCCTACGCCTTTGGTGGTAAGAAAGACGGCGCAGCTCAGCCCGAGGTGCTGCGCTCGCTCCTCAGCACGGTTGGGCGGGTGGCCCAGGAAATTGACAGCGTCGAGTATGGCCTGACCGATATGCAGCACTACTACGGCTACTCGGGTGCGCTGAAGGCTGCCGCCGAGCGGGCCACCGGCCACAGCGTAGCCCTGAGTTATGTCGAGAGCTTCACCGCTGAGACCAAGGTGCAGAGCCTCGACCAAGTGCTGCGCGTGGAGTACCGCACCAAGCTGCTCAACCCCAAGTGGTACGAGGGCATGCTTAAGCACGGACACAACGGTGCCGCCGAGATCGCCAATCGCTTCACCTATATGCTCGGCTGGAGCGCCACCACCGAAGCGGTGGACAACTGGGTCTACGACCAGGCCGCAGCCACTTTCGTCCTCGACGACACAATGCGCAAGCGCCTAGAGGCAGCCAACCCCGAGGCCGCCCGCAACGCCATCAGCCGCCTGCTTGAAGCCAGCAGTCGCGGGCTGTGGCAGGCCGACGAGACCACCCTCGACCGGCTGCGCGAGCTACACGCCGACCTTGAGGATCAGCTAGAGGGCGTGCGCTAGAATCTTTATGCTGGTGGTTGACGGCAGAGCCGTCAACCACCAGCATAAAGATTCTAGCGTCGTCCCTCCACCGCATCCCGCTCAGACGCCTCGGCGGAGACATCTTCCGGGTCGCGCAGGGGCAGCCGCACGATGAATGTCGAACCCGTGTCAGGGGTACTCACCACCTCAATCGTCCCCCCCATCATTTGACAGAAATGGCGAGAGAGAGCCAGACCCAGACCGGTGCCGCCGTACTTGCGCGTCGTCGAGTCGTCGGCCTGGGTGAAGGGCTGGAACAGACGTGCCAACTGCTCGGAGGTCATACCGATACCGGTATCAGCCACGTCAAAGCGGATGAAATCAAAGGGCTGAAGGATACCTCGGCTATCGCCATCTTGTGTATCCGTGAGGATGCGCAGCGTAATAGTGCCCTGGTTCGTAAACTTACAGGCGTTGCCAAGCAGGTTGATCAGGATCTGCCGCACGCGCACGGGATCGGCAAAGAGTGTTGCCGGCTGGCCATCATAGCTAATCTCGAAGCGGTTGCTGTTCTGGGTCGCCAGAGGTGCTACCGTCAACTCGACATCACTGAGCATCGGGGCGAGGGCGAACTGCTCGTAGCGCAGATCCATCTTACCGGCCTCGATCTTCGAGATGTCAAGGATGTCGCTGATCAGGCCAAGCAGATGCGTACCAGCGCGATGGATGCGGCGCAGGTCGCTCTCTAAGCTCTCATGACCCATCTCCACAACATCATCAATTAGCAGTTCGCTGTAGCCGATAATCGCATTCAGCGGGGTGCGCAGCTCGTGGCTCATATTGGCCAGGAAGGTACTCTTCGAGCGACTGGCAGCCTCGGCGTCGTCACGGGCGCGCTGGAGCTCCTCCTCTGCCTGCTTACGCCGCGTTGCATCGCGCAGGATCACCACATAGATTCGGCGACGGTCGAGGAGGATCTGGCCCGAGCTAAGATCCATCGGGAAGACGCTGCCATCTTTGCGGCGACCAGTGATCTCGTTGCCAATGCTGATCAGCTTATACTGGCGGTGGAGCGGATCGGGGATCAGGCGGGAGATGGGCTGGCCAATGATCTCGTTGGCGGTATAGCCGAACATATGCTCGGCGGCTGGGTTGAAGGTGGTGATCGAGTCATGCTCGTCAATGATCATAATACTGTCAACAGCGTACTCAACAATCGCCTGACGGTACAGCCCGCTGAGCGCCCACTCCGTGGAGAGATCAGCCAAACTGTGGGCGACCACGCCGAGCTCACTATCGCTGGCGGGCATCGGTGGCACCTGATGTTCACCCGACGCGATACGCCCGATCATGACGGCCAGATCATTCACATCTTGGATGACCGAGAGTCCAAGGACGGTGAACGTCAGCATAACCACCAGCGCAATCCCCAGGGCCAGAGTTGCCATCAGGGGATGATTTTGCCAAAGCAGCAAACTGGCGAGAGCCACCAGGAGTGTGGCGATCACGATGCCAGCCGTGGAAAACCGGCGCGGGTAGCTCCAGTGGGTGAGTAGCGCCACAACGGGCGCGAGTAGACGTCGCAGCAGCACGTGTCTTCTTTCCTAGCCTTGTGGTTGCTGCCGGGTAGTATAGCATCACATATGGCAAAGAATTTTGTGCAGGACAGCTTGCGTAGCAATAGGCCATATGGTAGACTTGCGGCCCATGCCCACACCTACGTCTCCGTAGCTCAGTGGATAGAGCAACCGCCTCCTAAGCGGTAGGTCGTGCGTTCGATCCGCACCGGAGACGCCAGATGATACCGGCCCTGGTCTAACGACCGGGGCCGGTATTGTTTTTATCTCAGATGTCCATACGATTCGCGCACACCACCCGATGAAAAGAACCGCTGATGTCCGGCTATCGGCTATTACTACAGTTGTAAATATCTTCACAGAAAGGCTCTCGCCGATCACCCCCCCTAGCCCCCCCGCAAGCGGGGGGGAACAACGCATTATTCCCCCCCGCTTGCGGGGGGGCTAGGGGGGGTGATTCAAACGACAACTGTCGTACTATCGGCTATCGGCTATCGGCTACCGGCTGCGTGTCACGCCCACACGGGCGCAGTGAGCGGTCAGCGGGCAGATGCGGCAGTGTGGCGAGGTGGGGTGGCAGATATGTTGCCCGAGTGTCACCAAAAGATTGTTGATCGGAATCCAGTAACGCGGCGGCAACTGGGCGCGCAGAACTTGCTCGGTGGCGTCGGGGTTTTTGGTAGACACATAGCCCCAGCGGTTGCAGATGCGGTGGACGTGGATGTCTACACAGATGCCGGGAAGCCCGAATCCGGCAGTCATCACTAGATTGGCTGTCTTGCGGCCCACGCCGGGCAGTTCCAGCAGCGCATCAAGATCGGCTGGCACCGTGCCGTCGTAGCGATCGAGCAGGATGGAGCAGATCTGAATGATACTGCGAGCCTTGGTGCGATAGAATCCCACCGGGTAGATCAGCTCGGCCAGACGCTCATCGCCCAGAGCCAGTATGGTCGTAGGCGTATCGGCAACGGCAAAGAGCCGAGGAGCAACCACCGCCGTGAGCGTATCTTTGGTGCGCAAACTGAGGATCGTGGCCACCAGAATGCGGAACGGAGTCTGCTGCGTATGGCCCATCTGATCAATCAGCGGCTGCCTGAAGGCGGGCATAGCCTCCGACACAATCTGCATCACCGTATTGATCGGAAAGTCGGGCGGGGGCGAGGGCGTCAGGGTATTAGGCTTCATTCCACTTTCCTGCATTGTGTTATGATACGCATGCATGATGGTACGGATAGATGAGAATAACGCATGCCTCCTGAGGGAGAGGAGTCGGGCGATGGCTAAGATTTTGCTTGTCGAAGATAATGAGATGAACCGTGACATGCTGTCGCGACGGCTCCAGCGCAAGGGCTACGATGTGGTGATCGCGACGGACGGTGAGCAGGGCGTGGTGATGGCGCGCTCCGAACGTCCCGACCTGATCTTGATGGATATGAGTCTGCCGGTGCTAGATGGATGGGAGGCCACCCGCGCAATCAAGGCCATCCCCGAGATCACCACCGTGCCTGTGATTGCCCTCACCGCCCACGCAATGGCGGGCGACCAAGAGAAGTGTTTCGCTGCCGGCTGTGATGATTACGACACCAAGCCCGTTGATCTTCCCCGCCTGCTCGCCAAGATCGAGGTGCTGCTTCAGCGTTAGCCCATCACGTTGCTGGTAGTTAGCGGCTTTGCCGCTAACTACCAGCAAAAAAGATCTTCGTCCGGTTTGAGTGTCAGCCATACCTCGTCGCGCACACCACAAGTGACGGCAATGGCCCCAATCACTAACTGCGATACCAGATCCTCTTGCGCCTCACGCCCGCGCTCCTTGCTCATGGTCAGTGCATAGCCCTGCACGACATGTGCCTCGCGGATCGCCAGGAAGCAGCGGTCGGCCCCGCGCCGCTCGCGGTCGGTGGCCAGCGCCGCCGTGCAACCCACCCCCAGCAGCGGCCCGCGCCGATCTGAAAGCAAAGACGCCCGCGTATAGGCCCGCACCGCCATCGCTCGCGCCACTTCGGCGCTCACCGACTGGGTTGGCGGAGCGCCCAGCAGCGCCTCCAGCGAGCGCGGCGCGTAGCAGTCAACTGCCTCTAGCAGTGTGCGCGATGATCCTTCCACACGATGCAGCCACCATAGAGCCTGACTACCTGCCCCCGCAAAGGCGTACACAACCTGCGGCGGCATCGCGTGGATCCGTTCAACCAGTGATCGTAGATCCTCTGCCATTGTGTACCTCCCGATGTAAGACAAGGTTCGCGGCTACTTTATAATTTTGGCCCACGCAGAGCGTTGTGATGTGCTTCACCTGAAACCTGAAACCTGGCCTCTGAAACCTGAAACCTGGCCTCTGAAACCTGAAA